>SLPB01000180.1 GCA_007132225.1 Bacteroidales bacterium | reverse complement strand
TTATCTAATATAAAATCAATATTTACTAAGGCATGGTATTCATATTCAGTATTTCACTCTCATGGAACCCGCATGCTTTATTCATTTTATTTTGTCTGCCGAAGGCTGATGCGGGTTTCATTTGTTTATTGTGTTTGCTGTATGGTGAAAATTTCAGTACGGGTGTTCATCAAATTTCCTAAGCCAGTTGAAAACTATCTTTTTACCATCCGGAGTCAGAATAGACTCCGGATGGAACTGAACACCACAAATGTCCAGTTCAAGGTGACTCATAGCCATAATATACTCCTGGTCATCATAAGCATCGGTTCTCAGGCAGGCTGGCACTGTTGTACGCTCCACCACCCAGGAATGATATCTTCCTCCCTGGAAATTATCAGGCAGGTCCCTGAAAAGATAGTGTTTGGGTTCAAGTATATTGATGTTTGTGGCCACACCATGGTAAACCTTTTCAGTGTTCAGCAGGGTGCCTCCAAATACTTCGGCTATAGCCTGCAAGCCCAGACAAACTCCGAAAATCCTTTTCTTCTCCTTGTATTTGTCTATTATCTCCAGAAGTCTGCCTGCCTCAGAGGGAACTCCCGGACCGGGTGAGAGAATCAACCCGTCATACCTGTCTATTTCAGCGGTGGTAATCTGGTCATTCCTGTATACATCTGTTTGATGCTGATGGTACTCATTTACATAATGTACAAGGTTGTATGTGAACGAATCATAATTATCTATTATAAGAATTCTGGCCATGATATTTTTATTTTATGTTTTCTGCCATTTTGAGTGCTTTTCTAAGTGCTGATAGTTTGCTTTTTACTTCGGTTAATTCCTTCCCGGGCACCGAGTCGATAACAATGCCTGCTCCTGCCTGGTAAAAAAGTTTGCCGTTATAACTTGCAAAAGACCTTATCATTATGGCATGATTCAGTGTCCCTTTAAGACCAATAAACCCGATGGCCCCGCCATAATAACCTCGGCTTGTGGGTTCTATCTGGTCAATCAGCTGTATGGCCCTGTGTTTTGGTGCACCGGAAAGGGTTCCGGCGGGGAAGGTGTCTGCAAAAACCCGGTATTTGTTCTTAACTTCGTTCAAATCGCCGGTTACAGTAGAAACAAGGTGGATAACGTGAGAATAGGCATGCACTTCCTTATATGTACTTACTCTGACATTTTTTGAATGACGGCTAAGGTCGTTTCTTGCCAGGTCAACCAGCATTGAATGTTCGGAGTTTTCTTTCGGGTCGGCAATAAGGGCCCTGGTAAGTTCTTCGTCACTGATCTTGTCTCCTGTTTTGGGTATAGTCCCTGCAATAGGGTTGATCGTGGCAACACCCTCATTTATTTGCAATTGTGCCTCGGGTGAAGATCCGAACAGTTTATACCCAAGGTAATCGAAGTAAAAAAGATAGGGAGAGGGATTTACAGAACGCAGAGCCCTGTAGACAGAAAATTCGTCTCCATGAAAAGACTGCTGAAATCTGCGTGAAAGAACAATTTGAAATACATCTCCCCTGGCACAATGCTTTTTCCCCTGTAAAACCATTTCCAGGTACTTGTCATCTTTGAGATTACTTTCCTCTTCACCGGTAATTTCAAATGGAAAGGTTGTTGTGTTTCTATTTGCCAGGTGCGATATTATCTTTTTTGTTTGTTTATTTTCTTTGTTTTTTCCCAGTTCGCATATTGACATTGTATTATTGAAATGATTAATGGCAATAATAACCGAATAGAGATCATATTTTATTAAAGGAACAGGTGAGGACCGGTTGTGATCTTTTATGTTTACATTATCAAAATAGTTAATTGCATCGTATGAGGTGAACCCAAAAATCCCGGGAAGGATTTTTTCTTCTGGCATACCTTCTATCACTATTGAAGAGGAGAAAAGATCAATTGCCGAAATCATATCGTTATGCTTCATTCCTGATTCGGTAATCATTTGTTTTCCAGGAGCATACCTTCGGATTTCCCCCCTTGTTACTTCTACTCCTGCAACCGGATTTAGGCATATATATGAATATGCATCCTGCCTGGAACTGAAATCCGCACATTCAAGTAACAGGCTCTGAGGAAAGACATCACGCAGTCTGAGGTAAATTCCAACCGGGGTGAGTGTGTCGGCTGAAAAGTATTCTACCGAGGCTTTTAAACTGACAGGGTCCATATTTTTTTTATTATTACGATTAAACATTCGTTACACTAATGATTATTTAAACAAACAAAGCCCGCTATGCTAAGCGGGCTTTGTTATTAATACTTATGTACTTTATCAATATTAACAATAATAGTGCTTAACACAGCCCTGTATAAAGCCGTGCCACCACCATATTTTATTGTTTATTATGTTTTGCATTTATTGATATATCTTTTTGACAGGGTAAAAATAGATATTTTTAAATTAAATTATAACTGTTTTTGAAAAAAAATATTTATTTTGTTGGTGAGAAACAACAAAAAATCATTATAATTGCATTGAAATAAGAATTTGAACGATGGCATTAGCTCATACATATTTTACCAGCAACTTTTTTTTCTTTTATTTTTCCAATAAAAGGGGCCGGACTATGTAATGAACTGAACATTTATATAATAGTTAAAAAAGGCCCCTTTCCAAGGGGCCTTTTTTTTTGAATATCGTTAAATGAACCATCCATGAAAAATACAAACATACAAGCGGAGAAGATGAAGATAGCCATTGTAGGAACAGGTTTGATGGGATGCTCCATGGCAGAGGGTCTCAGGGATGTTGCCTCTGAAATTGTCGGGGTCGATAATAACACAGGGCATCTGCAGGAAGCTTTGCACCGGGGATGGATAGACCGGAGCATGTCGCTTGAAAAAGCTGTGATTTCTGCCGACCTGGTTATTATCTCTGTGCCCGTGGACGCTGCTATTAAATTGCTGCCCGTTATACTTGACCTTGTCGGTGACCGCTCGGTTGTGATAGACGCCGGCTCGGTTAAATCAGCAATTTGCCAAAGTGTTAAGGATCATTCCCGGCGGGTCAAATTTGTTGCAGCTCATCCAATGGCGGGTCTGGCCGTGTCAGGCCCGGAGGCTTCAGATGCCGGACTTTTCCGTAACAGGAAAGTTGTAATTTGTGAACATGATAAAACCTCTGAACATGCTCTTGATACGGCATCCTTTGTTTTCGGCAGACTGGGTATGGATATTATCTATATGGAACCCGGTCTGCATGATCTTTATGTAGCGCAGATATCTCATCTACCCCAGGTAGTTGCATATTGCTTATCTGCACTTACGGAGGTCCCGGACGATAAAAGGGAGTCGATGATCAATATTGCTTCGTCCGGTTTTGAATCTTCTACGCGACTGGCCTCCAGTCCTGCCGGGATGTGGATACCTATTTTTGAGCACAATAGTGAATTTCTTGCCGGCAGTATTGATGATATGATAGAGAGGTTGTCAGATATAAGAAATATGATAAAGGAAAGGAAATGGAAATCGCTCACCAGGCTTATTGAAAAAGCCAACAGGTCAAGAGAGGATTTTTTATCAGCATATAAACATTTGTAATTATGAAAAACTTAACGAGTTGGGCAATGGAAAATGTTAAAAGGCAGAAGACGGAATCAGGAAAAAAGATTATTATTGCCGGTCCGTGCAGTGCAGAATCTCCGGAACAATTACTTGAAACAGCTAATGCTTTAGTGTTGAATGGTAACGTGGATTATTTTCGTGCAGGATTATGGAAACCCCGCACATTGCCTGGTTCATTTGAGGGTGTTGGTGTTGAGGGACTGAAATGGCTTCGGATGGTAAGAGAAGAAACAGGCATGAAAGTGGCAACCGAAGTAGGCTCTGAAAAGCATGTTGCAGAGGCCTTGAAATACGATGTTGATCTTTTGTGGATCGGAGCAAGGACGGTGAGCAACCCCTTTGTTGTGCAGGAAATTGCAGAATCACTCAGGGGAGTCAATATACCGGTACTTGTTAAAAATCCGCTCAACCCCGATGTAGAGCTTTGGTTCGGTGCAATTAACAGGTTTTTGAAACTTGGATTAAAAGATGTCGGAGCCATACACCGGGGGTTCTCAATTTGGGGAAAATCAATTTACCGTAATCCGCCAATATGGAAGATTCCCCAGCTTCTTAAAGAGCGAATTCCCGGAATAATGATGATCAATGATCCCAGTCATATCTCTGGAAAGCGCAGCCTTGTCCCGCTGATATCCAGAAAAGCACTGGAGAATGGTGCCGACGGACTGATGATAGAGGTTCATCCTGACCCCAAAAAAGCTATGAGTGATGCTGCCCAACAGGTTACTCCAGGAGGTTTTTTTGATATCATAAGAAGCCTGAACCTTGAAAAAACCAGCTACAACGGAACAAATGAATCTTCCGTGGATGAGTTAAGTTCAGAGATGGATATGGTGGACGATCTCCTTATTCACACTATTGCCAACAGAATGGATCTTTCCCGCCAGATTGCCCGGGTTAATTCTCCCGGACAATTAACCACTGCACGGGGTGCTAAATGGGAGCAAACCCTTAAAAGGCTTCTTGGCATGGCTACAGAAGACGGGTTGCGTCCGGATTTTATTCACAGGCTCTTTAATGAGATACAGAAGGAGTCATGTCATATTCAATCCTCCTGTTCAGGGATAGTTGAAAAATGAAAATTTCAGTTTAACTTTACTACATAATTCAGGATCTGCACTCATTTGCAAGTATTAACCTGTATTGTGATCTCATATTGTATTGATAGCTAATTACTTCAATATATTACAAAGTTATTTATGGAAAATATTTCAGTTAATTTGAACAACCGGCAATCTCATATTTATGTGGGGGAGTGCCTCCAGAACCTGAATAAATATATTGAAAGGCGAAACACGTTTATTATTACCGATAAAAATCTGGATTCGCTTTACCGTGCCAGGTTCCCTGAATGTCCTGTTTATATAATTGAACCTGGTGAAAAAAGCAAAAACCTGAATGTAGTTGCGGATATTTGTCGGTGGTTACTGGAGAACGGGGCTGACAGAAAATCTTTTATTACCGGTATCGGGGGAGGAGTGGTTTGTGATCTTGCCGGGTTTGTCGCATCAATATATATGAGGGGGATAAAATTCGGGTTTGTTGCTACAAGTCTACTTGCACAGGTAGATGCCGGAATTGGAGGAAAAAATGGAGTAAACCTCGATGGATACAAAAATATAATAGGAACATTTACGCAGCCTGAATTTGTTATTTGTGATGTTGATCTGCTTATCAGTCTCCCCGACAATGAATATGTAAATGGGATGGCCGAGGTTATCAAACACTCTCTTATTAAAGACTACGACCAGTTCGTGCACCTGGAAAAGTCAAGTATTCAGATTCTGGCAAAAGAGCGCAATGAAATGGAGTTTCTGGTTAACCGGTCTGCCAGGATAAAATCAGAAATTGTAGAGATGGATGAGCTGGAACAGGGTGAAAGAAGGAAACTGAATCTGGGACATACCCTTGGTCATGCAGTAGAAAAGGTTACGGGTATGCCGCATGGGGAATCAGTTTCGGTTGGACTTGCCTTTGCCGCTAAATTATCTGTTGAAAAAGGCTTGCTGAAAGAGCAGGAAAGAACAAGAATACTTAACCTTCTGCAAGCCTATGATCTCCCTGTTGAGATCAATGCTGATCCCGGTGCTGTTTTTGACGCGCTGATTATGGATAAGAAAAAGGAGGCCGGATCGGTTCACTTCATCCTGATGAAAGGCATTGGCGATGTTATTGTTGAACAAATAGATATTGACGAATTAAAAAACTTTACTCTGAATGGAAACTGAGACAAAGATATGCGTTAGCATCGGAAAAATTCCCTTTGATGCGATTGCCGGTATTCTGAATAAGGTTGAGATGGCTGAAATACGTCTGGACCTTGCTGGCCTGAGCGAAGATGAAATCAGGGCAGTATTTACCGCTCATAACAATTTGATTGCTACCTGCCGTGAGGGCAATTATAATAATTTGGAGCGGTCCAGGCTGCTGGAAATTGCTATTGAATACGGTGCTGCCTGGGTAGATGTTGAAGCTGATGCTGAACCCGGCTGGAGAGACAGCATTATAAAACTTGTAAAAGCATCTGATTCAAGGCTTATTCTGTCCCGTCATTATTATACGCATACTCCCTCACAGGCTGAACTGGACAAGGTTGTTGACGAGATGTTTAATATGGATGCAGATATTGTAAAAATTGCCTCCCAGGTTAATCATCCCTCAGAGGCTGCCCTGCTTCTGGGCTTGTATTCGCATCACAGAGATATCGTTGCTGTAGGCATGGGGTCAATGGGTATTATTACCCGTTTGGCATCTCCGTTCCTGGGTGCTCCTTTTACATTTGCTTCAGTTGATGATGATCAGCTGACTGCTGATGGTCAGATTGAATATAACGAGATGGCCGGCCTTATAGAGAAAATATCATCCTATGGATGATTTATTTAACAGGCATGGTCAGCATACACAGTTGCAAAGATATTATGCCGTTTTCGGTAATCCGGTGCTCCACAGTAAAAGTCCGCAGCTTTACAACTCCCTGTTTAGCTTCCATGAGATAAATGCTTTTTATACCCGCATCCATGGAGAGTCTGGCAGGGCCGTATGCGAGATCATCAGAATGCTTGGATTGTCCGGCGCAAATATTACCACCCCTTTCAAGGAGGATGTGATACCCTGGCTGGACAGTCTCTCACCTGATGCTGAAAAAGTGGGGGCAGTGAACACAATAATAAGTAAAGAAGGCAGACTATTTGGATTTAATACCGATACCAGGGGTATAACAGGCTCACTGGGTGAAGCAGGCATTGATCCTGCCGGTAAAAAATGCATGGTGATGGGAGCCGGAGGAGCAGGTAAAGCTGCAGCACAAGGACTTATTAATGCCGGTGCTGATGTTTTGATTTCAAACAGAACTGCCGGGAAGGCCGTTGATTTTGCTGAAAAGGCAGGGTGCAGCTTTGCACCTCTTGACGAGGCTGTAAATATGCTGAGATATTTTGATGTTCTTGTACTGACCCTTCCACCGGGTATATTACCGTTTGATAAAAAAGATATTCATGACGATCTGATTGTTATTGATGCAAATTACAGGTCACCAAAGGAATCAACTACAGGTAAAGAATTATCAGGGAGGGTCATAAAAGGAGACAGGTGGCTGTTGCATCAGGCAGTTGAAGCTTACCAACTTTTCACCGGCAGGGATGCCGATACCACCATCATGGAAAAAGGGCTTAAGGAAGTTATAGTAAGTCATAACCTGAAGATAATTACATTCAAAGGTGAGGATCAGGATAGCAGGTATGTTCTTTGTGCTGATATGCTGGTTGACGGCAGGGGAATGAGTGATGAACAGATAAATAAAATAATTGATGAAGAAAAAATTAAAGCCTTCGGAGATAAGGGGTAGAGTGCAGGCTCCCCCTTCCAAAAGCTTTGCCCAGAGGGCCATTGCCATAGCTGCTATGGCCGGTGGACGGTCTGAAATACTTTTACCCGGCAGCTCTGATGATGTATGTGCTGCAATAAATGTGGTCAGGCAGCTGGGGGCCGGAGTGGAAAAATCTGCCGGCAGTGTATTAATTTCCGGCGGCATGAAAGTGCCCGGTGAACCCCTTGACTGCGGTGAAGCAGGATTGAGTATACGCATGTTTTCTTCTATTGCCGCTGTTTTTGATAAGCCTGTAACACTCACCGGGGAGGGTTCATTGCTTACACGTCCTATGGGTGTGGTTGAGGATTCATTGAAGGCCATGGGCGTGCAGTGCGAAACCAGTGAGGGATATCTGCCTTTAACCGTTCACGGACCCATAAGGGGCGGCATTGTCATGGTTGATGGCGCGTTTAGTTCACAGGTGCTTACCGGAATGCTTATAGCTGCCCCTTATGCAGAAAATGATATGATAATCAGGGTTCAGGATCTTAAAAGCCGTCCATATATAGATATCACCCTTGATGTTATGAAAAGTTTCGGGGTGGAGGCTGAGAATAATGATTATAATGAGTTTTTTGTCAGGAACCGTCAGATGTACAGTCCAGAGCGGTATATGGTTGAAGGGGACTGGAGTGCTGCGGCTTTTTTGCTTGTTGCCGGTGCTATAAGCGGACAGGTGACAGTTGAAAATATTGATACCAGATCTCCCCAGGCTGACAAGATGATACTCGAAGCACTGGATAGTGCCGGAGCGGATTTTTCTTTTGGCCAAGACTCAGTTTCGGTAAATAAATCGAATCTTAGGGGATTTAAATTTGATGCAACTCATTGTCCCGATCTTTTCCCGCCACTCGTATGTCTTGCCTCCTTTGCAAAAGGTGAGACAAGGATCAGGGGAGCGGGCAGGCTTATTCACAAGGAGAGTAACCGTGCAGGAACATTAAAGGAGGAGTTTGGCAAGATGGGTATAAAAGTTACCATTGATGGTGATGAGATGATAGTCTCGGGGGGGACTTGTAAAGGTGGTTCTGTTTTTTCTCACGGGGATCACCGTATTGCCATGGCATGCGCCATCGCTGCTTTGGGTTCTGAGGGAGAGGTTGAAATTGAGGGTGCGGAAGCAGTGGCCAAATCCTACCCGGGTTTCTATGAAGATATTGAAAGATTAATGGTTTAAATTTACCCGGACTCCATGAACTTTGCGGCCTCTGTCTTGTTGTAACTCTTAATATAATTTGTTGATTTATAATTAATTTAATCTTGTATATACCATGAACAGTACAGGAAGGATTTTTCGGGTTGGTTTGTTTGGCGAATCACATGGACAGGGAATAGGGGTTACTCTGGATGGTTGCCCACCAGGTATTCCTCTTACAGAGAGTGATTTCAATCCTGATCTTGGCCGGCGCAAACCGGGCAGGGTCGGAACTACTCCAAGGGTGGAGGATGATTTGCCGGAGATTATTTCAGGGCAATTCAATGGCTTTACCACAGGTGCTCCCTTAACCCTATTGTTCAGGAATAAGAATGTGCGTTCAGGCGATTATGCTGATCTGCGTGAAACTCCCAGGCCCGGTCACTCCGACTTTGTTGCATACAAGAGGTTTAAGGGTTTTAATGATTTCAGGGGGGGGGGGCATTTTTCCGGACGTCTTACACTTTGCCTGGTAGCAGCAGGAGTTGTGGCAAAAAAACTTATTGACCCAATATCGGTAAATGCTGAACTGGTGAGTGCCGGCGGGGAAAAAGAGATAGATAAAGCAGTTGCTTCTGCAATGGAAAATGGTGATTCAGTTGGCGGGATTGTCGAATGCCGGGCCGGGGGGATTCCCGTTGGCTGGGGAGAACCTTTTTTTGATTCTGTTGAGTCTGCGATTGCTCATCTTGCATTTTCTATACCTGCAATAAAAGGGGTTGAGTTCGGGTCAGGTTTTGCTGCCGCTTCAATGAAAGGCAGCAGCCATAATGATCCCATCATTGATGATACCGGGGCAACTGCAACCAATAATGCAGGAGGTATATCAGGGGGATTGACAAATGGTAATGAGCTTGTTTTCAGGATTGCGGTCAAGCCGACCTCAAGCATCTCCATTCAACAGTCAACCTACAGCATTAAGACAGGCAAGGTGGAGAAACTCGAGGTAAGGGGAAGGCATGATGCCTGCATCGCCCTACGGGTTCCGGTTGTGCTGGAAGCTATTACGGCTATTGCACTGGCTGATTTTAAATTACTTGCCCAAAGCCGGTAATGAATCTTATGGCTGAAGCAGGGTGTGGCAAACACCGTCAAATCAGCGCTGATAATTGCATTGAATAAATAATAAAATATTAATACCTTTACTGCATACAGCTTAAACCAGTTACGTGTTATCCAGAGTTCATAAAATTCACAATTATTTTAATTATTAACCAGCATTAATATCCTTATTCTCATGAGAAAAGTACTGATCCTGCTAATTGGTCTTACAATATTGTCGGCATGCAGAGCAGGCCGGCAAATGACTCCTGCAGAACCTCCCGCGCCCCGGACAGAGGAACCGGTTGTTGAAGCACCCGAAGAACCTGTGGAAGCACCTGTAGATATTCCTGTTGTTGAAGAAAGTTTTGAATTTGAAAGGGAAGAGGATGAAGTAGCTCAGCAGGTAAACCGTTTTTTTGTTATTCTTGGAAGTTTCCGTGTAAATGAGAATGCAAACAGATTCAAATCCCAGTTGGATAATAAGGGTTTCAATCCGGTTATACTGTTATCAGAAACAGGTTTTCACAGGATCAGCGTTGACTCGTACGAACGAGAAGCTGATGCCAGGCACAGGGTTTTGCAAATTCGAAGGGATTATCCTGAGTATCACGATGCATGGCTGCTGATCAGGAGGGATATTTAATTTTAATTTATTTTTCAGAATACAAAACAATAATGAAAATTGCAATAATTGCCCATGACGGGAAAAAGGCAGAGATGGTTTCATTTATGATGAAACATCTTGGACTGTTGAAAGAAGATAAGATTAAACTTGTAGCAACCGGAACTACCGGATCGCATGCCGAAGAAGCGGGACTGAAGGTGTCAAAGGTTCTCTCCGGCCCGAGGGGAGGTGATGCCCAGATCGCATCCATGGTAGCCAATGGTGAGATCGGGATGGTCTTCTTTTTTCGCGATCCTCTTGGCAAGCATCCCCATGAACCTGATATTGCAATGCTGATGCGTATTTGTGATGTGCATAATATCCCGCTTGCCACAAATCTGGCTACTGCCCATCTTCTGATACAGGGAGCTGTTTAAGGGATTGTAAATCAAAAGGTGTTTTTTTGCTCTGTGAGGAAATTGCAAAGTTCATATATTCCCGGGAAAACTCTTTTTTTATTATTTTTAATTATTTCCCAGCTCCTTTGGTTGTTCTCTTTTAATATATTTATCAGGATATCCTTACCTGGCTGATCACTGACACCGAATCCCAGTCGTTCAAGCGCATTTTTCGTCCATTTATATTCTGTTTCAGGGCCGTTTAATTCAATGCTCATATTGAGCTTCCGGTGAATTCGGAATTCACCTTTTTTCTTATTGAACTTAAGATTTGTTTTTTCAAACATTTTACCGAACGATCCTTCAAGGATTAGGTCTTCCGGGGCACCTTGTATGATGCGGTCTTCAAGCATAAGCCATATTTTGCCTGCTTCCTGTATTGCAATATTCAGGTCATGGGTTGAAAAAATTATGGTTTTTCCGCTTTCCCTGGCAAGATTCTGCAAAAGGTGTACCATCTCATACTTATTAGGAAGATCAAGGAATGCCGTTGGTTCATCCAGCACGATGATACCGGTATTCTGGGCAAGGGTGCGGGCTATCATTGCTCTTTGCCTTTCACCATCGCTTAGCTGATGTATGAATTTGTTTCGCAGGTGCTGTATCGCCACCATGTTTATGGCATCATTCACTTTTTCAATGTCTTCCCTGCCCAGCCTTCCCATCCAACCGGTGTGGGGATATCTGCCAAGAGAGACAAGATCATTGACCCTGAGATTATTTACATGGATTGTTTCAGTCGACACAAATCCAAGCTTTCTTGCCAGCCGGGTCCTGCTATAATTGTGTATGTTTTCGTTAAAGAGAAATATTTCACCTGAGAGGGGTGATTGCAGTTTGACCAGACTCCGTAAAAGCGTACTTTTGCCTATACCATTTGGTCCGAAAAGTGCAACCAGTTCAGCTTTACCTGCACTTACACTTATCTTTTCAAAAATAATATCAGCATCTTTCCTCTTCCCTTTAAAACCTATGGAAAGATCCTCTGTCCGCAATATCTGGCCGGCATTTATCATTTGTATAAATTAAGTTGACTTTATAGAGAGACTCTAATTAGTTTGTTTCATAATGCAGGGTATTCATATTCAGTATTCCACTCGTATGGAACCCGCATGGTTTATTCATGCTATTTTGTCTGCCGAAGGCTGATGCGGGTTTCATGCTATTTTGTGAGACTCCAGTATCATGGGGATTCATCAGAAAATACCGGTTAATTTTTGGTTTCTTATAACTATCCATATCACCACTGGAATACCCAGAAGGGCGGTGACTGAGTTTATCGGGAGACTGCTGTCCAGTCCGGGTAATTGTGCAATAATATCGCTTCCCAGCATAACTATGCCGCCGGTGAGTATTGTTGCGGGCATCAGAACTGCATGGTCGGCATTTCTGAAAAGCATCCTGGAAAGGTGTGGCACAGCAATACCCACAAATGCTATTGGTCCGCAAAAAGCAGTGATTGTTCCTGCCAGCAGGCTTGTGCTGAAAAATACCATTATCCGAGCCAGGGTCACATTCATACCCAGGCTGCGCGCATAGTTTTCTCCAAGCAGCATGACATTCAACAGCTTGATGGATGCAAGCGAAATAATCAGTCCACCTGCAACAGCAGGCACCATGATCCTGAGCTGGGAGGAAGTAACGCCGCCCAGGCTGCCCATTGTCCATATCATAAAGGATTTGAGCATGGCTTCGGTACTGAAATACTGCATCACGCTTACCAGGGCACTGGTGGCGCTGCCAAACATTATACCCAGGATAAGGATGGTCATGATATCACGAACCCTGAAACTGACAAGCAATATAAGCAGGAGAACCACTCCCGATCCTGCCCATGCAGCAATAACCGTGGCCCAGGTTCCGGGCATAGAGATACCGGCAGATCCGGCAATAAATGAGAAGCCCATGACCACGGCAGCCACTCCCAGGCTTGCACCCGCACTGATCCCCAGGACATAAGGCCCGGCAAGAGGATTACGGAAAACAGTCTGCATCAAAAGTCCGCTTACCGATAATCCCGTCCCGGCAAGAAGGGCTGTAATTGCCCTGGGAAGCCTGAGGTCATTTATTATGACTCCCCATTCCGGTCTTGAAGCCTCGCCGCCCGCCAGTATACTGATGATTTCATATATTGGGATATGCACGGTTCCCGTAAAAAGGCTTGCCATGAAAAGCGCAAAAAGCATTGCTGACAGGGCAATAAACAATAATCCGTTATTATATCCCGGTTTGTTAGTTTTCATAGCACTATTAAAGCTTCCTGTAGTAAACAGGAACATGTCCGGGTAAAAGGTGAGGGTGTAAAATATGAATCATATCCTTCAGGATAAGGTGCGGGTTAACTATACCTGATTCCCAGTAATCGTTTCCACCATGTCTGTTAAGCCGGGCATTATTATTGTAAAGGTTTCCCAGCCTGAAAGGAGTCAGGGTTGCCAGCCTGTTGTCTGCATTTTCTATATCCCTGTTCGAGAGGACTGTACCGATATTGATCCAGAAATCGGCTGTTGCGCCACTTTCTATGACTTTTTCAATATCAACCTGATGATTGTCGGTCCTGCTGTTATTGTCCCATAAATACTGCCCTCCGGCATCAGCAATAAGGGTGGCAAAATGTGATTTCCCGCCCGGCACGAACCAGCTGTTTCTCCACGGCAGTCCGCTCATAACTACCGGTTTATTTTCTGTTCCTTTTGCCAGCCTTTTCAGTTTCATATATTCATCTTCGACCTCCCTGAATTTTTCCGTTGCAACATCTTGTTTATTAAAAAGGTGCCCGGCAAATTTCACCCATTCGGCCTGAGCCAGCGGTGATTTTTCAAGGTATTCCCCGATCATTACTACCCTCATGCCAAGCTTGTAGAGACGGTCAAGCCAGGCGCCTGCCTCTGAACCAACACCATAGGCCAGAATGATGTCGGGATTCAGCTCAAGGATACGTTCATAATCAAGGTTCATATCATATCCTATATCGGAAAGCTCTTTGTTGTCAATACGTGATCTTACATCCGGGTTATAAATAAATTCACTGCCCGATACGGCAGATATTTTTGCTGTTTCATCAATGAAGTCAAGCAATGCAATATGTGTAGTGGACAGGCATATAACTGATCTGACAGGGGTGCGAATAACAGGATTACCCTTTAGTGATGGAGGGATTTCCCTGTCATGACCGGCCAGGACATACTGGAAGAGAACGTTGCTGGCGCCTTGCCATGGGTTGTATACCTTTAATATTTTAAAATCATCATATTCTTCAATACCAAAACCTTCTGCATATTCAACATTTTCACTTTCCGTTCTGCCGGGCACTTCACTTTCAGGATTATCCCGGCAGGAAATTAAAGAAGAGGCAAAGATTGACGCAAGCAGGTAACTGATGATTATATTTGACGAAGGAAAATGCATAAACAACTAGATTATATTACTTTATAAAACCGGGGATATGTTTGTGAAAAACTACCGCCCGATTAACTCCTGGTGTTTTATCTTGAAATGGTTATCTTTTTTGTTATAAATTCTTTTCCTGAAGATACTTTTAATATGTATATACCGGGCGGATACCTGTCCAGGTCAAGTGTAGTATTCTGTTGCCCTTTTGGGATCCTCTTTTTAAAAAGGCCTTGTCCGGTCACAGAGAATAGCTCTGCATAACTTTCTTCCAGGAAGGTGGGACCTGTTTCTATAATAAGATAGTTATCTGCGGGTACGGGATAAATTTTTATCTCTTCCGGAGTCTCCCTGAATGAAGAGTTAAGGATGCTCACCTCAATTAACTGTATTGATGTATCTGCACATGCCCGGTTGTGAACCAGCTGGCGGACAGTGTATTCGCCCTCTGAGGAATAACTGTTTGCGGGATTGGCACGGGTGCTGATCCTTGTATCGCCAAACTCCCAGTAATAGCTTTCTGCATTCTCTGACAAATCCTGGAACTCAACCGTGAGATTATCTGTTACGTATGAAAAATCAGCAACCGGCAGGTCTGTTGTTTTAACAATCAAATCAAAAACCTTATCCATGTTATCAGAGCCATTGATGCCTGTAACAGTAAGAGAAACATTCCTTTCTCCACCGGAAGGGTATTCTACCATATGCGGACCCCGGGTAAAGGCATCAGCAGGATCTGCATCCTGACCAAAATCCCAGTACCAGCTTTCAATATCCCCGGTTGAAAAATCGGTGAAAACAACCTTGTCCCCGACACAAACCTCTGTAGTGCTATATTCAAAATCCGCTGACAGTTCATTATCAGCATACGGATTCATTCCCTGGAGGCTCACGGCACCTGTGTTAAAAGGATCCAGCCATGGTTTGAGGTGATCGGATATGTCATCATCATAATTATCCCAGGCCAGAGAAAATCTGCAATAGTAGTCATCTATTGCATTGCCACATATTGCAGCCCCCCCGGTAAGCAATCCTTTAAGCTTACCATCCTGATCGAACAGGGGACTTCCCGAGGAGCCGTTTTCAGTTGTCCCCAGATCCCAGCGTTCTATCCTCCAATGGCCGTTTTGGGTATAGCCTGTTCCAAAAGTAGATATTAGGGGAGAATCTGAATCTTTCGCTATCTTTTTGACATCTCCCTGCGGGTGATGGATCGAAACAGTATTATCCGGAGTTGCTCCTGAACGTTCCCATCCTGCATACCATGGACGGTAGGAGGGGGGCGGCATATCCCTGATCTGAACCAGGGTGAAATCAAGATTCTCCTGGGTTGCCACCAGGTCTGAGCCAGACAAGCTATTGGTAGCCTGACCGGCTTCCCCGTTGCAGTAAGGGCTTTCGAAGCCGAAAAGAAATATTGTCTGGTCGGCCTTAAGATCGTCATCAATGCAGTGATTGGCAGTCAGAAGGTAGGGTTTACCATCGTTGGAGGTATTATTTACCAGAACCCCTGTACAGTAGATGGTACCGTTGATTGTAACTCTTACCACCGAATTTTTATGGGTCTGCCATTTATCTCCGGACGGGCAGGCTGTATCAATGTTACATTTGCCGGAAAGTCCAAAACGGCCCTCCCTGGACCCGGTTATACCTTTAAAGTCGTGATTTAAACTGCCAATTACAAGCTCGCCAAAACTTTGATTTTCTTTATCCACCTGCATCTCTACAATTATCATGTCTCCCTTTACCGGTGCGGTAGCAAGAGATCCCGAAACCTGGTTGTTTCTGTGGTTAAAAGACCCCAGGATATGTGACCTTTCATTATTGTATAAAAAAACAGAAACTCCCGGTTCCAGCCTGAAACTGCTGAAAATGATGTTTAGTGAAAATGCTCCCTTTGATTGCAAGGCAATCTGCCAGACCCTTGTTCCGTCATTCACAATTTTCCATGACCCATCTTTAAGAGGATCAATATGCAGGGGAAAAGCTTTGGCAAAAATAAGGGGTTTGAGCCTTTGGTCCATGTTTATCATCTCTTTATCCAGGTATCTTTGAGGATCAAATTCGGGCATTATCATTACAGGTATTTCTGCTGTGCTTTTTTTATCCAGTCCGGCCGGGTTTCCACCATAACTGATCTGGCCATAAGCTCCAAAAGGGAAAAAAATAAGAAGCAGCATATATATTACAAAGCTGAATACCAATTTGCACCGGCCGTCGTGTTTTTGGATTTTATCCATATATCAAATGTACATGAATTTTTTTCTAATCAGCAAACACAATTCCTCCGGGCGCTAATCCGGTATCATAAGCTGATACCAGATTATTTTCAGTATCATATATATAAAGTTCTCCCGGAGATACATAATCACCTTGTTTAAGAGCAAAAAGTTCCCCTGATTGGGGATGTATTCCTGCAGCTGAGAATAATTCACTTATAAATGGCTCTTCCGGCTGTTGAGAACCATTTATACTCATTTGGTAGAGGCCATCCGCCTCCCCATAGTATAATATGTCACCACCGGGATTGATTGTAAGCCAGGAAGGACTGAAACCATCACCTTGCTGTCCGATTATGATCTCCTTATCGACTGTCATGGCTGCACTGTTTATTCTTACAAGCTTTGAGTCTGTTTCATCAATTACTTCTGTCCATGTATCATTATACACCTCTTTTCCCCTGCAGAGCACCCATATATTATCATGGCGGTCGGATACCAGTGCCACCGGGATATCACCCGCTTCTATGGTGTTAACCACCTGGTTGTTTTGTATATCCACCACCGAAACGGTGTTGTCATAACCCCACCCGCCGCTGTTTGCAACAAAGAGGTGATTTCCTGATATGACCATCTGTTCGGGTCCCATGCCCACTTCAATGGTATCGGTAACCACTCCCTGGTGAAGATCTATTTTGTAAACCTGTCCCCCGAAACTTCCGTTTGATAGGTATCCCGTGCCATTGCCTGAGTACTGAAAATACCTGGGGTAGGTGAAACCTGTAATGGTTGCTGTTGACTCAAAGGTTTCAAGGTCAACCACCTCTATCTTTTGGGAATTGTTAGCTACAATTACCCCATAATCACCTGCCAGGGCAAATGACTGCACAACATCACCGGCAGGCCGGCCATTGACCGACGAAAAAAGATTGTTAACTATTCTGGCCGAATCGGTGTCATACCAGCTTACTGAGCCGTTATTTGCCTGAAAGGAGCCTTCACATCTTATGAATACACCTTTTGCGTATCCTTTTATTTCGGGTGCGGGATCATCTTTTTCGCATGAATTAATCACTAATAAAGCGGTTACCGCGATTAATAAAAAAACTGGTTTTGAACTAACTTGCATGATTTTTGTATTTTTTTAATTATTGGATATTGCTGTTAATTGTGATTTTTGTATTTGAGCCGTTTGTTTTCCTTAATACCCTACTGTTTAAAACCAAGGGTGAAACTCAGATGAAAAGTACGTCCGGGCATTGCATAGGAACGCACCACCTGGTATTGAGTGTCGAAAATGTTCATTACCCTTAACTGTAGCTGTCCGCCCAAATCCCCTATGTTAACCTTGTACCCGGCATAACTGTTAAAAATGGTAAAAGAGGGCATCATATAAACCGGGTTGTTGTCATTGCCTGTATGTCTGCTCCCGGTATAGTTAGCTGTAAACCCTAAAAAGCTTTTTTCAAAAGAAAAATTTGCATTGGCAGAAAAGTTATGTGAGGGTACATACATAAGCTGATTACCTTCATTTGACCCGCTCCCGTTATAGGTTTTGCTTATCAGTGATTTAACAAAATTATAACTTAAACCCAGGTTATATGGATACCCGGCCACACTGCCGCCGGAGGAGACACTGCTTTCCATTCCCCTTATCATCACCTCTTTCCTGTTCTCAGGCTTCCACCATGAACTACTTTCTAAAGGAACCCATTGAATCATATTATTGATTGATGAATGGTATCCGTTAATCTCGATGATTAATTGTTGTTGCCCGGTTGTTGTAATCTCCTGCATCAGTCCGATATCCGCAGTGTAGCCGGATTCGGGAAGCAGGTGCGGATTTCCACCGGGCTGCCAGTACCTGTCGTTGAAGGATGGTATCCTGAACTGATCAGAGTAGCTTGATTTAATTGCCATACCATCGAAGGGAAGATCCTTTTTAATACCTGCGGAGAATAAAAGCGGAATATCGATATCTTCATGGATCTCCTTTCTCAGTGAAACATTGGATACAAGACCGGGCAGTTTCAGCTTGAAAGCTGAAATGGCAGCAGTCCTTAATTCATTGACCATTTTGCCGTAGGCATCAATATTTGCTGAGAGGGAAGATATTTCGACCCCTCCGTCGGCCGAAAGATAATCTGTTATCCAGAACCGGTAGTTCATATCGCTCAAAAGCCTGCTGGAGTGTATTTTTGAATCTATCGAATAATGATGGTCGGCTGGCAGGGCCTTGTCCCTGTAAAGCATATATTCGTCGAAGATTGCGGTGTTGAGCGAAAATGATGACCTGCTCCATCTCTTTGTCCATTTTGCATAGACCCTTAAAGAGCTGTCTCTTTGGTGAGTGTTGGCCGGCAGGTATGATCCCATTGTGGCAGGAAGTTCCTTTTTCCTGGACTGGTACCAGAGACCTGCTTCAATTTCATTGCTTCCGGGAAGCCTGAGGAAAAGGTTCTGTATCAAAGCCCTGTTGTCAAGGGCATTGTTTTGCATTGTCTCAACAGGACCTCCGGATTTATATTTGTCGGTATACCTGAAATCGTTTTGAGCCTGGTGTGAGAACATCACCATCTGGTATTGCAGCCTCTCATTCCCTATTTTCCCCGAAAGGGAAAAGTGTTTGTTATCATAGGTACCCCAATCGCTTTTAATGCTCACATGCAGCCGGTTGTTCCAGTCCGCCCTGTTATTAAGCAAAACAGATCCCCCGAAATTTCCGCTCCCTGCAATACTGCCTGCTGCACCGTGCACAACTGATATCTCTTCGACTGCGGCAACCGGGATAAGGGAGAAATCCATGGTCCCCAGGCTAAGGGAATTTAACGAAAAACCGTTCCAGTTGACTGTTGTCTGGTATGAATTTGTGCCCCTTAAACTAACGGAGGACGACGAGCCTGGCCCGCCACTTGCATTGATATATGCCGGTGTAAAAAAGGATAGCAGCTTACCGGCATCTGAAGCCGAGAAAACAGACTTAACCAGAGAGTCAGGAATACTGAGTTTTTTATCTTCCTTAAAAAAGGAGTTACGGTTTTGTGAAATCACCACCTCCGGAATATCGTAGATAAACATGGTGTCAGATTCATTTTCTGGTAGCGGACCGGCCGGCTGAAAGTATTTCACACGGCTGGATTTCTGGCTATAAAGGGAGTCTGTATTATCGGGGAGTGTTGATAAAAGAGATAAGTCGCTGGAAGTTGAATCACCGGCATATAAACCGGAAACAGTTGCAGGAAGTAATAAACAAAAGAGGAGTGTTATGATTTTCAAAATTGTAAAATTATGTTTAAACCCGAACATTTATATCCGGACATGGCAGGTCTTCTGACTTACTCCCTTTTTAAACGCCTTCCCATTGCAATACTTTAGCAACAGTGGCAGGAATGTTTAAAAAATATTAATGGAGATTACAGCAGCGGGTACTGTCCAGGATTCTCACCTGGTTCCCTTTTCATTCCGTATACATGATTTTGCACACAGAAACCAATCCGGTTGCAAATATAATTATTTTTTTGTTTTAACAGGGATTTAAAGGTTTTTAAGTGATGTAACTTATCAACAATATGTGCCGGTTTCTGTTAATTTTTATATTTTTACCTTAATAACCCATGGTTTATTTTTCCCGATGAATAGCACAAACATCCGTGAAAGGATCTTTCAGTTAAGGAAAGAGCTTGATGAGCACAATTACCGCTACTATGTAATGGCGGATCCGGTGATAAGTGATTTAATGTATGATCAAATGATGAAAGAACTTATCAGGCTCGAGCATGAGCACCCCGGGTTTTATGATCCTGCCTCACCTTCGCAGCGGGTTGGAAGTGATATTAGCAGGGAATTTGTTCAGGTAAGGCATAAGTACCCTATGTTATCTCTTGGCAACACCTATTCGCGCGAAGAGCTGGATGACTTTGACAGGCGCATCAGGAAATCGATTTCGGGCCATTTCGAATATGTGTGTGAACTTAAGTATGACGGAGTAGCTGTCAGCCTGACCTATGAAAAGGGAGTGCTTCAGAGGGCTGTGACAAGAGGTGACGGGGAGCAGGGCGATGATGTAACTTCCAATGTAAAAACAATACGCAGTGTGCCCCTGAGGCTCAGGGGAGAAGATTATCCTGATTTGTTTGAAATACGGGGAGAAATACTTTTTCCCCGTGAAGGGTTTATGAAACTTAACCGTGAACGGGCAGGCCGAGGGGAAAATACTTTTGCAAATCCGCGTAATGCCGCTGCCGGAACTCTGAAGATTCAGAATTCATCGCTGGTTGCCAAACGTCCTCTTGACTTTATTGTTTACAGTGTTATGGGAGAAGACCTGCCTTATGATTCACATTATGAAAATTTACTGAAGGCAGGCGGATGGGGATTTAAGGTATCTGAGGAGACTCGTAAATGTTCCGGACTGGAGGAGATATACAACTTTATTGATTATTGGAACAAGTACCGGTTAGAGTTGTCATTTGATATTGATGGGGTGGTGATAAAACTCAATGATTATAAATTCCAGCGACAGCTCGGTTATACATCCAAGACACCAAGATGGGCCATATCATATAAGTTTTCTGCCGAAAGAGCAGCAACAAAGCTTGTTTCTGTCATATTCCAGGTTGGCCGGACAGGAGCAGTAACGCCTGTAGCCAATCTCGAACCGGTAAAACTTGCCGGGACTACCGTTAAACGTGCCTCTTTGCATAATGAAGAACAGATCAGGCTTTTGGATATACATCTGGATGATACTGTTTTTGTTGAGAAGGGTGGTGACGTTATTCCCAAGATTGCGGGCGTGGACCTTGTCCGGAGGTCTCCGGAAAGTGAACCGGTCAGATATATTAAGAATTGCCCGGCCTGCAAAAGCCGGCTTGTAAGGTTAGAGGGGGAGGCCCGGCATTACTGTCCGGCAATAGACACTTGTCCCCCCCAGATTCTGGGCCGGATTGAGCACTTTGTAAGCCGGCGTGCCATGAATATAAATATGGCAGAGGCTACCGTAAAGCAGCTTGTAAACAGGGGACTTGTTGCCGATGTTGGGGATCTCTACAGTTTAACCGAAGAGGACCTTGTTAATATGGAAAGGTTTGCCCTGAGATCTTCCCAAAAGCTTATTCAAAGTATAGAGAACTCCAAAACCCTGCCCTGGAACAGATTGCTATATGGACTGGGTATAAGGTTTGTGGGGGAAACCGTGGCCAGGAAACTTTCAGTTGCCTTTCCTTCTGTTGATTTACTGATGACTGCAAGTCAGGAAGATCTGCTTGCCGTGGATGAAGTGGGTGATAAAATAGCCTCAAGTATTATTGATTTCTTTTCCCGGGAAAGTAATCAGCTTATAATATACAAGCTGAAAAAATCGGGAGTCAATATGGAGCAATCAGGCCCCGGGGATTTATATCCGAATGATAATAAACTGGAAAATAAAGTATTTGTTATAACCGGAAGCTTTGTCCGCCACTCCAGGGAGCAGCTGAAAAACCTTATCGGGCTGCATGGGGGGAAAAATGTTTCAGCAGTATCTTCAAAAGTTGATTACATTATCATGGGCGATAATGCCGGTCCCTCAAAAATTGAAAAGGCAAAGAAGTTAAATATCCAACTTATATCCGAGGATGAGTTCAAAAATATGATAATTCAATAACGATTAACTTTTTTTCAGGTCAAAGCCTTATTTTTTTACTAATATTGTACTTTTATCAATTTTAAAGACAATCAGTCTGTGGCATTCTTACAAGGCATAAGAAATAAAATAGGATATTTCATAATAAAGAGAAAGGTTCGCAACTTATCCAGGAATAAGGAATTTATCAATATTGCAGATGCAGGGAAAGTTGGTGTGCTGTTTAAGCAGACAGATGAGGAGAACTTTGAGGCGGTGCAGGATTGTGTCAGAATGCTGGCTGAAGGTGGTAAACAGGTTTTTGTAATTGGATATGTTGATTCGAAAGAGATACCGGATTTTTATCTTTTAAGAAAGGGATTCAATTTTTTTTGCAGAAATGATATTAACTGGTACGGTATTCCTCAACCCGCTTTTGTAAATGATTTCATTGAAAGGGAGTTTGATCTGCTGATAGATCTTAGTCTTGATAATGTTTTTCCCATTGATTACATTTTTGCCATTTCCAAAGCCAGATTTAAAACAGGTGAATATGCTGTCAGGGCTGAACACGCTGATCTGTCAATAGATACAGGGCTCAACAGGAATGTTGGATATCTTACACAGCAGATTTATCACTATCTAAGCATATTAAACAAGAAACAACAAAACAAGTATGAGTAAAGAATTATTTAGTGGAACGGGTGTTGCAATTGTAACTCCTTTCAGAGATGATGAAAGCATTGATTTTATTTCCATGGGCAAGGTTATTGAACACCTTATAGCAGGTAAAGTGGAATATATCGTTGCACTTGGAACAACCGGAGAATCAGTCACCCTTAACGGTGAAGAGAAAATTGCTGTCATTAATTTTGTTTTAGAGGTAGTCAATAACCGGGTGCCGGTTGTCATGGGAATCGGAGGCAATAACACCCATGATGTGGTTCAGGCAGTCACTGCTGTATGTGATGAGAATATTCCGGTTGCCGGAATACTTTCTGTCTCCCCTTATTATAACAAACCTACCCAGGAAGGAATATACCATCATTACAAGAAGATAGCCGCTGCATGCAATCTCCCCGTTATTCTCTATAATGTGCCGGGAAGGAC
>SLPB01000093.1 GCA_007132225.1 Bacteroidales bacterium | reverse complement strand
TTGATAAAGGTTCTTATATTTACTGGCGCCGCAAGTTCATTAAACCCTTACATGGATAATAAGTAATTAATATTCCCGTAAGAGCTATACTCAATAATTTAAGAGGTTTCAAAAGCTTTAACGGTAAAGGTTTTTAATTCAAAAAGTGTTCTGTTAAAATAATTATCAAATATGAAAAGTTCTCTGTTAGTATCGGCAGGTCTGTTATGTTTTTCAAAATTATCTGTACTGGGCTCAATAAGTGCTGAGGCACCTGAAAATAAAAATATAATTTATCAGGATGACAAAAAACTCAATGTTATTTTCATCATGGTGGATGATATGGGTTGGCCTGACCTGGGTTGCTACGGAAGCGACCTGCACGAGACACCCAATATCGACCGGTTAGCCAAAGAAAGCATGAAGTTCACCAACGCCTATTCAGCTGCTGCAATCTGTACCCCTACACGTGCGGCACTGATGACCGGCAAGCATCCGGCAAGGCTCAATATGACTATATGGCTTGAGTATTCAGGAGAACCGAAGCCGGGTGTTCATGAGAAGCTTGTCAGTCCGGCCACAGTAAGCAACTTACCCCTGGAGGAATATACCATTGCAGAGGCATTAAAAGCAGAAGGATATTACACAGCCCATATTGGTAAATGGCACCTGGGTAATGCCATTTACTACCCGGAAGCACAGGGGTTTGACATAAATATAGGTGGAACCATGTGGGGAATGCCCTATACATTCTGGTACCCCTTTAGCGGTTGGCGGGCTATTGATAATGAATTCAGGTATGTTCCCGGCCTGGAAGATCCGGGAAGGGATAATGAGAATCTGTATTTGACAGACAGATTAACAGATGAGGCGATAAGAATAATAAAAGCTAAAAAGGATGAACCGTTTTTTGTACACTTATCCTATTATTCTCCTCACGTACCCCTGGAAGGTAAACCCGGCTATGTTGACTATTTCGGCGATAAATCCAACCCGGAACTGTATCACAACAATCCGGTATACGCTGCAATGATTGCCAGTATTGACGAGAATGTAGGCCGTATTCTGGAAGAGGTGGAAAAGGCCGGTATTTATGACAGGACGGTATTATTCTTTTATTCAGATAATGGCGGACTAGCCACCCCGCGTGTTAACGTAAATAATAATTATCCTCTTAGATCAGGAAAAGGTTCTCTATATGAAGGAGGGATAAGGGTACCTCTGATTGTTAAATGGCCCGGCGTTACCAGTCCCGGCAGCTCAAGCGATGTCCCTGTCAATACAATGGATTTTTATCCCACTATTCTTGAGATGGCAAACGCTCAGGGAGATGCCGGACATAACAAAAATATTGATGGCATTTCAATTGTTCCTGTTTTAAATAACCCATCATATACTCCGGAAAGAAATACACTTTTCTGGCATTATCCGCATTATTATCAAAATATTACTACACCGGTAAGTGCCATGAGAAAAGGAAACTGGAAAATGCTGCATTACTTTGAAGATGATCGTTTGGAACTTTATAATCTGGAAAAGGATTTAGGTGAGAAAAATAACCTGGCCCAACAGTACCCGGAAAAAGTTTCTGAACTTTACAATATACTGCAAACCTGGCGAAAAGATATCAATGCACAGTTTCCAACTTATAACCCCCTCTATAAGCCGGAATTATGGCATTAAACGGTTTGCTTCCCTTAAAATATTTATTATTACCGGTCATGAAATCCTGCGGGTAACCGCAGATTAATAAGATATTCCCTTTAAATTAATTATTTTATATTTGTATGTTATAGCCACAAAAGTAACCTGAACAATAACCTAAAAATCTAAGTATGCGTTATAAAAGTATTTTTCCCATGTTCCTTGTATTTTTTGTAATGGGTTTTGGAGATGCTGTTGGCACCCTGGTCGGATTTGTTACAAAAGAATTTGATCTGCCCCTTAGCCTGGCAGGATTGCTTCCGTTTTTCGGACTGCTTGCATTTGGCTTGTTTTCCGTTCCTATTGGAGTGCTGTCTGCAAAAAAAGGGAAAAAGTTTGTTCTACTGATCTTTCTTACAATTGCACTTATTGGTGTATTGATTCCTGTTATAAGTATCAACAGGTATTATTTCGTGCTTATCGCCATTTTCCTGGTGGGGCTTGGTATGACAGGCCTCCAGGTAGCAGGAAACCCGGGCATGCGTGATGTTTCGGCCCCGGGAATGTATTCCAGAAATCTTACATTTGCCCAGTTCATCAAAAGCCTGGGATCAATAACAGCACCCTACATAGTACCGATTATAGTTGTGGTTATGGGACTGGGCTGGCAAAACATATTTGTTGTTTACGCAGGTGTTATTGCCTTTTGTATTGCACTGGTTATCCCTCTTGAACTGGAAAAACCGGTTATCTCTCCCGATGCCCCTGTAACAAGCATAAAAAGCAGTTTCCTGATGTTGAAAAATCCATTTGTTTTATTAATGGTGCTGGGAATCTTCTTATATGTCGGTGCAGAGGTAGGACTCAATTCATGGATTGCCATATACCTGAACAGGATGTTCGGACTGGATATAGAAAGCCTGGCCACCCTGGGAATAGGTTTTTTTCTTACCACATTGGTTATTGGCCGGATGGTCGGAGCAATAGTCCTCAACTTCCTGCCACCAAAAAAGTTTTTTATAATTAGTTCTATAATGGGTTTGGTTGGTTTAATCGGAATGTTTGTTCCCTCACAGACTGTGGTAATAATTTCTATACTGATATGCGGTTTGGGCTTTGGGAATATTTTCCCACTGATATTCTCCATACTTATAGACAAAATACCCGAGAAAAGCAATGAGCTGTCGGGGTTAATGGTCATGGCCATAGTTGGAGGAGCTATTATTCCGGGAATAATGGGAGTAATCGCAGATTGGTCCATAAGGGTTAGTTTTCTTATTCCGGCAGCCATCTTTATATACCTGGTATTTCTCTCCATTTATACCTGGAAGTATATAAAGGATCCGGAAATTAAATAATTTGTAATATTTCCCTAACCCTTAAACTTCCTGATGCCGGATTCCGGGAGAAAGCATATTTAATCAACCAGGGAAGCAATCAGGAGTAAAAAACTTATAAACATTAAACAGATAAAATTTTAAATATGGATACAAAGTGGTATGCGGGAATCGATATTGGCGGCACCAAATCGGCGGTTTTGCTGGTTGACAGTCAGGGCAATGTAGCCGAAAGGCAGGAGAAGCCGACAACCAAAGGCAAGAACAACTGGCAGCCAACAATTGAGTTTTTTAAAGATACACTTATACAATATTCCAAAAAGGAACAATTGTCCGGAGTAGGAATAAGTTGCGGCGGCCCTCTGAACAGTAAAGAGGGTACACTTCTTTCTCCTCCAAATCTGCCCGGATGGGACAATGTGCCTATAGTTAAAATACTTCATGAAACATGTAACCTGCCTGTAGCACTCGAAAACGATGCCAATGCAGGTGCACTGGCCGAATGGCGCTACGGAGCAGGAAAAGGATTCAGCAATATGGTTTTCCTGACATTTGGGACCGGACTGGGAGCCGGGCTGATACTTAATGGCAGCCTTTACTCCGGAACAAATGACCTGGGAGGGGAAGCCGGTCATATAAGGCTGGCTGATGAGGGGCCTATAGGATACAACAAGCGCGGATCATTTGAAGGTTTTTGCAGCGGGACGGGACTTGCCCAGTTAATGGCTTTCGAATTGCTGTGCCTTAAAGAAATGATAGGCGAAGATGAAATGCTGGCAAAGTACAAGGAACCCGGCAAGGTTACCGGCAGAGATGTGGTGGAATGGGCCAAAAACGGAGATGAACTGGCATTGCAGGTTGTGAATAATAGCGGCCTCTATCTTGGAAAGGGGCTGTCTGTTTTGATTGACCTGCTAAACCCTGAACTTATAGTCATAGGAAGCATGGGAGTGCGTCTGGGTGACCTGTTATTTGATCCGGCAAGAAAAATAATTGAGAAGGAAGTTATTCCGGGAGCAAATGATGTATGCAAAATAGTTCCGGCAGCATTGGGAGAAAAAATTGGCGATTATGCCGCATTGTGCGTGGCAATAGAAGCTGAAGAAAACCAATAATATAAGAAAGCACTTATAACAGGCTTTTAAGATGCTCAGGCATTATCGAGAACAAGAGTGTCCCGTTCGTCCAACACAAATAAAACTCAATATCAGGAATTATGAAAAATTTATTCATTATTAATTTAATTCTTGCTTCTTGCCTGCTTATTGGCTGTTCCCCGGAACAAGAAGCTGAACAGTTTGTGGAAAGGCCTGTGGATTACGTTAATCCCTTCATAGGAACCGCTGCATACGGACACACTATTCCCAGCGGTTCGCTTCCCTTTGGAATGGTTCAGCTGGCTCCCAATACCGGCGCTTCAAGAGGCAAAGGAGGGTATTCATACAGCAGCGTACCACATGGAAGAGAGAGCAATACCATTATCGGATTTACTCACACTAACCTCAGTGGTACGGGTATAGCCACCAAATCAAGGTATTCAAATATACTGTTTAAACCGACGGTCGGCAGTTTGCAGGTTGAGCCGGGCAGCGATGATGAGCCTGAGAGTGGATACCGTTCCCGTTTTTCCCACGACCAGGAAGAGGCAAGTCCGGGCTATTATATGGTAATGCTCCAGGACCATAATATTAAAGCCGAGCTCACCGCCACTGAGCGAGTGGGAATGCACCGCTACACTTTCCCTCAAGCCGATGAAGCTAATATAATAATAGATCTCACCCGTGAAACACGCCGTCCGGAACTGCATGATGATGCTTTTATTGAAATTATTGACAACAACAAGGTGCAGGGATATACTACTGTCATCGATTACTCTATTGGTGAACCTACAACCTGGTACTTCTATGCAGAGTTCAGCAAACCCTTCGACTCTTTTGGAACATTTACCGGCCGGGAGATATCTGAAAACCAGCGGGTAGTAAGAGGCAACTATGGCACAGGGGCTTATATAAATTATTCTACCGAGGAAAATGAAGAGGTCATAGTAAAAGTAGGCATATCATTTACCGGGATTGAGGGCGCCAGGAAGAATCTCAGAACTGAACTTGATGGATGGAATTTTGATGATGTGAAAAACAGTGCTGAAGATATATGGAATGAAAAACTTGGTAAAATTAAGATAGCCGGAAGCACAGAGCAAAACAAGACAAAATTCTATTCAGCCATATATCGTTCTTTATTGTTTCCAAGGGTATTTACTGATGTTGACGGGTCATATTACAGCCATTTTGAAGATCGTATCATCAAGGAAGACGACTTCAGGTTTCATGTTGACTTTTTTCTATGGGATACATACCGAACCACCCATCCTCTTCTTACCATAATAGAGCCCGACAGGCAAATAGAGCTGATAAAATCACTCCTGGCAACATATGATCAGGGCGGACTGATTCCTGCACAATACTTTAAGAACCTTTATACCCGAAGCATGATAGGTGATCATGGCTCAACCATGATAAGCGATTCCTATGCAAAAGGATTAAGGGATTTTGATTTGGAAAAAGCCTACGAGGGGATGTTCAAAAATGCATCTGTACCCGGTGTCGCCGGAAGAGGCCGGGAGGGACTGGAAACATATATGGAACTTGGATATGTAGCTGCAGAAACGGTAAGGGAAACGGTCTCACTGACCCTGGAGTATTCCCTGACTGACTATGCACTGGCACAGATTGCAAAAGATCTGGGTAAAACCGATGATTATGATTACCTGATTGGCAATGCCCGTAATTACGAAAACCTTTACGACCCGTCAACCGGTTTTTACCGCCCAAAGTTCTCTGATGGCACATGGCTTCCCCTTTGTGGAAGCGGACAACAACCCGGTATTGCGGTTCACGGAGACAATACTTACTATGACTGCTTCAACCCCTGGTGGATCGGATGGGCACCTCACAGGCACTATGCAGAAAGCAACGCGTGGCAATATCTTTTTTATCCTCAGCATGATATCCATGGGCTTATCAAACTGATGGGCGGACGGGAAAAATTCATTGAAAGGCTTGACGGACTGTTTTATGCTTCTTCTTCCAATGAAGGTCCACAGTATGTTGGAGTTACCGGGGCCATAGGACAGTATGTTCAGGGAAACCAACCCTCCTTTCATAAAGCATTTTTATACAATTATGCAGGAGCACCCTGGAAAACACAAGAACGAGTGCGGGGAATAACCGAGACCCTTTTTGGTGCTGATGAGTGGGGGCTTCCCGGCAATGAGGATATGGGGTCAATGTCGTCCTGGTTTGTATTCAGCAGCCTTGGCTTCTACCCGGTTACCCCGGGCAGTCCTCATTATACTATATCCGGCCCCTTATTTAACAGGATCGTTATTAACCTGGATGAATATTATGATAATAAGGAATTTGAAATAATTGCTCATAATAACTCTGCAGATAATAAATATATTCAGTCCGCCAGGCTCAACGGTGAATCCTTGAACAGAACATGGATCACTCAGGAAGAAATAGTGTCAGGTGGCCTACTTGAGTTTACCATGGGCCCGGATCCAAATAAAGACTGGGGTTCATCACCGGATGCAGCACCGCCATCAATGAGCAGGGAATAAACAAAGGGGTAGTAACGAGAAATACCTGATCAGGAGAATATGCGTCAACCTGATCAGCCTCAGACGGTGCCTGATCAGGTTGCACAAGTACTCAGGCACTGCTTTGGCACTATCCTGATGACTGTTTAAGTAATAATGAGGCTGCTCATTTCAATTTCTAATTGCAATAATGTGTCAATATGTTTAAACCAATTATCTGATTATGAAGAATTCTGATTTTTTAAAACTTCTCCTGTTGTTCATTTTTTTACTTGCCGTCAGTTGCTCAACAGATGATACAAAGAAACCAGAGGATACAAAGCAACCGGCAGAGTATGTTAATCCCTTTGTGGGAACAGCCGCATATGGACACACCTTCCCGGGCGCTGCACTTCCATTTGGAATGGTCCAGATCAGTCCTTCCACCGGTGCTATAAGGGACAAGGGCTATTCATACAGCAGTGTTCCTCACGGCAGGGATAGTGAAACAATAATTGGTTTCACCCACACTAATGTGAGCGGAACCGGCATTGGGCACGTGGCAAAGTATGCAAACATCTCCCTTACACCAACAGTGGGATCATTACAGGTCGTGCCCGGCTCAGAGGAAGATCCGGACAGTGGCTACCGGTCCCGGTATTCTCATGATCAGGAGGCTGCAAGTCCCGGATATTACATGGTGATGCTTCAGGATTACAATGTCAGGGCCGAACTTACTGCTACCAGTCGTGCAGGTTTGCACAGATACACATTCCCTGAAACCGATAACGCACATATTGTAATTGACATTACACGGGAGAGACTGTGGCCTGCACTTAATGATGATGCGTTTATAGAAATAGTCGGAGATAATCAGATTCAGGGTTATACCAAGGTTATAGGCCATCATTCCGGAGAACCAATGACATGGTACTTCTATGCAGAATTCAGCAGGCCTTTTGACTCCTTTGGTGCTTTCAGTGAAAGCACGGTCGTGGAAAGGCAACGTTCGGCACTCGGAAACAATGGTGTTGGTGCCTATGTTAGTTATTCCACGGAGGACAACGAAGAAATTATTGCCAAAGTAGGTATTTCATTTACCAGCATTGAGGGAGCCAAAAAAAATCTCCATGCTGAGGTCGAAGGATGGAATTTTGACAGGTTGAAAAAAGCTGCCGAAGATACCTGGAATATAAAACTGAACAAAATAAGCGTCAGTGGCGGAACAAACATAAATAAGACCAAGTTTTATACCTCATTGTATCAAAGCATGCTTTTCCCCCGGACTTTCTCAGATATTGACGGGGCATATTACAGCCACTTTCTCGACAGCATAATCTACGAAGATGAATTCAGGTATCATGTAGATTTTTCATTATGGGATACTTACCGCACAACTCACCCCCTGTTTACCATAATCGAGCCCGAGAGACAGACTGAGATGATCAAAACATTTCTTGCCATGTATGAGCAGGGCGGCCGCATTCCCAGCCAGGTCAGCTACAGGAATTTTTACAGCCCCATCATGATAGGCGATCATGCATCAACTACAATCATTGATTCCTACGTAAAAGGTATAAGAGATTTTAATTTAGAGAAAGCATATGAGGGAATGCGTAAAAATGCTTTCGAACCAGGCCTTCCCGACCGAAGCCGGCCGGGACTGGAAGCATATGCAAAACTTGGATATGTAACTGCAGAGGATATAAGGGAATCGGTATCCAAAACCCTTGAATATGCTCATACCGACTGGGCTCTGGCACAGATGGCAAAAGATATGGGCCATACCCGGGACCATGAGATTTTAATGGGCCGTGCAAACAATTATCAGAACCTTTACAATACTGAAACAGGTTTTTTTCTCCCTAAATTTACTGACGGCACATGGCTCCCTGTTTGCGAAAGCGGCCAAAATCCTGAGATTGTAAGGTTTGGGAACAACACTTACTACGACTGCTGGGATAAATGGTGGATAGGTGTTTCCCCCCATCGCCATTATACTGAAGGCAATGCCTGGCAGAACCTTTTTTATCCGCAGCATGATATTCATGGCCTGATTAATCTGATGGGAGGCCGTGAAAAATTTATTGAAAGGCTTGACGGACTGTTTTATGCCTCTTCCTCCAATGAAGGCCCATGGTATGTGGGAGTCACAGGAGCAATAGGACAGTATGTTCAGGGTAATCAACCTTCGCACCATAAGGCGTATCTATACAATTATGCAGGGGCGCCCTGGAAAACACAGGAACGGATCCGCGGAATAATGGAAACACTTTACAGGGCAGATGAATGGGGCCTGCCTGGCAATGAGGATATGGGGCAAATGGCTTCCTGGTACGTATTCAGTGCGATGGGATTTTATCCCGTCACACCTGGCCAGCCGGTTTATTCCATTACCAGTCCCCTTTTTGAGAAAGCTGTAATTAATCTTGGAGAGTATTATGAAAATAGAAAATTCACTGTAATCGCCAATAATAGCTCAGGGGATAATAAATTTATTCAATCCGCCAGATTAAACGGAGAAATTTTTGAAAGAACATGGATTACACATGATGAGATAGTCAGTGGCGGCAAGCTTGAGTTTGAGATGGGGCCGGATCCAAATAAAGACTGGGGTTCATCACCGGAAGCGGCGCCGCCATCAATGAGTAAAAAGTAATATTCGGTTATTGAGCTGCAAAAAAAAGCAGCTAATTGCAATAAATATTTGCAATTAATCGTATTTACTTTCTAATAAGATCTGAATATCAGTATTATTACTACTCTATTATAAGGATTCGATCTAATAACATTAAAAAACGCTGTTGATGGATTTCTTTTTTCCAATGAAACGCTCTGCCTTTCAGGTTATGCTCAAACCTGTCGGACCTGCCTGCAACCTTAATTGCACATATTGCTATTATCTGGAAAAAAAGAACCTCTATCCCTATGCCAAAAATTACAGACTCAAAGAAGACCTACTGGAAAAATTCGTTAAAGAGTATATCCAGGCACAGGATGTTCCCGTAGTAAGTTTTGTCTGGCAGGGCGGTGAGCCATCCATGCTTGGCCTTGACTATTTCAAGAATGCACTTAAGCTGCAGCAGAAATATGCAGATGGTAAAAGGATTGAAAATTCATTCCAGACTAACGGTACACTTCTTGATGATGAGTTTTGCGAGTTTCTCCAGGAGAATTCTTTTCTTGTTGGTTTGTCGATCGACGGGCCAAAGGATGTGCATGACCATCACCGGCTTACTGCAAGTGGAGGGCCTTCCTGGGAAAAGGTGATGGAAGGGGTACGATTGCTTAAAAAGCACAAGGTGGAGTTCAACACCCTATCGGTAGTAAACGATAAAACCGCCGAAAAACCTGTAGAGGTTTATCGCTTTCTCAAAAGTATTGGCAGTCAGTTTATGCAGTTTATACCTATAGTTGAAAGGTACACAACAGATCCGGGTGAAGAGGATGTTCACCTGGTGCACCATCAGTATAAGGGTGAGGCAGAAGTGACCGAATGGTCGGTTAAACCAGATCAATACGGAAATTTTCTGATCCGGATTTTTGATGAGTGGGTTAGAAGAGATGTTGGGACTTATTACGTACAGTTGTTTGATGTAACACTCGCCAACTGGGCAGGTGAAAGTAATCCCGGATTGTGTGTTTTCTCTGAAACCTGCGGCGATGCATCTGTTATGGAACACAATGGAGATTTATATTCCTGCGACCATTTTGTTTATCACGATTATTTTCTTGGCAATATCAAAGAGGTACCCCTCCTTGATATGATGCAACAGGAGAGGCAGGCAAGGTTTGGACTCGAAAAAAGAACAAGACTCCCTAAATATTGCCGTGACTGTGAATTTCTCCATGCCTGTCATGGCGAATGCCCCAAACACCGTTTCCGCACCACTGAAGATGGTGAGCCCGGATTGAATTACCTGTGTGATGCATATAAGATGTTCTTTGGACATGTAAAACCATATATGGATTACATGGTTAAGCAGCTAAAAGGCAAAAAGCCCCCTGCCAACGTGATGCAATGGATAAAGCAAAAAGAGCAGCCAAAAACCATAACAAAACCTTCTGCACGCCGAAACGATCCCTGTCCATGCGGGAGCGGCAAAAAATTCAAGCAATGCTGCCTGCGGGTTTTTCAATGACACCCAACCTATTTCTCTGCAGTATAAATATCCTATTAAATTCTACAGAAAATGCCGGTATGGCATCATAATACCATTGTGAAAATAATTTCGTAACTTTAGTATATAATCATCATTATCTATGAAGTCAGCAGACAGTGAAAATTCTGAAAAAAGATTTCTGGCTGCGCGCCGTGTATCCTACACATTGCTTGCCATAGTGCTTGTTATATACGGGCTTATCCATATACGCAATTTTCTATATCCTGTTGCATTTGGCTTTTTGCTGGCATATTTGCTTTATCCTTTAGCCAGCTGGCTGGAAAAGAGGGGCATTGCACGGATTCTAGCCAATCTGGTCATTTTATTCGGTGCGTTATTGTCAATGGGAGGCCTTGCTCTGGCTGCCTACAGAATAATTACACCACTTGCTGTAGACTTGCCTGAACTGGCAGAAAACGCTATTGCCAATCTATCCGATATAATTATCCGGTTAGGAGGGTACTTTGGTTTTGACGGAAACAATACCAAAGACCTCGTTAATGAGCAAATTACATACATGTTTGAAACCGGGGGGGAGCAAATACAAAATTTTTTCACAGCTACAACAAATACTATAATCTTTTTTGGTTTGCTGCCTGTCTATATTTTCCTGTTTTTATTTTACCGGACAAAATTCATGTACTTTCTCCTGAAAATAGCAGGACGATCAAACAGGAAAACCATGGTTGATATATTAAGGGAAATATCAGAAGTAATGGTTCGCTACCTTACAGGGGTGTTTGTTGTTGTTTTTATCCTTTTTTTCATAAATTCCCTTGGTATTTATATTATTGGTTTACAATATGCAATTCCTCTGGGTATAACTGCGGCATTATTTAATTTCATTCCCTACTTCGGCACATTGCTCGGCGGACTGGTCCCGTTTATGTTTGCTTTTCTTGTGGAAGGCGATATTTCACTTGCTTTCCGGGTGGTTATCTTATTTATCATTATTCAGTTTATTGAAAACAATATTCTCACACCTAATATAGTTGGCGGGAATGTCAGAGTCAGTCCGTTTTTCATTATTATCGGACTTGTTGCCGCCAGCATGATATGGGGTATACCCGGCATGCTGCTTATTGTACCGTTACTTGCTGCCATCCGGATCATATTTTCCCATATAGAATTTATGAAACCATATGCTTTTTTACTTGGAGAGGAAGGCACAAAAAAGCATTCCATCCAGTTAAGTAAGATCAGTCGTATATTGAAACAAAAGTTAAAAAGGAATAAATGATTACATTGAAAAGAAAATATTTGAGAATTTTCATTGTAACAACAGTTCTGCTGCTAATAATATCTACAGGGGCATTGTTTTTACTTCATGCATATTTACCCGAGGTGATTTCCGAAAGAATCAGGGAAGAGTTAAAACAACAGTTAAATCCCACTACAGACGAACTCTATGAAATTCAGATTAATGAAGTAAAATTCAGCACATTTTTCACCACTATCAGCATTCCCGGAATTTTACTTTATCCACCTGAAAATTTTTTAAAAGATGATCCGCACAAATTTCCCCTTCATATCTATAAGGCGGAAATTTCGGATTTGAAAGCTTCTTTTTTCCCCTTCTTGTTTCTTGCTGCAGGTATGAAAAATGTTAATTTCAAAATGGTGCAGGCAGAAAGTATATTTCTCAGAATTTACACTAACACACACGGCAAAGAGATTTCGGACAAAAATGCTGATAACAACAATATTGAAAGCCTTGGCTTTGAAAGAGTGAGAATCGGGGAAATAAAAATTGAACAACTTGCCTTATCCGATACTTCACAAATATTATTCGATGCCAGCCAGATACAATTACTGGGCCGGATCATACTGCCCGGTACCGAAAATTTAGTTTCGGAAAATATTCAGATGGAGGAATACCATCTGGCAATTTCGAGTACCGGTTTTTCAAATTCCCGGAGTCTCTTTTTGTTCCAGACCGACACTGTTTCAATTAACGGTAATGAAGGAATAATAAGCGTTTCCAGGGCTAAGATGGTACCTCGGCACAGTAAGCAGGAATTCCATAAACATATAAAATTTGAAGCCGAACGTATTGAAGCTTACATAGAGCGAATTGAACTGGATGGTTTTAACATAAACAGGGCTATTAGCGAAGAAGTGATTGCTTTTTCAAAGATCACCCTCGGGGGGGGAGAAGTCGATGTTCTCCGGGATCGCAGACCTCCTTTCAATGATGAACAACGCCCGGCTATGCCTTCCCGTATGATCAGTGAGCTTCCGGTTGGTTTATTAATCAGAGAGATAAATATAAATAAAACTGATGTATTCTATTCAGAAGTACTGGATAATTCAGATGCATCCGGGGTTTCGGAAATAACAGGAAAGATACCATTTGAAAGACTTGAAGTTACGATCAGTAATTTATCAAATCTTGCAGATTCACTTGATTCTGATAGTATCATGCATATAAGTGCACAGGCTGATATTTTTGAGAATACCAGGTTAAAATCGGAATTCAAATACAATCTCAAAGATATTAACGGAGGTTACAGCGCCTCCGGAGAACTTACCACACTGGATTTTGAGGTTATCAATCCTGTCCTTTATCCCATTACCGGAATTAAAGTAAAAGAGGGAATACACAAAAACTCAAAATTTTATTTTTCGGGAAACGATATTGAATCCAGTGGAGAATTGTATATGACGTGGACTGATCTTTTGCTGGACATAACTCCCGATGCAGGTGGATTTATCAGCAGCATAACACGGTTTGCCGGCAAAAATCTGTACCATTCTGATCGTATTGACAATGCGGATGACCCTTCCGGGGAAATTGAATTTGATCGTGATGTTACCCGTTTTGCCTTTCATTACTGGTGGAACTGCTACCTTTCAGGGATAAAAAATTCTGTTTTACGCGATCATGTTCCTTTATAGGTTCATGCCATTTACCATTTGCTCTCAATTGCATCAGGGATAAGAGCAGTCTTTTCTATGACTTGCTTTTGCGTTTCCTCTCATTCTCATCAAGGAAGATTTTTCTCAGGCGGATGGATTTGGGAGTGACTTCAACATATTCATCCTCGCGGATATATTCCATTGCCTCTTCGAGTGAGAATTTTATGGCCGGCGTGATCGATGCCTTATCATCAGAACCGGATGCCCTGATATTAGTGAGTTTCTTGGTCTTGGTCACATTAATAACAAGGTCATCCTGACGGTTATTTTCACCAATAACCTGGCCGGCATATATCGGCTCACCGGGATCCACAAAGAATTTCCCCCTGTCCTGCAATTTATCGATAGAATAAGCTATTGCAGTCCCCGTCTCCATGGCAATAAGTGCCCCATTGCGGCGGTTCACAATCTCCCCTTTCCACGGTTCCCATGACTTAAACCTGTGGGCCATGATTGCCTCACCTTCAGTAAGGGTTAGTACTGCATTGGTCAAACCAATCAGTCCCCGCGCCGGTATATCAAACTCAAGGACAGTCCGGTCATTTTTAGGCTGGATATTGACAATTTCTCCCTTTCGCCTGGTAACGATCTCAATCACCTTGCCCTGGGATTCTTCCGGCACCAGCACAGTCAGATACTCGACAGGTTCATGAGTAACCCCTTCTATATCCTTCAGAATCACTTTAGGCTGTCCGAGTTGAAATTCGTAACCTTCCCTTCTCATTGTCTCTATCAGTATGGAAAGATGAAGTATGCCCCGGCCATACACATTTAGTTTTTCTGGCGATTCGGTTTCTTCAACCTTCATTGCCAGGTTCTTTTCTGTTTCCAGATAAAGCCGCTCGCGCAAATGCCTTGATGTTACATATATTCCTTCCTTACCATAAAAAGGTGAATTGTTTATGGTAAAGACCATGCTCATGGTGGGTTTGTCAATATTCATCACCGGCAATCCTTCAGGTGTTTCAAAGTCGCATATTGTATCGCCTATATCTATGTTCTCGACACCAAGTACGGCACATATTTCGCCTGAGCCGACCTCATGCCTGACCTTTTCTTTGGAAAGACCTTCAAACAGATAAAGTTCTTTTATAACCGATTTGTTTATTGTTCCGTCAACCTTTACGACAGAAACCTGCATTCCTGCCCTGATCTTACCCTGCGTGACCCTCCCCACAGCAATCCGTCCCAGATATGATGAATAATCGATGGAGCTGACCTGCATCTGGAGCGGGCCGGATCGTACCTCAGGAGGCTTGACATAATTGAGAATTGTGTCAAGCAGATAAATAATATCATTTCCGGGCACCCGCCAGTCCGCCGCCATCCAGCCTTCCTTAGAAGAACCAAAAACAGCTGGAAACTCAAGCTGCTCCTCCGTGGCATCAAGGCTGAACATCAACTCGTATACTGATTCCAGCACATCATCAGGATGGCAATTAGGTTTATCCACCTTGTTCACAACCACGATCGGTTTAAGGTTAAGTTCCAGTGCTTTTTGCAGCACAAAACGGGTTTGCGGCATTGGACCCTCAAATGCATCAACAAGAAGCAGCACTGCATCGGCCATGTTCAGCACTCTCTCAACCTCCCCCCCGAAATCAGAGTGACCCGGGGTATCTATAATATTGATCTTTGTGTCTTTATAGCGGACTGATACATTTTTAGAAAGTATAGTTATTCCCCTTTCTCTTTCAAGATCACTTGAATCAAGTATCAATTCACCCATATCCTGGTTTTCCCTGAAAAGCTTGACCTGGTGAAGTATCCTGTCAACCAGCGTGGTCTTGCCATGGTCAACATGGGCTATAATAGCTATGTTTCTAATATCGTGCATTATATAATTGTCTCCGTTTTTTTTAAAATGAATGCAAAGGTAGTTTTAATTCCTGTTTTTTTTACACTACATATCTACATATATTTATTATTTTAAATATATTTACATGAAATTATTACAGGTCAATTTCATAACTCCATAAATATGACTGTTCATACACCAATTTACCGATTGCCACTACTGATCTGTTCTATTTTTATTTTCCACTCCTGCGTACAAAAAACAGACAATAATTCAGATTCAGGTGCACATTCTGTCGGCGAGGAACAACCAGTTGCATCCTGCTGCATCGAGGTACCTGCCAGATTAAATGATAATGCACCTCATTATGACAGTATTCCTGAGGGAATGGTGTGGGTTCCCGGGGGAACTTTCATGATGGGGGGAGACAATCAGCAAGCTGATCCTGACGAATTACCGAAACACAGGGTGACGGTTGACGGATTCTGGATGGATGAGACCGTAGTAACCAATGCACAATTCAGAACTTTTGTTGAAAACACGGGCTACATAACTACTGCAGAACAATCTCCGGAATGGGATGAACTAAAAACCCAACTTCCTCCCGGCACTCCTAAACCCCCGGATGAATTGCTGGTACCGGCATCACTGGTTTTTGTCTCAACCGAACAACAGGTAAGCCTCAACAATCATCACCAGTGGTGGTCATGGATGCCCGGGGCAAACTGGCGACATCCGGGAGGACCGTCAAGCAACATAGTGGATAAGGCTAATTATCCGGTTGTGCATATTTCATGGTTTGATGCAATGGCCTATGCACAGTGGGCCGGTAAACGCCTCCCCACCGAGGCTGAATGGGAATGGGCTGCCCGGGGTGGACTGGGCGGTAAAATTTACCCCTGGGGAGATGAACACATAGAAGAGGGACTGCCCAAAGCAAATGCATGGCAGGGAAGTTTTCCACGGCATAACACCGGATGGGACGGGTATAGTGGACTGGCGCCTGTGAAGAGCTTCGGGCCCAATGGTTTTGGTCTTTATGAAATGGCCGGCAATGTATGGGAGTGGTGTGCGGACTGGTATCATTATGATGCCTATAAAATGGACGGACGGCCTGAGGGGGTGGTCAATCCCACAGGGCCGGACCACAGTTATGATCCGCAGGAGCCCTCAGCTGCAAAGAGAGTTATGAGAGGAGGCTCATTTTTATGTAATGACAGTTACTGCTCAGGCTACCGGGTGGCACGTCGTATGAAGAGTACACCTGACTCAGGTGCCAGCCATACCGGGTTCAGGTTAGTCAGTGACTATGGGCCTCACAAGCAGATCACCGCCGGGAAATCGCCATAACCTAAGAAGGGTGTATGGATTTCCATGTAAAACTGAAAGTTGCCGGATTGTAACTGGTTGTCCATAAAAAAAAATGACGGTCCGACAATTCATTGTCCTACCGCCATTTTCATCATTCTTTAACCCTGGTTCAGTCAACGTATTTAAATTATACCATCATCCAAACCAGCGGATAAACAACTACAATCTGTCAACACAGTTAAGGTCGTCGAAAGCAACTTTCAGCCTTTCAATCATAGCTTTTTCTCCTTCACGAAGCCATACCCTCGGATCATATTTTTTCTTGTTGGGTTTGTCCTCTCCTTCGGGATTGCCTATCTGGCCCTGCAGGTAATCACGGTTTTTGGCCTCATACTGACGTATGCCATCCCAGAATGCCCATTGGGTATCCGTATCAATATTCATCTTTATAACACCATATCCGATAGCCTCACGAATCTCTTCCTGGCTTGATCCGGATCCGCCATGAAAGACAAAATCAACCGGATTGGGACCTGTGCCATGCTTCTCCTGTATGAATTTCTGTGAATTCAGAAGTATCTCGGGAGTAAGTTTTACATTGCCCGGCTTGTATACTCCGTGAACATTCCCGAAAGAAGCGGCAACAGTGAAATTTGGGCTAACTTTAATTAGTTCTGCATACGCATATTCAACCTCCTCGGGCTGGGTGTAAAGCAGGGAATTGTCAATTTCTGTGTTATCAACGCCATCTTCCTCTCCTCCGGTAACACCAAGTTCAATCTCAAGAGTCATTCCCATTTTGCTCATCCGCTCAAGATATTTTTTGCAGGTGTCAATATTCTCCTCAAGCGGTTCCTCGGAAAGATCGAGCATATGAGAGCTGTAAAGAGGCTTCCCGTATCTCTTATAATGCTTCTCTCCATAGTCCAGAAGTCCGTCGATCCAGGGAAGCAGTTTTCTGGCAGCATGGTCAGTATGCAGTATGACAGGTACACCGTACAACTCGGACATGTGGTGAATATGTTTGGCACCTGATATGGCTCCGGCAATGGCAGCGCGATTCTCTTCGTTGGACAGGCCTTTTCCTGCATAGAAGGATGCTCCCCCGGCTGAAAACTGAATTATCACAGGAGAATTCACCTCACTGGCAGCTTCGAGAACTGCATTTACAGAATTGGTACTTACCACATTAACAGCAGGCATAGCAAAGTTATTTGCTTTTGCTATGCTGAAAATAGTTTTTACCTCATCACCGGTTGCAACACCGGATTTTACTTTACTTAAAATTTTTTCTGACATGATTTTATTATTGAAGTTATTTGTGTAAAACAAAAATTAATTAATCCGCGTAAACAGCGCAAATTTACAATATTTTGTAGAACTGGTTAAATATAAACTCTGATTAAGTTTTTTTAAATCATACGTTATATGTTGACGAAGCAGTTGTGCCACCCCTGCCGGTCCAGTTTGTATGGAAGAATTCTCCTCTGGCTTTATCTACGCGTTCATATGTATGTGCACCAAAATAATCCCTTTGGGCCTGGAGGAGGTTGGCAGGAAGCCGTTCGGTCCTGTACCCGTCATAATAACAGAGTGCTGAGCTTAGTGCAGGGATGGGAATGCCATTACTGGTTGCCGACGAGACAACTCTTCTCCAGCTTTCCTGAGCCGTATGAACAGTTTCCTGGAAAAACGGATCCAGAAGAAGATTCTTCAGTTTATTGTTCTTATCAAAAGCTTCTTTTATTTTACTGAGAAATGCAGAACGTATAATGCATCCTCCTCTCCACATAAGTGCAATACCACCGTAGTTAAGATCCCAGCCATACTCCTTTGCTGCCTCTCTCATAAGGACATAACCCTGGGCATAAGAAACCATTTTAGAGGCATAAAGTGCCTGCCTGAGATCCTCAATAAACCTGACTTTATCGCCGGTAAATTCCGGTTCAGGGCCTTTAAGGATTTTTGAGGCTTCCACTCTTTCATCCTTTTGAGCTGACAGGCACCTGGCAAAAACTGACTCGCCAATCAGCGTCAGGGGTATACCCAGATCAAGAGCGGCAACGGCAGTCCATTTACCTGTTCCTTTTTGTCCGGCTGTATCAAGTATCTTATCCACCATTGGCTCTCCGTCCTCATCATTATATCCAAGAATATCCCTTGTTATCTCTATTAAATAACTATCGAGTTCACTTTCGTTCCAGGCCTTGAATACTTCGTGCATCTGGCCTGCAGACATTCCCAGCATATCCTTCATGATTTGATAAGCTTCACAAATAAGCTGCATATCTCCATACTCAATGCCATTATGAACCATTTTAACAAAATGGCCTGCTCCATCCTCGCCTACCCAGTCACAGCATGGTGTTCCATCATCAACCCTGGCTGCTATTTTTAGAAATATATCCTTAACCAGCGGCCATGCTGCTTTTGATCCTCCCGGCATTATGGAAGGGCCAATAAGTGCACCTTCCTCACCACCTGATACACCTGTGCCAATGTACAAAAACCCTTTACTCTCCAGGTATGCAGTCCGCCGGTTAGTGTCGGGAAAATGAGTATTGCCTCCATCTATGAGCACATCGCCCTTATCGAGGAAGGGAATTACCTGATCAATGAAATCATCAACCGGCTTGCCGGCTTTTACCATGATCATAATTTTGCGTGGTCTCTCGAGCGAATCCACAAGCTCCTGCAAATTGCGGGTGCCGATAATATTTTTATCTTTCCCCCTGCCGTTAACAAAATTATCAACCTTTTCGGTAGTCCTGTTATAAACTGCTACAGTAAAGCCTTTGCTTTCCATGTTCAATACGAGGTTTTCTCCCATTACGGCCAGGCCTACCAGACCGATATCTGCTTTTTTATTCATAATGTTAATTTTTTATGGTGTTAGTTTTTTATAGTGTTATTTAGTAATTTGAATCCGAGTGATTGCAGAATTTCAATATTCCTGTCCGCTGGATCATTAAATTTAACAGAGAATGCCCCAAATTCTCTTCGCGGGGGATAATTATCCCGCAGCTTTTCAAAATATTCAGGATTGGCTTTTAACCTGTAACTGTCAGCCAATATATCATAGGTGTGATAAAAAACTATTTTGGCAAGTTGCTCGGGTGATAAAAGACTGTTTTCGATCTGAAGGATACTGCCCGAAGGAGAAGGGATTGATTCAGGATACCAGTCATCCATTCCAAGACCGAAGAACCTGCTGATGGCCCTGACACTCTGTGCTGTGCCATTAGCTTTGCCATCCATTGAATAACCGGCAATGTGAGGTGTTCCAATATCCGAAAGTTCAAGTAACCCCCTGTCAATGTCAGGTTCATTCTCCCATACGTCAAGTATTGTTCCTGCTGTATGTTCATTCAGCAAAGACTCCCGCACAGCTCCGGTATTCAATACCTCACCCCTGGAGGTATTTACCAGCCATGCGCCCTTTTTCATTTTACTTAAAAAATTGTGACTTGCCATATGTAAAGTCTTATCCCTACCTGATTTATTCAATGGCACGTGGAGAGTGACTATATCAGACTCTGCAAGAAGTAATTCCAGGTCTGTAAATGAATTTCGTCCCTCCTTCCTCTCCCTGGGTGGGTCATTCAATAAAACATTCATCCCCATCAGGCGGGCAAGCCTTTCAACTTTTCTGCCCACATGTCCGGCCCCGATTATACCCATGGTAAGGTTTTTGAAGGGCCTCCCGGTTTTTCCGGTTATATATGCCAGGGAAGAAGCAACATACTGCATCACTGAACCTGAATTACATCCTGGTGCATTACCCCAGGTGATCTGTTTTTTTTTCAAATAATCAATATCCAGATGGTCGTACCCAATGGTTGCCGTGGCTATATATTTAACCGGGGTGCCTTCAAGGAGATGTTCGTCACACTTTGTCCTGGTACGCACTATAAGTGCATCGGCATCCTTAACATGCTCATGTCCAATTTTTCTTCCGGGAATATAATGAACTTCAGCAATCTCATCAAGTACTCCTTTGAGAAAAGGTATTTTATTATCTGCAACAATCTTAATCATACCGGGACAATGCTGTTTAATTATTGGTTTCAAACCTGTCTCGTGAGGACCATAATCCAAGGGCGGGATTGGATATATAAAAAATTTCTTCACCTTCTGCCGTTAAGTTGAACCCGTCACTTAGCGAATCGGGATCATATCTCTGCATCATCTTTTGGAGATCACCATAAGAATAGTTCACCGAGCTGATCTCCCGGGCACTAAGTTGGCCGGGGCAATATGTCACTTTGAACCTGTTCTCAGATGAGCCATGTATAAGATGTGCTGCAGCACTCAGGTTGCTTCTTAGATCCTCATTCTTATCAACAAGCCGTAATATTTCAGGAGTTGTAAGATAGCCATACTTTCTTATCAACCTGTCAATCTCCATATCCTCACCAAACTGTTTTAATCCCGGAGCCAGGATAATAAGCTCGCCGCCATCAGCAATTGCCATCCTGGTGCGGTATATGCTCTTATTTCCCAGCCATGTGCTTTTAAACTCTTCAGGATCCAGATAAACCACAACCTTATCCAACGGTTTTTCAAGCATTGAAAAGTTAACCTTCAGAGAAAGTTCAGCTGCCTTATTAAAACATTCCTGGTCATCTCCGATAAATAATCCTCTAAGTTTAAGTTTACCGTCTTCTCCGGTTCCAATCACAGTTAGCACATAAACTATGGGAAGGTGTGAAGCAAAATTATCCGACGCATAGTTTAACACTTTCCGGACCGGGGTATCTGCCCTGCCCATCATTCTCTCCATGCCATATGCAGCACCAATATAATGGCTTTTGTTGATTCCTTCCGACCCTCCTGTGCCAATGAACACATTCTTATTATAATTGGCCATTCCTACAACTTCATGGGGCACAACCTGTCCGATCGATAAAATAAGGTCATGCCCCCCCTCAATCAAAAGCCGGTTAACCTGGGCAGGCCAGGAATAATCTACACGATTTTCAGATACCTCGCGAACAAAATCCACCGGCACCTCACCCAGGGTAACTATATCAGTCCTCCATTTATGAACACGAAAAACTGACTGCGGTACTCCCGGGTACATCCTGTCAATCTCAGCACCGGTCATTGGGAAATGAGTACCCAGAGCAGGGAGAACATCAGTCAGTGCATTCCCGTAATACTGGTGAACATATGAGGTGATCTCCCCGGCACGTGAATGAAACCTGGTATAATCAGGAGGAATGGCAAGAATCTTCTTTTTACTGCCCAGCTTATCCAGTGCTTCAGTCAAACCGTTCTGAAGGTCCCCGGGAGTGAGGTCATCAGTCGCTGAGCCTCGTTCAAAATAAAGCATACTATTGTAAGTTATTTATTATGTAAAGTGTATGGAGCATATTATCCTGTTACAAAAACCGGTTAGTTTACCAGCCTGGTTTTTCCGGCAGGTATGAATCAAATTCTGCAATAAGCTTTTTCTCATACTCACCCTGATAGGTTCCTTTAAAAAACCTGTCCAGGGCCTCCTTATAAAAGCGCTCCCAGGACTCTTCTTCATGGCCGGGATTTACAGGAAAGAACAATACTCCATTGGAAGCGGCTGCCTTATAATCGCCGGGAGCATCACCTATCATGAGAATTTTATCATCAGGATACTTTCCCTTGGCTGCAAGAGCAAGGTGCTCTGTCTTGGTGCCATACTCCTGTCCGGCAATAATATGCACATACTTGTCAATATCGTTTTCCTCCCATTCCCTTTGCAGGGCCTCAACCGGAGTTTGGGAAACAACTATAGAATCAGCTTTAACTGTAAGCTTCTCAAGAGATTCTTCTACCAGGGGAAAAGGATTTATTCCAAATACCATTTCGGCAATATCCTGGTTGACTTGCTTTGACCAGTCAAGTACCTGGTTAATACGGGGGTCATTTGCCCTGGCTGCATACTTTTCAAGAGCAGGATTACCAAGCTTGGTCTCTTTGTCAACCCACTCTGAAAGAGCTGTCATATCAGGCATGGCAGCGTTCCTGGCCTTTACTTCATCTCTTTCTCCCAGAAGCTTAACTGCTTCCAGAACTGCTTTAAACCTGTTCACTCCCCTGGTCTTGGAATAAAGGTTGACGAATTCCCATGTTTCCCTTGCATATTTTGAAACTCTTTGCAAATTATAGAATTTGATGAAATTGGGACAAAAGCATTCCTTCTGTTTTATCTCCATTGTGTCAAATACACACCCGTCAGAGTCTATGCCAATAAAAAACTCCTTTTGAGGCTTTAGATTTTTAAGCTCATCCTGTGGATTTTGTGATTTACTCATAATATATTTTTATTTTTTTAA
>SLPB01000066.1 GCA_007132225.1 Bacteroidales bacterium | reverse complement strand
CTCTATACCGGACCCTTACCTTCCTTATGTAACTGTTTAAGCTTTACATATTTAAGAAATACCTCAAATGCCATAATTGAACTGATAATAAAACCGTAGTATCCACCGAAAATTCCTTTTTTTAGAATCATTTCCCTGACAAACTTCCATATTGGGTAAACCATGATTTTATGATATCCACTGCTAATTCCATTGGAATAATAGGAAAAGGCGGCTATATCAGTAAACCTGTTGACCTTTAATATGTGCTCAGAAACTGAACTGTAAGGGTAATGCTCAATATTGCCCGGCAAAAATGTCGTTATGGATCCATCCTTTAACTCAACACGGTCATGCGGATTCAAACCTGCCATTACACCCTTGCTTTTGTCCCATAATCGTAATTTTTTATCGGGATACCAACTTGTATGTTTTATCCATTTACCACAATAATTGTTAATGCGGTTGCAATAGTATCCGTCAAATTTCAAATTTCCCCTGACATTCAAAATTGATTCCTGGAGCTCGCCAGAAAGAGCTTCATCTGCATCGAGGGATAAAACAATTGGAAAGGTTGTTTGTGATACAGCAAAATTCTTTTGTTGAATATATCCCTTAAAACTATTCCGGATAAATTTCACATTGTATTTTGCACAAAGCTTAGCTGTATTATCAGTTGAATAGGAGTCAATAACTATTATTTCATCAGCAATTCGTACCAGGGAATCCAAACATCTTTCTATATTTTTTTCTTCATTAAAAGTTATTACTATAGCTGAAATGCCAGGCATATGAAATGGTTTTACTCCTGTAGATAAACTCGTTTCACCCTTCCTGAAACATTGGTGAACACCTCGTAAGGAATTGTTGATAATAAATCTGCAATATCAGAAATGGACGGGTCTTCTCCAAATATAATAACCTCATCCCCCTCCCTGGCATCGATACCACTTAAATCAAGCATACACATATCCATACATATATTACCAACAACAGCCGCCGGGAGTCCGTTAACAAGCATTTTTCCCACACCGTTTCCAAGCCTCCTGTCCAGTCCGTCAGCATACCCCACAGGCACAACGGCGATGCGTGAATCAACGCGGACTTTATGGGCTCTTGCATAACCTATTGTTTGACCGGCAGGAACTTCCTTTACCTGGGAAATTATACTTTTAAAAGTATTCACAGTGGCCAGTTTATTGTTTTTAAGAGCACTTATGCCATACATCCCTATTCCGAGCCTGACCATATCAAACTGATATTCCGGGAATCGCTCAATTCCTGAAGAATTTAAAATATGTCTTAAAACCGGATAATCAAGTCTGGCACATATAGCATCAGACATATCTTTGAATAATGAGACCTGCTCCCTTGTGAAATCATCATGATCCGGATCGTCACTGGCAGCAAGATGTGAGAAAACAGATTTAACACATATCTTATTGGAGTTACTTAAAATGCGGATAAGATCCTCAATCTCTTTACTCTGGAAACCAAGGCGGTACATGCCGGTATCAAGTTTAATGTGAATTGGATAGTTGCTGATATTTTTACTTTGGAGTGTTTCTGTAAAATGCTTCAACCCGGACAAACTATATATTTCGGGCTCAAGCATGTTGTCTGTCATCATGGAGTAGCTGCCGGGATCAGGGTTCATAACCATAACAGGTAGTGAGATGCCGGCTTTTCGAAGGCTGATTCCTTCATCAAAAAATGCTACTGCCAGATAATCAACAAGGTTGTATGACAATGTGCTGGCAATTTCATAACTACCGCTTCCATAGGAAAACGCCTTTACAACTGCCATGATCCTGGTCCTGGGTTCAAGACGTGACTTAAAGTAATTAAAATTCTGCACAAGATTATTGAGATTGATCTCCATGACAGTAGCATGAGCCTTCTCCTCGAGAAGTAATGATATCCGTTCAAATTCAAATTCCCTGGAACCCTTAAGCAAAACTGCCTCATTTCTAAAATCCTCAGGATCAAAAACACGAATAAACTCATCAGTGTCCGGATAAAACTCCGAATTCCCCCTGATAAATTGCTTCAACCCCTTAATATTTTCCCCTATACCAATAAAACGGTCTACTCCCCCCCTGCTGATTAACCCGCCGATCTCCATATTCAGCTCATCAGTCCTCATGCCTGTTTCAAACATATCGGAAAGTATAATGGTTTTCTTTTCATGCTGTGTTTGCCGGGAAAGAAAGTCCATTGCAATTGCCAGGGAGCTGGGATCAGAGTTATAGCTGTCATTTATAATGGCACAATTATTAATCCCTTTCTTCTGTTCCATCCGCATTGCAACCTGAGTGAGCCGCATCATATTGCATGCTATATAATCCTGTGAATAGCCTAAAAGCAGCAATAAAGCCCAGGCATGAACCGCATTTTCCACTGAAGCCCGGTCAGAAAAAGGGATGGATATTTCGCATTGGCCCCCGAGGTATATTGCTTCAAGCTGTGTACTGTTATTTGTTTTTTCAATTTTAATAATTTCAAGATCCGCCTGGCCCGTAACTGACCATGTAAACACCTTCTTTTTTAAAAAGTTTTTATTGCCCTTTACATATTCATCTATTAACTTATGATCCCTGCAATAGACCAGCATATCAGCTCCACTGAACAGAATAAGCTTTTCGGCAAGTTTATGGCGAGTATCTTTAAAATTCTCCTGGTGAGCCTGTCCGATATTGGTAATTATCCCAATATCGGGTTTTATTATTGGTTCAAGATATTTCATCTCGCCAGGCCTGGAAATACCAGCTTCAAAAAGAGCCATTTCATGGTGAGGGCTCAACTGCCATACCGATAGTGGCACGCCGACCTGGGAATTATAACTTTTTGGACTGCGGACAATAACTTTATCCTTATAAAGTAGCTGAAACAGCCATTCCTTAAGTATGGTTTTGCCGTTACTGCCGGTAATTCCTATCACAGGAATGCTGAATCTGGAGCGGTGCATTGCTGATATCTGCTGCAAAGCCAAAAGAGTATCTTCAACACGAATGAAATTTGCCTCAGGAAAATCAGCTATGTTTAAAGGCATACGGCTTACAACAAAGTTCCTGACATGGTTAAAATATAAATCTCCAAGATAATTATGCCCGTCGTGACGCTCACCTGTGATAGCAAAAAAAAGGGATTCTGACGGAAAGGAGTATTTGCGGCTATCAATCAACAAGTTCCTGACCTTTGATCTGTCAGGACCCGGGTACAACTCGCCGCCACATGCTTCTGCTATTTCCCTGACGGAATATTCAGTCATCAAAGGATGTTATTAAATATAGTTAAATTACTATTTTCTGTTACTTTTAAGGAAATTAACAAAAACATCTCAATTGCTTTCTCATATAATTGTTAATTTTACAAAAGTAAATAAAATGCCACACCAAATATTAATAATATTATATGTATCCGCAAAGTTTTTCCAAAAGTCTCAATTATAAGTTCAGGGAGCTGGAGCTGATAATCAAACAACTTGATGTAGATAATGAACCTTCCAGCATTGATGTTGAACTGGCACTTCATAAAACAAGAGAGTTGTATGAAATTCTCCGGCAAATAAATTCCGGCTTTACTGAAGATGAAAAATATGAAGGCACAGGAGCGCCTTCCGGACACCCCGTTATTGCTTCAGATCCCGACCCGGTTGAAGGTGATGAAATATCCGAGGCAGAAGGTATTACAACCAGCCCCATGTACAGTAAAACTGAAAAACCTTTAGCCGGAAAGGAAACCCAAAAAGATCTACCGGACCAGAAAAGAAATCAGGCCGGGAAAATTCAGGAAAAGGAAAAGGAAAAGCAAAAGGAAAAGGATGAAAAACCTTTGCCGGATCCCGTCAAATCCTCCCGGCAGGAAAATGACGACCAGGATAACAAGTCCGGCCGGATAACAGGTAATAAAAAGGATGACAATCTTCCTGAACAGCAAAAAGATCCGCAGTCCCATGATATACTAATAGTAGCTGACCGCTATCAGTCCTCTCAAAACTTTATAAATCAGGCAATAGCAAATAAACAAACAAAAACAGATCTTACCACAAAGTTGCAGTCCAAACCCATTTCGGACCTGAGAAATTCAATCGGAATGAATGAAAAGTTCCTTTTTATAAAAGAGCTTTTTAAAGGCAGGCCTGAGAAATACAATCAGTGCATTGATGATTTGAACCATTCTGCTTCATACGAAGAGGCAATCAGTTATATCAAAAATAATTATTCATGGGAAGAGGCTAATGAGGTGGTTAAAAAATTTCTTGCCCTGGTAAAAAGGAAACACCAGGCCGAATAAAATATCCGATTATGGGAAAACTTATCCTGGTGCCAACTCCTATAGGAAATTTGGGAGATATAACTATCAGGGCAATTGATATATTGAAAAATGCTGATGCGATACTGGCAGAAGACACCAGGAAAACCGGAATACTGCTTAAACACCACAATATTAATAACAGTTTACTGCCATACCATCAATATAACGAGCATAAAATAGCAGATGCCCTGGCAGCAAGAATCTTAAGGGGAGAAAATCTTGCCCTGGTAACAGATGCAGGTACTCCCGGAATATCTGATCCCGGGTTTTTACTGGTGAGAACATGTATCAGAAATCAGATTGAGATAGAATGCCTTCCAGGTGCATCAGCATTTATACCGGCACTGGTAAACAGCGGCCTCCCCAGTGACAGGTTTTGCTTTGAAGGATTTCTTCCTCACAAAAAGGGCAGGAAAAAACGCCTGGATGGATTAAAACATGAAACCAGAACCATGATTTTTTACGAGTCCCCTTTTCGCCTGGCAAAATTACTTGAAGAACTTAAAGAACTTATGGGACCTGAAAGGCAGGCCTCGGTTTCCAGGGAACTTACCAAGATATATGAAGAAACAAAGAGAGGAAGTCTGCAGGACTTGATTTCTCATTTCCAGGAAAGAACGATTAAAGGAGAAATTGTTGTTGTTTTGTCAGGTAAAGAAAATTAATATGGAAAAAACCAGGCTGACATTACTGGAATTGACAGAACTTATCTCTGTATCAATAAGGGAGGCATTTCCTGAAAGATACTGGATTGTTGCAGAAATAAACGAGATAAGGGAAAATGTGAACGGACACTGTTACCTTGAGCTTATCCAGAAGGATTCTGACAGCAACAGGATAGTAGCACGATCTAAAGCCACAATATGGGCATATACCTGGCGAATGCTAAAACCCTTTTTTGAAACATCCACTTCACAATTTCTCAGCCAGGGAATGACAATCATGGTTGAAATTTCTGTTGAATTTCATGAGCTATACGGAATCAGTCTTAATATAAAAGATATTGATCCTGTATACACACTAGGCGACCTAGAGAAGAAAAGAGCCGAAACACTAAAAAAGCTTGAGAATGAGGGAATAATAAATATGAACAGATCCATACCGTTCCCTGATCTGCCTGCCCGTATAGCAGTTATTTCATCGCCCGTTGCTGCAGGATACGAGGATTTTATGCATCAAATTAATAACAATCAATACGGATACAGTTTTGATATCACCCTCTTCCCTGCCTTAATGCAGGGAAACAATGCAGCTGTCTCCGTTACGGGGGCACTGGATGCCGTGTTTGAAAAAGAGGAAATGTTCGATATCGTGGTAATACTGCGTGGAGGTGGATCTGCGGCAGACCTGAACTGTTTTGACAGTTATGAGATCGCGGCACACATTGCTCAGTTCCCAATACCAGTTATCACCGGCATTGGTCATGAACGGGATTATACGATCGCCGGCACCGTGGCAAATATTGATCTTAAAACTCCAACGGCGGTTGCCGAGTTCCTTTTAGGTAAATTTCATGAACTGGATATAAAAACCGGAAAACTTGGTGGCAGGCTTACAACCCTGGTGTCGCATATAATCGGGCAAAACAGGTATATGATAAAAACTGTCATAAAAAACATTCCCCTTATAGTTACTAATAATATTAAACAAAATCACAGGCACCTGGTATCAAGAAGCTCGCTCATTAGTAATTCAGCATTCCGCCTTATCAATAATAATAACTATGATCTTGAGTCCAGGCATTCTCATTTTGACTTTAACATAAAACACTATTTACACAGATTAAAAAGCACCTGTCAGGAAATACAGGACAAATCCCTGCCCGAAAAAATAAATAATTCTCTCGGTAAGAAGCAGGATAAGTTGCACCTGATTTCAACAACACTTCAACTTGTTGATCCCGAAAACATACTGAAAAAAGGTTATGCAGTGGTATTGAAAAACGGGAAAATCATAAAAAAAGCACAAGACATTGACTCTCAGGATATAATTGAAACCAAACTGCATGACGGACTAATAAAAAGTAAGGTTCTTAATGTGCATGCAAGGATAAAAGACAAATAATAATAAGCAGGAGTTGATTATGCCCGCCTGCATTTATTTGATTTTAAATTATTGTTATTAAATAATTTTTAAATTTGTAGGGAAATCATTATTCGGTTATTTTATTTATTAGCTGGCACACCGTTGCCAGACATTTAGTTAGCATGAAAAAATATGAGTAACCAGCTCTGTATATGCTATACTCTAAGTTAAACACTGTTTATTCAGACAGACTAACTGAACCATTTTGGTGAAAACTACCAGACATATTGCCGTTTTTCTCTTTTTTATTTTCCAGGCCCTGCAGGTATATGCCACTGAGAGCATGCTCGACAGCTTAATCAAAAAACTGGATGAAGCTGATGCGAGTGATAGAGTTGATTTGCTGAACGATATTTCAAGGGAATACTGGTCTGTCTCCCTTGAAAAGAGTCACTCCTACGCCCTGAAAGCTCTCGAACTTGCCACCGGACTTAACGACACAGCCCGAATTGCTAATGCTATGAACCGGCTTGGAAATGCCTACTATCTTAATGGCAATTACCAGGAGGCGCTAAACCATTATAACAAATCACTTGAGAAAAGACTTGGAATCAACGACTACGACGGAACGCTGGGATCATATAACAATCTCTACCTGTTGCATGACCGGCTGGGCAATAAGGAAAAGGTAGCAGACTATGTTGAAAAGGCTGTGGAACTGAGTATCCAGACAGGTGATAAATCCGGCATTGCCAGTTACTCAAATATTCTGGGAGTAATTAAGTCGAATCGTCATGATTTTGACAATGCAATTACCTGTTTCGGGAGGGCCTTGGAAATCTATACCGAAACAAATAATATTGAGGGGATTGCATCCACACTCAACAACATGGGAGGGATGTATCAGAGAATGAGTTTGTATGACCGGGCGCAGGAGTGTTTTCATGAAGCCCTGCCTCTTTACAGGAAAACCGATGATATAACCGGTGTTGCATCTGTTCTCAATAATATTGGAATAACCCACAGGCAAATCGGCAATCTGGACATAGCACTCAATTTTTATAACAGATCACTAAAATTATACAAGGAAAAAGATGTTGGCAGCACCTCAACTGCATCTGTTTTAAATAATATTGGAATAATATGGTATGAAAAAGGGGATTATGAAACTGCCCTGGATTATTATTCCCGGGCACTGGTGAATTATGAAAATTTCAGTGATAGTCATGGTATTGCTGTCACCAGTCATAATACAGGAATAATACATACCAGGCTAAAGAATTATCAGGATGCTTTGGAATCATATCTAAAATCGGTAGATATCAATAAAACTGCAGGTAACAATTACAGCCTTGCAAATAATTACAATAATCTGGGAGAATTATACCTGTTAAAAAATGATTATAATATAGCTATTGAATACCTTGAAAAAGGACTTGAAATAGCCTTGAATCTGAGTGCCAAAGACCTTATCAGTGAAAATTATCTGTTCCGGTCGCATATATATGAAGAAACTAATCAATTTGAAAAAGCTCTTGCATCATACAGCCACTATAATACATACAGAGATTCTATATTTACAGAAGACATGGGTAATAAAATTGCAGAGTTACAAATTATGCATAAAAGGGCAAGCCTGGACAATGAACTTGAACTCCTGCTAAAGACTAGCGATATTCAGCAACTGCAGCTACAACAAGTACGGAGCCTAATTATTTACCTTGTTATTATTTCTGTGATTTCCGGACTGTGTATTTCTATACTGCTTGGCATGTACCGTTACCGTATAGTTTTAAATCATTCTCTTCAGGAAAAAAACCAGCAACTTGAAAGTGCACATAGTAACCTGGTCGCCGCTGAAACAAACCTGATAAAGCTTAATAATGCCAAAGATAAATTTTTCTCTATCATAGCCCATGACCTGAAAAATCCCTTTAACGCATTGTTAGGATTTTCCGAAACACTGATACATAAATACAACGATCTTTCACGGGAACAGATTTACACGTACATTGATATCATCAATAAATCAGCAACAAGTCTTTACCAGTTGCTGGAAAACCTCCTGGAGTGGTCAAAAAGCCAGACAGGAAATATAAATTACATCCCTGAAAAATTTCAGGTTAAGGAAGTGGCAGATCGTGAGATATTTAACCTGATACCAGCTGCCAACAGAAAAAACATCAGCATTCAAACAGAAATAAGTCCGAATATTACCGCCTTTGCAGATAAAAATATTATTTCTGCAGTAATCCGGAATCTGCTTAATAACGCCATTAAATTCACATTTTATGATGGAACAATATTAATATCTGCAAGAGAGACCAGGAAGAAGGTTGAAGTATCCGTTTCTGATAATGGTGTAGGAATCAGCAAAGTTGCGAAAAAAAAATTGTTCAGCCTGGATTACAATGTAACAACCACCGGAACCAATGATGAGAAAGGTACAGGACTTGGCCTTTTACTCTGTAAGGAGTTTGTGGAAAAAAGCGGGGGAACTCTCTGGGTGGATAGCAAACCCGGAAAAGGCAGCACATTCACGTTTACCATACCTGTATGAAAATTTACAAAAACAGAGGGAAACAGATAATATATACCAGACAGTTTTTTTTCTTTACTGTTTGTTTTGCTTTATTATTTTCAGCGGCAGGAGGGCGACATGTATTAGCGGTGAATGAAACTGACAGCCTTAAAAGCCTTTTGTCCGAAAAAACCGGAAGAGATAAGGTAGACATCCTTGTTGGTCTCAGCAGGGCTAAATGGAATATAAGCATGGGAAAGAGCCTGGAATATGCTACAATGGCCTACAAACTTGCTGAAGAACTTGATTACCCTGAAGGTAAGGCAGATGCACTTAACCGTATGGGCAATGTCCATTATTTACTGAGAAATTACAATAATGTAATTGAAAATTATCAGCTTGCTTTTGAAATTGCAAGCTCCCTTCAGGATCATGGGAGAATGGGCATGTATCTTAATAACCTGGGTTTGTTATTCAAAGAACTGGAACAATATGACTCATCAGAAGTTTACCTGATCAAGGCACTCAGAATTAAGGAACAATCTGAAAATACCGAACTTATAGCTTCAACATTATTTAACCTTGGAAGGTTTTACCGGGAACAACAGAATTATAATCTTTCCCTGGAATATTTTGTCCGGCAACTGGATCTGTTGAAAGAAACAGGAAACCTCAGAGGCCTTGCTAATTCTCACAATCAAACCGGAGAAATATTTTACCAGCAGGAGCGATACAATGAATCAATAAAACATTTTCTGAGTTCCTTAAGTTATGCAAAAGAGATCCCGGATTCGGTTATTATGGCAAGAACGAACTCGTTTTTGGCAAGATCCTATTTTGCCATTGATGAACCTGAAAAAGCAATGGAAAGAATAGATCAAAGCATGAACCTTTCAAAATTGACAAATTCAGATAATATCATACGGAATAATTATAATATATTGCATTTCTACCACAAGAAATCAGGCAATTATAAAACATCCCTCTCATATTTGAAAAGATACAGTAACCTGAAAGATTCACTTCAAATACGTAATTCGGAAAACAGGTTTATTCAACTTGAGAATATATTTGAAACAGAAAAACAATATGCAACCATTGATTTGATGCAAAAGGAGAAACGGATTCAGGAATTACAAATAAACAGGCTGGATCATATTAAATATTCACTGTTATTATTGTTGGCAATGCTTGGTGTTTTCATGTTTATAATTGGATACCGTTTCTATCAGATCCAAAAAACAAACAAACTGATTAAACATAAAATCCTGGAACTTGAAAAAACAAATGAAAAACTAAGACAGTCATCAAAAGCTTTGGAACAATTGAACGCCACCAAAAACAGATTTTTCTCAATAATTGCACACGATCTTAAAAATCCTTTCAATGCCCTCCTGGGCTTTTCTGAAATTATGACAACAACCTTCAACGAGCTATCAGAAAAAGAAATTCGTCAATATATCAGTATACTCCACCAATCCTCCCAAAATCTTTACAAATTGCTGGAAAACCTTCTAAAGTGGTCCGCAGCGCAAACCGGTAAAATGCCTTACCTCCCTGAAAAATTTGACCTGGTAAGTCTTATTCATTCAGAAATTCATTTTATACATATCAGTGCCAGCAAAAAAAACATTACTATTTCAGAAAATCTGCCGGATGAACTGATTATTGTTTCAGATAAAGTTTTACTATCAAGTGTCATAAGGAATCTTATCAGTAATGCAGTAAAATTCACCCATTTCGGAGGAACCATAAAATTATCGGCAAGGAAGTATAATCAGAAAGTCGTTGTTGAGGTTGCCGATTCGGGCATCGGGATACCCAATGATATGAAAGATGATTTATTCCGTATAGAAAGTAAAATTTGCAGAAAAGGTACGAATAATGAAGATGGAGGAGGATTGGGCCTTATTCTATGTAAAGAATTAATAGAAAAAACGGGGGGGAGAATTGGTGTTGAAAGTGAACCTGGCACAGGAAGCCGTTTTTGGTTTATGCTGCCGGTTAAAAATGGTGAAAATTCTAAAAATCTCCACCCGCAAACAGAATCCGGATGAACAAGTAACAAGCCCGGAGTTTTGAAAGGATTTAATAAAGATTTACCGGGATCCATAAGTAAAAACAGGCGCTCTTTATAACAAAAAAAAGAACCGGCAAAATAAACAAAGTCTATGTCTGAAAAACAAATAAAATACAAAGAGGCTGTAAGGGAAATAGAAGAGATTCTTCTGCAAATTGAAGGTGAAGAACTTGATGTAGATGATTTATCTGAAAAAGTCAAAAGGGCCTATTTTTTACTCAGGTTATGCAAGGAAAAGTTGCATTCTACAGAGAAAGATATTAAAAATATAATGAATGATTTTGCTGAGGATGAGTAACGGTTCAGTTAGAAGGTTCCGGGGAAATGATTATACCCGAACAGGAACGGACACCGGTTAAATCTCAGCCTTGTCTGAAACAATTAACTTGCTGTTCCGCTTAATTTTTCTTAAAAATCCCGTGATCTTTTCCATAGGAACCGCAAAACCAAAGTTTCGCTGAAAGGACAGGTATATCTCCCTTGCAAGATAATTGATCATATGCTGATTTGCTATAAGAACCTGCACAGGATCAACATTTCCCAGGGTCCATCTTCCTTTGAGCTCATTAAGCATACTGATGTTTTCATTAATAATATGTTTAAGCTTTTCATGGTTGGTGCGGGATGATAAAAAACCATCCACCATGACACCCAAAACATCTCCGCTACAGGCATTTATAAGGGGTGACCCTGAATTACCATGTTCAACAGATAACTGAACAAATATAAAAACCTCATCCCTGATTGTAAGGTGAGAAGAAATATTTCCGATTTTCATATATAACTGACTGATATCAAGACTATATGAGAGCATTGCTACAAGTGCTCCTATTCCTGCCTCGGGTAAGCAACCATGCCTCTTAACCGCAGGAACCGAAATTAATTCATCAGGCCGGACCGGTAATACAAGTATTCCCGGCAGGGATTTTTCAATGTCCCGGGGAAAACGGCTGCAAAATTCAATAACCGGGATACGCAATGTGCTGGTACCTCCTCCCGGTTCGTTTTTTTCGAAAGAAATAATAACATAGGCCGACCTTTCTATCTCTTTTTCACATAACACACTAATAATAAAATCATCATATCTGAAACCACTTGATCTGAAAAACAGTATGTTCCGGTGGTTATAATAATTTAATGAACATACGGATTCTCTGTAGCTATTCCATACCGAATTATTCATAATTAATGATTTAGAGCCTGATGTAATACGCAGGTATTATAATTAACCCCGGAATATACACCGGCAATTAATAATCATATCACGTTTTTTCGTGATACATATTCTATAATGAGGTGCATTTCCCGGTCAAAATGTGACAAAAGTTTTTCAACAGTTGATAATATTGAAACAATCTTATTAACATAACTTTTGTTAACATACTGACTGACATGCAAAAACACCGACCCGTATTGTTATTAACATGTTAGTAACAATACGGGTCGGTGAATAAAAAAATGAAAGTTTTCTGGTTGCAGTCCGCCGGAAGCCGGATTATATTATTTTTTCTGCTCCCTTATAGCCTCGGCTAATGATGCTTCTTTGGTATAAAACTTCTTCCATTTGTGTTCCGGATCGGGCCGGGTTAACAATGAAACAATTATTAGAACAGCAACCGATGCACCGGCTGCAGGAAGTACAATATAACTGGTACTTATAAAAGGTTCGGATAAAATAGAGTTTATCACAGTGATAGTAATGGTTACTCCCATACCGGTAGCAATAGAGGCAACTCCCCCTGCAGTGGTAACCCTTTTCCACAGAAACGCTGCAAGCAATACCGGGGTTAGTCCGGCACCTACCATTGTATAGGCAGTAAATGCCATATCGAGTATGGTTCTGAACTGGGTAAGCAAAAGATAAGCAAAAATTCCCAGTAATATGAGTGCCAGCCTCTGGAACATAACTACTTGTTTCTGTGAAGCATCGGGTTTTATAAATCTCTGATAAATATCACGGGTAATATTGGTGGAAGGAGCCATGAGGAAACTATTCCCGGTTGAGGTAATTATGGCAACTGAGGCAGCTATAAGAAGCAGGCCGGCAATAAGGGGCAGCCCCACTTCCGTACTGTATCTGGCTGTATGCAGAATGACCTGCTCCGAATCAGCAACAGAAAGGAAAAAGTCTGATGATGTTGGCAGACTGTTAAAGTGGCTGAAAGCAAGAATGGCCAATGTGGCAATTGCTGTCTCAACCACAATTGTCCCCGACACCCACCATACAACAGCGGACTTAGCTGATTTTTCATTTTTTGCTGAAAAAAACTTCTGATACATGTTGGATTCTCCAAGAAGCAGCAAAAAAGTAGGAAAAAATATTCCCATAGCCCAGAAGAAGTTGTTATCGCCGAAAACAGTAAGCTTACTCGGATCCAGATTATTTGCAATATATTCACCTCCGCCCAGATGAATATAAACAAGGGGAACGGCAATTATAACTGCAAGTGTAATAATAGCTCCATTGATAATATCAACTGAGACTATTGAAATCATTCCCGCAAAAGCTGTAAATAAAACAATAAACATAGCAGTAATGATCACTCCCTGCCATTCAGGCACCCCGGCAATCAGATTCAGAACAAAACCTCCTCCGCGAAACTGATAACCGACTATAGTGGTATAAGCAATTACAATAACCAGGGTTCCAAGAATCCTGGCCCACTTGTTATACCTGAGTTCAAGAATATCGGGGACGGTGTACTGTGCTATCCTTCTAACTCTTGCCGCCAGGAAGAAAACAATTATAATTCCTACCCATGCCCCTGCAGCCATCCATAATTCAGAAAGCCCCACCCGGGCGGCAAGCCCGGCTCCTGCAAGCAAACTGCCCGATCCTATCCAGGTACAGAGCAGGGTGCCCACAAGCTTGTATGTCGGGACAGAACGTCCCGCTACCATAAAGTCATCCTGCCCCCTGATTGCAAAACTTTTGTATACAGAGATCCCCATTAATAAAGCGAGGTAAGCCACTACTATCCAAAGAAATATCATATTATAACAGTTTAGTTAACCGATAGTCATTATTTAAATTGAATAAAACAACTCTGCTCCGGGTCCGATGGGTAACCCGGTAAGTATCCAGAATATCATCAATATCAGCCAGAAAATCAAAAAAGCAATTGAATAGGGTAACATAGTAGCGATAATGGTACCAATACCGGCATTTTTATCATACTTTTCCATAAAGGCTACAATCAGGGCAAAATATGACATCATGGGAGCAATTATATTGGTCACGCTGTCCCCTATCCTGTAAGCCATCTGTGTAAATTCAGGCGAATAACCAAGTAACATGAACATTGGTATGAACACAGGTGCCATTATCGCCCATTTGGCAGAAGCACTTCCTATAACCATATTGATCAATGCCGATATGAAGACCAGGCTAATCATAAGGGGTATCCTGCCCATTCCCACGGCAGTAATAGTTTCAGCGCCTTTAATTGCAAAAATAAGTCCGAGGTTGGTCCAGTTAAAATATGCAACAAACTGGGCTGCGAAAAACACAAGTACAATATAAGTGCCCAGGGTGGACATTGATTTCCCCATTCCATTGATTACATCTGCATTGCTTTTAAGAGTTCCTGCCCCAAGTCCGTACGCTATACCAATAATGGAGGCAATTATAAATATCATTGCAACTATGCCTGACATAAAGGGAGACCTTAAAAGGTCACCGGTAACCGGATCACGCAGAAAACCACTACCCGGTATATGGTCCCAAATGCCACCGCTGACAGGCATAGTAGCCCATAGCAACAATATAATGATTATATAAAAAGTATAGGCCGCATATTTCAGTCCGCGTTTCTCCTCGCTGGTAATATCATGCAGCTGCTCCGGCCTTGCATCACCCTTATAAGGTCCGAGCCGCGGAATAACAATCTTCTCAGTAACCCAGGTACCAACCAATGCAATAAAGAAGGTGGAAACAAACATGAAATAATAGTTGGCTGCGGGATTTACTTCATAGGCCTGATCGATAATTTTGGCGGCCTCTTCTGATAATCCGGCAAGCAACGGGTCAATAGTACCTAAAAGTAAATTGGCACTATATCCACCTGATACACCCGCAAATGCGGCGGCAAGTCCGGCAATTGGATTTCTGCCCACTGCCAGGAAGATCATTGCTCCCAATGGTACAAGAACAACATATCCAACCTCACTTGCAGTGTTTGACAAGATGCCTGCAAAAACGATTGCAAAGGTAAGCAGATGCCTCGGGGCCGAGAGTACCAGTCTTCGCAGAGCAGTAGCCATGAATCCGCTCGATTCCATAACCCCTATTCCCAGCAGGGCCACCAGAACCGTTCCAAGTGGAGCAAATGATGTGAAGTTAACAACCATATTAGTCAATATCATATGCAATCCGCTAATAGACAGCAGATTGAAAGGCCTTATCTCTTCCTGTGTTCCGGGATGAATAACTGAGATATCAAAAGCACTGACTATGCCGGATAAAATAATGGTTCCCCCGGCAAAAATGGCAAACAGAGTGGCTGGATGTGGAAGTTTGTTGCCAATCCTCTCTATTGCTTCAAGCATCCTTGGAATAAATCCTAAACTCTCTCCCTGGTTTGATGTCATAAAATGATTATTGTAAGATACATTTAACTATAAGTTTCTTTTCCTCTCCAAAGCTACCGGTGATCTGCTTATACAGACCCGTGTGCGTCACAGACCTGTCCCCGGGGTGAGTTGCAATAATTGAGTTTGTGGAAGGATGCATTTCCATAATGGATTTTCCGGGAGGAAGTATTGATGCAGGGGAATAAATCATAAGCACTTTACATTCGGGAATCAATTTGATTCTTTAAAAAAATTAATGCAATTTTAGTATTTATTGTTAACTAAACCAATAAATTTTGGTTCCTGCTAAAATAATGAATAGTGGTTTAATCTAAATATTTAATGATGAAAATCCTCAGCACACCTCAAATCAGGGAAGCAGATGCCTATACAATAAAAAATGAGCCTGTTTCTTCCATCAACCTGATGGAAAGAGCGGCAAACTCTATTGCTGACTGGTTCCGGAAAAAATATTCCAAAGATGAAAATATATTTATATTTTCCGGACCGGGAAACAATGGCGGTGACGGATTAGCACTTGGACGGCTCCTGTCTGAAAAGGGATTCAAACCCCGGATTTTCCTGATGAAATCAAAATCAGGGTATTCATCCGACACATCAATAAATCTGGAGCGACTAAGGTCCATGAATATCGAACCGGAAATAATCACTTCCCGTGAAGATTTCCCGGCAATTGATGTTTCAAGTGTAATTACAGATGCCCTGTTTGGCACCGGACTCAGCAGTCCGATAAGGGGTCTGCCTGCTGAGTTGGTTGATCATCTGAATGAATCACAGGGAGAAATAGTATCCATTGATATACCTTCGGGACTTTTTGGTGATGATAACAGGGAGAATTCCGGCAACAGCATAATCAGGGCCACCTATACTCTTTCTTTCCAGTTTCCAAAGCTTGCATTTATGTTTGCAGAAAATGAGAAATACACTGGAACCTGGAAAATATTGCCCATAGGTCTGCACAAGGGATTCATTAATGAAGTAAAGACACCCTATCACCTTGTTGACCATGATCTTGTTAAAACCCTGATTAAAAAAAGAAGCAGGGTGGCACATAAAGGAAACTTTGGTCATTGCCTGCTTATTTCCGGAAGCTATGGCAAAATGGGTGCGGCGGTTTTGGCAGCAACATCCTGCCTTCGCACCGGCGCAGGCCTGCTTACAGTGCACGTGCCGGTTAAGGGTTGTGAAATAATCCAGACCGGCATTCCCGAGGCAATGGTAAACCTGGATATATCCGGCACCAGTTTTTCTAAAATCCCCCTTCTTGATAATTACAATGCAATTGCAGCCGGCCCGGCCATAGGGACCCTGCCGGAAAGCCAGAATGCACTGCAGAATCTGCTAAAATCTGCTAATTTACCGTTAGTTCTTGATGCTGATGCAATAAATATCCTCGCTCTAAATAAAAAATGGCTGGGTCTTATACCTGAAAATTCAATACTTACACCACATCCGGGAGAATTTGACCGTCTTTCCGGACAACATAAAAACAGTCATGATCGTTTAATCAGTCAGATAGAAATGGCAAAAAAATTTAAAATCATCATTATTCTCAAGGGAGCCAATACGTCAGTCGCAACTCCGGAAGGGTTATGCTTTTTCAACAGCAGCGGTAATTCCGGCATGGCAACAGCAGGTTCAGGTGATGTTTTAACAGGAATTCTTTTATCTTTGCTGGGTCAGCGATACAGGTCAGCAGATGCAGCGGTAGCAGGGGTTTATCTGCACGGACTTGCAGGAGATATTGCAAGTGAAGCAATGTCTCCCGAAGCAATGATAGCGGGGGATATAACTATGAATATAGGCAAAGCATTCAAAATATTAAAATCTTAAATTATGCGATACATAATTGCAGGAGCACTGGCTTTGACAAGCCTTTTGTGGGGTTGCGCAGGATCAAAAGGAATTGAGTACAATACTTCGGCGTCACACGCAACGGAAGAAAGGCAGCCCAATAATTATACACTGGTTTACTCACTACCAAAAACCACACTTAATATATCTGTTGAGGCCACACAAATCCGAACATACAGGGGACCATACTACCAGTATGCCGAACGGTTCCTCGGAATTTCCGGCGTACCTTCCCAGGACGCAATCAACTGGAAAATAAACCAAGTAGAAATTGACAGTTACCAGGAAGCCGACCCTGACCATTACTATTCACTTGTAACAAATGACAGGCATGTTACAAATTTTTTTCAGCTGGGTAAAGAAGGGTTCATCCTTCCGATAAATCAAAGACAGTTGCCGGATTTAAAAAGCAACATGCATGCAGGGGAGATGGAAATTGAGCGACCTCTTTATACCGATATGTCAATCAGTCCCAAAGTAGTGGAAGAAACCAGGACCGTAATGCGCATGGTAAGGCAGGACACCGCCTTTGTCAATGTTCCTGTTATGCAGAGAGCCACCGTAACTAAAAGCCTTGAAGAAAAGGCGGCTGAAGTAGCGGATCTCATTTTTGAGCTGAGAGGCAACCGGTTCAAGCTCCTTTCTGGCGACCTGGATTTGTTTCCTGATGGGAAAGCCATGGAATCAATTATTGCTGAATTTGCCCGGCTGGAGCAGGAATATCTGACCTTGTTTACAGGCAAAGTAGTTGAAGCCAGACATGATTTTTTCTTTGAATATACACCGGGCAGGGAAGTAACAGATAACGGATCCGAATATGAAACACTTTTCCGTTTTTCAGATTCAAAAGGAGTATTGCCTGCAGCGGATGTTAGTGGAAGGCCAATTATAGTTGAGCTGGTAAAGGAAATGAAAACATCACAACTGGATAAAATCTCACAAGTGACCACATCAAAAGCTCATAGTGGTCCGGGCACATTATTTTACAGGATCCCTGATGTAGCATCGGTACGCCTAACAGACGAAAACAGGACCATTTCTTCAAAACGGGTGCTGATAGGTCAGTATGGTAAAATTGTATCCCTGCCTGCTGATTTTCTATGGAAATAGCTAGCATATTCTGAATTGCAGCGAAACAAAAGGAATAATTAAGAAAAACTGTACATGCCTGTACAGGAAATTCAGTGATCTAAAAAGTTCCGCTGAAATTACTCTGGAAATCTTCCCACGATTGGGTCATATAGTAATCTTCAGCAAAATACCTGAGAATAGGTTCTATTGCTTCAGGATTCAAAAATCCCGGAACCGTGGTTATAAGTTCAAGTTTCTCATTCAAATAGACAACTGAGGGATAGGACATCTGTCCCTGCAATAACGCAATGGACAACTGATGTGCTGAACGCCTTCCATTACCCTCGTTCACGAACTTATGACCCTGGAAAGTAATTGTGTCGGTTGTCTCCGAATTTAACTTTACAGGATAAAAGTTTTTATTTATATACCTGGCAACGCTTGCGTTATTAAAGGTCTCGGCCTCCATGCGTTTACAAAAACCGCACCAGTCAGTATATACATCTATGAGTATCTTTTTTGGATTTTCAGCAGCAAGTTCAACAGCATCTTCAAATGTATACCAGTTTATCTTCTCGTTGTTTTGATTTGCATTCAAGGAGGTCATAAAACCAAGCGCAACTATTATTGTCAAATATCTGTTCATAATTTCCTTATTTTAAATTACAAAAATGCTCTGTTTTAATTCATAAAACAAATATCGTTTTTGTTTTTTTAAATCTAATATAGTACAAAATTAAACTATTAAAACTACATATGAATATATTTACATTTATTTAACAATATTTATAATAGTAAGGCACACTATGAGCAATACAATTAATTTGGGAATAATGTTCATAAACATATGCATTGGTAGGTGTTTTTTTTTACATTTACGCTTTTAATTATCAATGCCTGAAAAATAACAGGCGCATGAGATACCTGGCAGGATCAATAAGCTATATCCTTAATCGAACCCGGCTGGCTTGAAAAACAACAGGATCCAGGGAGTTATGACCTGGAGCATTAAGTTTAAATAACATCTTTTATGGTGCTTTGCTATATTTTAAGCATATTATATATAGAATAAAATATTTTTATTAATCATAATTTTCACTGATGGTCCCTTCCGATACTGCTAATAAGAAGAAAAAAGGCTTTTTTGAAAGAGCTTTGGATAAAGTTGAAATAATTGGAAATAAATTACCACAGCCTGTTACACTTTTTGCCATTCTGATGGTTGTGGTATTATTGTTATCATTTATTTTCGGCGGAGTAACCGTTGAACACCCGGGCAAAGATGCGGGGCTTCTTGACCCTGAAGGAGAGCCTGTAGAAACAATAAGCGTTATTAACCTTTTATCAAGGGAAGGTGTGCAGAGGATCCTCACCGAAATGGTTGATACTTTTGCTACTTTTCCGCCACTTGGACTGGTCCTTGTTGTCATGCTGGGGATAGGCGTTGCCGAACACAGCGGAATGATTGCGGTTGCTCTTCGCCTTTTTGTATCTAAAGTACCTAAATCTCTTATTACATTTTCAATTGTTGTTGCAGGAATGATAAGTTCAGTAGCAGCTGATGCCGGATATGTAGTGCTGATCCCGCTTGGGGCGGTAATTTTCCTGAGCATGGGGCGACACCCGCTGGCAGGCATTGCTGCCGCCTTCGCCGGTGTTTCCGGCGGATTTGGTGCAAATTTCCTTCCTACCGGACTGGATCCCATGATAGCCGCATTTACCGAACCCGCGGCACAGATAATTGATCCTGATTACACGGTGAATCCCCTTTCAAACTACTACCTGATGGCAGCTTCCGTTCCTTTTGTAGGTCTGGCCGGAACCTGGATTACTGAAAGGATACTTGTACCAAGGCTCGGATCCTACAAGCCGGAAGGTGAAGTGGTTCTTGAAGAAACAAACGAAATATCAGTCCGCGAACGTAAAGCACTTAAATGGTCCATGTTTTCAATTTTGGTTGTTCTCGGACTGGTCGCTTTGGCAACAATACCCGCTGATGGTATACTAAGGGGTGAATTTGACCCCGAACTTGGCAAAAGAACTATGAGACCCTTCTACGATTCCATTGTACCTATCATGTTTATAGTGTTTTTTGTCGGGGGACTGGTTTATGGGATTGCAGCAAAAACTATAAAGAGTGATAAGGATGTTTCGGATATGACTGCAAAAGCAATGGCAACTATGGGACTTTACATTGTAATTGCTTTTGTGGCAGCACAGTTTGTGGCATATTTCAACTGGTCAAATCTGGGGAGCGTTCTGGCGGTTAAGGGTTCTGACGGATTAAAAGCCATTGGTTTTACGGGCGGCCCATTGCTGGTGGCCTTCATTATTGTAGCCTCCCTGGTAAACCTGGTCATGGGAAGTGCATCAGCCAAATGGGCAATTCTGGCTCCCATATTTGTACCGATGCTAATGCTTATGGGCTATTCCCCGGAGCTAACCCAGGCAGCCTACCGCATAGGTGATTCATATTCGAATATTCTAACCCCGCTACTCCCCTATTTCCCAATTGTTATAGTTTTCGCACAGAAATATGTTAAGAATGTCGGGATAGGAACCCTTATTTCAATGATGCTGCCTTACGCACTTGCATTTATGATAATTAGAATTCCGATGCTGCTGATTTGGATATGGCTTGGGTTGCCACTTGGAATAGAGGGGCCGATATATTACAGTCCCTGAAACCAGAAAAAACCCGTTAAGATAACATCCGGGCAAACAATTAAAATAAAATAGTGGCCGCCATGATACGCTACTCTGCCTTAATAATTATTCAGGAACCAAAAAGCAAGTAGTAATCATGGTACGGCAATTATGAAAAACAAAAAAATAAATCATGGGTAAAGAGATAAAAGATCTTAATCCGGCAACTATATGGAATTTTTTTTACGACCTGTCACAGATACCCAGGCCGTCAAAAAAGGAAGCAAAAGTTGCTGATTACGTGAAAAAATTTGGAGAGGATCGCGGACTTGAAACCATAGTAGACAGGGTTGGTAATGTTATACTAAAAAAACCCGCCACCAGCGGCATGGAAAACCACAAGGTGACCCTGCTGCAGGGACATCTTGATATGGTGCCTCAAAAGAACAGCGACAAAAAGCATGATTTTGAAAACGACCCTATTGAAGCATTTATTGATGGTGAATGGGTTCGTGCCAAAGATACAACACTGGGTGCGGATAATGGTATAGGAGTTGCTGCTGCACTTGCAGTACTGGATTCGGAAGACCTGGTTCACGGCCCGATAGAGGCGCTTTTCACCATTGATGAGGAGACAGGCATGACTGGTGCATTTGGACTGGAAAAAGGAGTTCTGGAGGCAGATATAATGCTTAACATGGACTCCGAAGATGAGGGCGAGTTGTATGTAGGCTGTGCAGGGGGAATGGACGCCAATATCAGCTATCATTATAAAGAGATGCCTGTCCCTGCCGGTTGCCTGGCTTTCAGGGTAAGCTTGTCAGGATTAAAAGGGGGTCATAGCGGACTTGATATAGTACTGGGGAGAGGCAACGCAAACAAACTACTGTTCCGGTTTTTAAAACATGCAGTAAATGAACATAAAGCCGGCCTTGCCCATGTAGATGGCGGGGGATTAAGGAATGCTATTCCCAGGGAAGCTGAAGCTATAATAGTAATACCTCAAGGTAAAGAAAATGAACTGAAAAGCAGTATTCAAAAATATGAAGCAATATACAAATATGAACTGTCAGCTGTGGAACCCGATCTTGAACTGGATCTGCAAAAAACAGATTTGCCAGGTAACCTGATAGATAATGACACCCAAAACCGGCTGATAAACTCAATTATTGCATGCCCCAACGGTGTAATAAGAATGAGCAACTCAATGCCAGGCCTGGTTGAGACATCAACAAATCTTGCCAGCGTGAATTCCCAAAAAGGTGAGATAACCATTAAATGCCTGATGAGAAGCTCCGTGGATAGCTCCAGGGATGAGCTTGCCGGCATGATGGAGTCTGTTTTTAAACTGGCGGGAGCAGATGTTGTATTTGACGGGGCCTATCCGGGATGGAAGCCAAATATGGATTCTGAAATACTGGAGGTTATGAAAAAAGTTTATAAGGAACTCTATGGTAAAACCCCGGAGGTAAAAGCTATACATGCCGGACTAGAATGCGGACTGATTGGTGGGGTATATCCTGATATGGATATGATCTCGTTCGGCCCAACAATACGCAATCCTCATTCACCTGATGAAAAGGTACATATCGAATCGGTTAATAAGTTCTGGGTCCTTCTGGTGGAAACTCTGAAAAATATTCCGGTTAAACAATAAGCCGGCCGGCAATATAAAAGAGTATTTTCCTGGTCAGGTTACCGGCCCTCCAGTCACACCAAAAACAAGCAGAGGCTGTCCGCGGACAGCCTCTGCTTATATTATATGAAGGTATTATAGTTATTTTAAAAGAGTGCCAGGCTAAACAGATCAGACTTTATGCCTTGACTCATCCGAAACAGTTAACCGGCTGCGTCCCTTGCTGCGCCGGGATGCCAAAACCCTGCGTCCATTGGCGGTCGCCATTCTTTCACGAAAGCCGTGCTTGTTTTTTCTTTTCCTGTTTGATGGTTGATATGTCCTCTTCATTGCAAATAGATATTAAAGTGTTGATATAATACAGTCATTAGATTCGGTCTGCAAAGGTAATGTTTTTTTTCAATTTTCAAAAAACTGATCCTGTATAATTTGCTACCCAGGATAAAGAAACAAAATCTTATATCCGGAATTCCATAAGTAAATATTAATATTAAATCATTGGTCTTATGGATCTTACCATGACAATATTTTGACTTCGTCGATCTCACATGCAATCCATTTTTCATTGATCAATAATCATCAGATGTGACATT
>SLPB01000035.1 GCA_007132225.1 Bacteroidales bacterium | reverse complement strand
TCGTCTTTTCTTCGTTATGAATATCCTTCATCTCTTCCTCCCAAAATAGCTGAGAGAATGACTGATCTGTCAAAAAAGGTTATCGTGCAGACAGGCCTGATGAATTCCGCATTTAATATTGAATACTTTTATAATAAAAGGACTGACCAGATTAAACTTCTGGAAATAAATCCAAGGATCTCCCAGGCCCATTCAGATTTGTTTGAAAAAGTTCATGGTATATCCCATCATGAAGTAATGCTCAACCTTGCATTGAACCGGAGACCCGAAAAATTCCAGAAAAAAGGTGATTTTAATGTAGCAGCCCATTTTATGCACAGATGCTTCAAATCAGGTATAGTCAAAGAAGTGCCTTCAGATAAAAAGATTGAGGATATCAAAAAAAAATATCCGGACCTGAAAATAAAGGTTAATATTGAAAAAGGCGTGAATCTGGATGATCTGCCACCTCATCACGTTGACAGTTATAGTTATGTACTGGCAAATATTTTTCTGGGTGCTCATAACAGGAAAGCATTGCTCACAAAATACAATGATGTAATTGACAGGCTTGCTATCCAAGTCGATTTTCGTGAAAATTAATGTCCGCTACCGTGATTATATTTGGGAAAGAAACGATTTTTTTTTAAATTGTGATTGAAACTGTCTTCAGACATCATTTAATTGATGTCAATAGATCTATAATTATATTTTAAAATTTTAATTTAAAACTTACTAAAAATGGATAAAAATACAGCCAGAGAGGAAGCAAAAAAGTCTATAGATGAACTATTCGATGAAATAGAAAAGCTGGAACTTAAAAAAGAAGCAGCAGAAAAAGATACAAAAGCTGAGTATGCCGGTAAACTGGCAGACTTAAGATTAAAACAAAAGGAGCTGGAATTAAAATATAAGGCTCTGGCAGATTCGTCAGAGGAAACCTGGGAGGAGGCTAAGGAAGATTTCAACATGAGCCTGGAATCCTTTAAAACCGGGCTATCTAAACTTAAATCTATTTTTGACTGATTTCAATTTTCATAACTATCTCACAGTTATTGGATTTAAGCAATTATTTGTTTGTTCTAATTTAAAATATAGTTTAATTTCCAACTGTCAGATTAAATCCTGAACAATTCAATTTAACCTTTTAAGATCAAATTGAGTTGCAAATTCTAAGTTTTGGTTTAACCTGAAAGCCTGAATAATTCCAACTTTCAGGTTAAACCGGGAAAATATTATATATCATATTTTCCCGGTTTTCTCATACTCCGATATTAATTCCACCCTCTTTAAATGTCTGCCTCCATCAAATTTTGAATTCAACCATACCCCAACAATTCTTGCGGCATCTTCGTTATTAATTAACCTCTCACCAATAGATATCATATTGGAGTTGTTATGTTCCCTGGCTAACCTGGCCGTTTCATCATTCCAGCAAAGAGCACATCTTATTCCTTTTACTTTGTTTGCAGCCATAGCTTCTCCGTTTCCACTTCCACCAAATACTATCCCAAAATCAGCTTCCTTAACAGATACATGTTCGGCAGCTTTAATAATGAAATAAGGATAATCAACAGGATCTTCCGAGTCTGTGCCGAAATCAATAACTTCATATTTTAGTGACAAAAGATATTTTTTTATATGTTCTTTCAATTTGAATCCGGCATGATCAGATCCTAAGGCAATTTTTTCCATTTTAGATATTGTTTGAAAAGAGGGTGAAATGTGAATTATTTAACATTTCAGGCATTAAGGCATGAAATTTTTTCAAAAATAATTATTTCCATTTCTTTTTCTTCCTGAATCATCTCAATTTTTATTCTTTTAAATGGTCGATGCAAGGATAAATTGATGTATAGGTCTTATTTACAGGCATAATTGCCTGTTCAAATTCAGATTATGTTTTTTTCAACAAAAACAATCTTGTAGTGACCAACCGTACATTTTTAATAAATTTGCATGATAATTGCTTCCTGATGTGAAAAACACTTCCGACCGGGAAAATATGATAAACCTGAAATGAGTTACAATCAGCCTCTAGCCGAAAGAATGCGTCCTAAATCCCTTGAGGATTATGCGGGCCAGCAGCATATAGCCGGAAAGGATTCCCCGGTAAGGAAAATGATTGAAAGCGGCAAAATACCTTCGATGATTCTTTGGGGGCCTCCGGGAGTAGGCAAAACTACCCTGGCAAAGATCATTTCAAATACACTGGAAAGGCCTTTTTATACATTGAGTGCGGTAAATTCAGGGGTAAAGGATGTAAGAGAAGCCATAGAGAAGTCCAAAAAGCAGCAATTTTTTAATAAGCCCAATGCAATACTTTTTATTGATGAAATCCACCGGTTCAGCAAATCACAACAGGATTCACTACTTGGGGCTGTAGAACAGGGCATTATAACTCTTATTGGAGCAACTACCGAAAATCCTTCCTTCGAAGTGATCTCTCCCCTTCTTTCCCGCTGCCAGGTCTATATCCTTAAGCCTCTGGAAAAGGATGAACTGCTCAGGCTTCTTGATATTGCCCTGAAGAAGGATACAATTTTAAAGGAAAAGGCTATTAAAATATCTGAACATGAAGCTCTTCTGAGATATTCGGGAGGAGATGCCCGAAAGCTTTACAATCTTCTGGAGCTGGTTGTTCTTAGTGAAGAGTCAGTTCGTATTGAAATTAACAACGATAAAGTGCTGGAAAAGCTTCAGGAAAATATGGCTTTGTATGATAAGAGCGGTGAACAGCATTATGATATAATATCAGCTTTTATCAAATCTGTCCGCGGAAGTGATCCTAACGCAGCTGTATACTGGCTGGCCAGGATGCTTTCTGGTGGTGAGGATATAAAATTCATCGCCCGGCGCCTTGTTATACTGGCAGCCGAAGATATCGGACTGGCAAATCCCAATGCATTGCTGCTGGCTACCAATTGCTTCCAGGCTGTGAACATGATCGGTATGCCGGAGGCAAGGATAATCCTTTCAGAAACGGCAATCTTCCTGGCTACCTCACCCAAGAGCAACTCTGCTTACATGGCCATTGATGATGCGCTGGATCTGGTTAAGAGAACAGGAGACCTTCCAGTGCCTTTAAATATCAGGAATGCCCCCACCGGACTCATGAAAGATCTGGGTTATGGTAAAGACTACAAGTATGCACACAGTTATGACGGAAATTTCACAAAAGAGGAGTTCCTTCCCGATGAAATCCGTGGCAAAATGATTTACCATCCGCAGGATAACCCCCGGGAAAAAGATATTTCAGTAATGCTGAAAAAATGGTGGAAAGACTTTTATAACTATTGATCTTAATTAAAACAACGTTTGTACCTATAACAATAAATTTAAATGCTTTAAACTCAGTCTTTATTAATATCTTCTGATGAGAGAAAAAATAAACCAGTTCCTGTCATGTAAAAAGTTTGCAATTGCAGGAGTTTCCAGACAAAAAAACAAATTCGGCAATGTCATATACAGGACCCTGAAAAAAAAGGATTATGATATTGCACCTGTAAACCCTTACCTTGATGAATTTGAAGGTGATAAGTGTTATCGGTCAGTCAGGGACCTGCCCGGGGATATTGAAGCCATAATAATTTCGGCTAATCCGGTTGTCAGCCTGGCTGTCCTCACAGAAGCCAGGGAAAAAGGGATTCAGAACGTTTTTTTGCAACAGGGCGCACATAGTGATAAAATATTAAATTATGCCAGAGATAATGGGGTGAACATTATTTATAAACAATGTATATTAATGTTTGCCAATCCAGGGGGAATTCATAAACTCCATGCCAGTCTGGCAAAATTATTTGGTTTCTATCCCAATTAACCTGCCTTAATCGTTTTAAATTCTATTATTAACTGCTCCGAAGATAGCCATGGGTGACTCTAAATCAAAATCATTTGGAGCACCTACCCCATGCAAAAACCCTGTTAATTAATACTTTATGCCTTTAATTAATTAATATAACAACCCTCTTCACTGCCCGGATGAAATTGAAATGATTATTTTTCGTTTATATTCAGCAGAATCGCATGATGCCTTAAAGGCTTAAATGGTCTTAAGGAAGTTATTAGTTAGTCTCTTTTTAATTATGACCCTGCAAAAAATACTATAAGAGTGCAAAAAGAAAACATATCAGAGTTTACCTGGCTTCCTGCCTCTAAAAAAGAGGTTACGGCAAGAGGCTGGGATGAGCTGGATGTAATACTGTTCAGTGGTGATGCCTATATAGATCACCCATCATTTGGAATTGCAGTGCTTGGCAGGATACTTGAAAAAATGGGAATGCGGGTGGCTATTGTTCCTCAGCCCAACTGGCGCGACGACCTGAGGGATTTCAAAAAACTGGGGAAACCGAAATTATTCTTTGGTGTATCTGCCGGAGCTATGGATTCTATGGTGAACCATTATACTGCAAACAAGAGACTTCGCTCTGATGATGCCTATACTCCGGGGGGAAAATCAGGACAAAGGCCTGATTACCCGACAATTGAATATACCCGGATCCTAAAACGCCTGTTTCCCGGCACGCCGGTAATTATTGGAGGAATTGAAGCTTCAATGCGCAGGTTTACCCACTATGATTACTGGCAGGACAGACTTAAACCCTCCATCCTTATCGAAAGTGGTGCAGATCTGCTTGTCTACGGCATGGGGGAAAAAACAATAATGGAAATCACCAGACTCATGGAGCGGGGTGTTCCTGTGAATAACCTGGTAAATATACCGCAGACAGCCTTAATAATCAAGGAAAAGAGTCTGGCAGACTCCCAAACCTTCATGGAAGTTAAAGATTCTGAAAATACAATCAGGCTTTATTCCCATGAGGAGTGCCTTCGTGACAAGAAAAATTATGCAATGAATTTCCGGCTTGTTGAAGAGGAGTCTAACAAACTGGAGGCCAAACCAGTATTTCAATCAAACGGGGAACTCACGGTACTGGTAAACCCTCCATATCCAACCCTGGAAGAAAAAGAGATTGACAGAATATACGACCTGCCCTTTACAAGGCTGCCACACCCACGGTATAGTAAGAAAGGCGATATACCTGCATATGAAATGATTAGACATTCAATCACCCTGCACAGGGGATGCTTTGGCGGCTGCAGCTTCTGCACCATATCGGCCCATCAGGGCAAGTTTATTGCCAGCCGATCGGAAAAATCTATACTGAAAGAAGTGGAAAATGTAAAAGGAATGCCGGATTTCAAAGGTTATATATCCGATCTGGGAGGTCCCTCCGCCAACATGTATAAGATGCAGGGCAAGGATATGAAAGTCTGTGCCAGGTGCCGCAAACCTTCCTGTATCTTCCCGGTGGTTTGCCCTAACCTGGAAACCAGTCCCTCGTCACTGCTTGGCATTTACAGGAAAGTCCGCGAAATACCGGGCATTAAAAAAGCTTTTGTAGGATCAGGCATCAGGTATGATCTGTTTATAGATAAACTTGATCAGAACAGCTACCGTGATTATGCCCGCGAGCTTATAAAACATCATGTGTCGGGCAGACTTAAGGTTGCACCTGAACACTCCGATGAGAAAGTACTGAAACTAATGCGTAAGCCTCCCTTCGGGCTTTACAGAAAAATGCAGAACCTGTTTAATAAGATTAACAGGGAAGAGAATCTCAATCAGCAGATTATCCCCTATTTTATCTCCTCTCATCCCGGTTGTGGAAATGCAGAAATGGCCGAACTGGCAGTTACAACAAAACAAATGAATATCCGGCCGGAGCAAATACAGGATTTCACCCCCACCCCGATGACCCTGGCTACGGTGATATTTTACACAGGAATAAATCCCTTTACCATGAAGCCGGTCAAAGTGGCAAAAAGTAAACAGGAAAAACTGAGCCAGCAACAGTTTTTTTTCTGGTATAAAAAAGAATACCATGCCCGGATTGAAAAAGAACTCCGCAAAATGGGTAGAAAAGACCTGGTCAATAGGCTTTTGCGTTCATAAAACCAACTCTCTGAAAAACCCTACCTCTTTTTAATTGATCAGGACAACAAGGCCCTGATTTAAATTGTTAAGCAGAACCCCTACTTAACTTTTTCCCTTAAAAGCTTGACAAAATCCATTATATCATCTTCTGTGGTGTCCCAGGATGTCATCCACCGAACCTCAGAGGTTTCTTCATTCCAAACATAAAAAAAGTACTCCTGCTGAAGTTCCCTGATAATTTCGGGCGGAATGATTGCAAAAACACCATTAATCTGCACTTTTTGAGTTATTCTTATTCCAGGTATTGTAGCGACCTCATCGGCGAGCAACCGGGCCATGCGGTTGGCATGCCCCGAGTTTTTTTTCCACAGCCCGTCGCTAAACAGGGCATTAAATTGTGCTGCAATAAATCTCATCTTTGAAGCCAGCTGCATACCTTGTTTTCGAACATATTTAAAATTCCGGGCAAGATCCGGATTAAAAAAAACAATAGCCTCACCATACATTAAACCATTCTTGGTCCCTCCAAAGGAGAGTACATCAATTCCGGCACCGGCGGTCATCTCCCTTAAGGAAACATTCAGCCCGGTGGCAGCATTACAGATTCTTGCACCGTCCATATGCACCAGCAAACCATGGTTATGGGCATAATCACATATCTCCTTTATCTCTTCTACAGTATATAAAGTACCCATTTCGGTGGCCTGGGTAAGCGATACAACTTTTGGCTGTGCATGGTGTTCAAAGTCAAAGCCATGCATATGCTTCTGAATATGCCTGACTGTCAGTTTGCCATCAGGGGCACTGACGGTTAGTAATTTGCAGCCGGTAAAGAATTCAGGTGCCCCGCACTCGTCGCAATGTATATGTGCGGTTTCTGCACAAATAATTGAATTCCAGTTTTCGGTCAGGGCTTTAAGCCCCAGAACATTGGCGGCTGTTCCTGTAAACACAAAAAATACTTCAACAGATTCACCAAACTCAATTTTAAATTTTTTTACAGCCCCTGCAGTATAGGGATCATTACCATAGGCTGTTTCATGTCCCTTATTTACAGAGCTCATTGCATCAAGAACCACAGGGTGTACCCCTGAGTTGTTGTCACTTGCAAAACCTCGTTTATAGTTCATATCGTATGCAGGAATAGTTGACAGATTATTATATCAGGATGTTGATAATTCACAAAAATGGAGTTAATCTTTAAATTAAAGGAGCCCTAATGTTGTATATTAGTATATATTTGTGTAAAGAAGTTACAGGAGTTGATAAAAGCATATAATGCTAATAAAGTTAACTCCAACCCGCGAAGTAAAATCTTATTAACTCGTTTATAGTATAAATTACATCGTTAAAATAACATAAAATGTGGTTAAAAAAAAATATGGTAAAAAAGCAATACCTGTTAACCTTTTTACCTCTGCTTATTATAATGTCCATTGCGGTTTTTGCAACCACCAATGGTTACTTTCAGAACAGGAGTTCTGGTTATGAATTATCGGGAACAATTTATTGCAGTGATGGTAATGCTTTAAAAGGCATGAAGGTTTACCTTTATTCAGATGCAGGTTTATATCCGGAATCACCATCAGCGGTTTCAAAAACCCGAAATGATGGTGCGTTCAAATTTAATTCCAGTATATCCGGGTCGCAAATATTGGAAATTCATGGTGACCTGGGAACAGGGCGTATCTATGTACCTTACCCTAACACTGCCGGCAATATTGATATTACCTACCCGGTAAAGGAAGAAATTGTATTTCTGCATACAAATGACCAGCATTTTGATATGAATAATCTCCGGGAATTCTCCCTAAAACTTAAAGAAATACGGGACAAATATGAAAATGTTTTTCTGCTGAGTGCAGGAGATATCTTTGTCCGCCACCCTCACAGGTGGACAGTAAACGGAGAGTTAATGACTGATGTGGAATGGTATGGAGAAAGAGCCAGCTATATGATAAATACCATGAACGATCTGGGTTATGATCTGCTTACCCTGGGAAACCACGAGCTTGCCTATATAAAGCACTATACAAGAATGGCTCTTGAGTTAGCAGAATTCCCCCTTTTGGCAGCAAACATCAACTTATCCACTGAAAAAATGCCTTCTTTAGATGCTTATTCTTTTTTGGAAACCAATACATGGAGAAAAATTGCGGTACTGGGCTTAACAAATGATAATGCTAAAAAAGATGGCATAGAAGTGCTTGATTTTGAAGAAACTGTTCAAAAATACATGCCACTGAAAGATTCAGCAGATATTTTTCTTGCACTGACCCATATTGGATTCAGAAGAGACAATGAGCTTGCCGAAAAATTCCCCGGGTTTGATTTAATAATAGGTGGTCATTCCCACACCCTGCTTAATGAATCAATACTTGTAAATGGTGTCTTGATTTCACAGGCAGGAGGAAGTCCACATTTTGTTTCCGACGACCACCCTGTATTTTTGGGCAAAACGATTATAACACTGGAAAATGGAAAAATAAAAGAAAAAAGTGGCCGGACCATAAAAATAGAAGCGCACAATAAAGACAATCCTGCAAACGGTATCGAAGTCAGTTCCGGGACAAAAAGTGAAGTTGAAGCAGAAGCTGAAACGGTTTATTGATCACTGTTTTATTATAGCTTTACTATAAGGACTGGAAGCCGTGGCTGATCAGAAATAAATTCTCAACCCGTTAGGGATGATCTGAATATTTTCTTTATAAGTAAACAACATACCACTGACAAGGCCAATTGCACCTCCTGCAAACACATCTGAAACCCAGTGTTTTTCCTGGTAAACCCTGCCAATAGCCACAGAAGCCGGAACCAGGTATATCCAGCGGCTATAGGTTTCGGCATATGGAGTAAACAGGGCGAAAGCCAGAGAAGCATGTCCGGAGGGCAGCGATTTAAATCTGTCTAAGCTACCCGGAAACGGGTGGAATACGTAAGTCCCTTCACCGGTAAAAGGCCGGGCCCGACCGGCCATATGTTTAATTCCTTCGGTGGCAATAGCCGTGACCATTACCGATTGTATTGCATTGAGGGAAGCGGATTGTAAAGTTTCATTCTTAAAAAGAAAACGGGCCGATCCGTAAGTCAACAAAAGTGCCGGCACCACAATTGTTTTTTCTCCGCCAATGTCAGTAAAACCGGCTGCAGATTTAAAGAATGCTTTCTGATTATTTTTAAAGAAGTTGTTAACAGGATCATCCAAAAGAAAAGAAGCTGCCGTAATTCCAGCTATTCCGGGAATTAATCTGTTTAAAGCCGGTGCCTTATCCTGGTAAACGGGAAGGGAATCATTAACCACGGCTTTCATATTACCGGGAAATGATACAATCAGCATGCTGATAATCAAAAATATTCTCATGATATTATGTCTGCCATGGGCAGAATTAAACCGGGCAGATCCTGGCCCGGCACACTTTAACGGATTGCGAATATAAGTGATTATGTTAACAAATAGTAGCAATAATAAAAATCCATTCTTTTTAAACATATCATATTTTTCTATCTTTGCCCTTAAGCTGCAATTTGAGAAAACAAATGGAAAACTTTATAGTATCTGCGAGAAAATACCGACCTGAAACATTTCAAACTGTTATAGGACAACCTTCCATTACAATAACACTGAAAAATGCAATCCGGGGAAGTCAGCTGGCTCATGCTTATCTTTTTTGTGGCCCGAGGGGGGTTGGTAAAACGACCTGCGCCAGGATTTTTGCCAAAACAATAAACTGCTTTAATATAACCAGTGAGACAGAAGCCTGCAACCAATGTGAATCATGCGTATCATTCAACTCATCACGTTCTTTCAATATCCATGAACTCGATGCTGCATCCAACAATTCAGTGGAAGATATAAGAAGCCTGATAGAGCAGGTGAGAATACCCCCGCAGATCGCAAAATACAGCATCTACATAATTGATGAGGTTCATATGCTTTCCTCCCAGGCATTCAATGCATTTCTTAAAACCCTTGAAGAACCTCCGCCTCATGCTATTTTCATTCTTGCAACAACAGAAAAACACAAGATACTGCCAACAATACTTTCCAGATGCCAGATATTTGACTTTAGTCGCATCAAAATAGAGGATATTGTTTTGCACCTGGAAAGTATTGCCAGGGAAGAAAATATTGACGCTGAAACCGAGGGGCTGAATATTATAGCGCAAAAAGCTGATGGGGCTATGCGTGACGCCCTCTCAATTTTCGATCAGATTGCAAGTTTTTCAGAGGGCAAAATCAGTTATCATAATGTGATAACCAATCTGAACGTGCTCGATTATGATTACTATTTCAAACTCACTGATGCTATCCTGGCAACGACCATCCCAGAAACCTTAATGATATTTAATGATGTGCTGGATAAGGGATTTGACGGCCATAACTTCATTAACGGGCTCAGCAGGCATTTCCGTGATCTTCTTGTCTGCAGTGATGAAATTACTCTTCAGCTGCTGGAAGTTGGTGCACTAATACGGGAAAAATACAGAAGCCAGTCAAAAGCCTGTTCCCGGAAATTCCTGGAAAATTCCCTTTCTTTAACAAACCAGTGCGACCTCTCATATAAATCCAGCAGAAATCAACGGCTTCATGTGGAACTCTGCCTTGTTCAGTTATGCGGTGTGAATGCCGTTGAAAAAAAAAAAACTGAATCTGCAAAAGGCAGTCTGAATAAAGAAGCTTCAATCTCTCTTAATACCGATTCTGGAAATAAATTACCGTCCCCGGAAGGCAGAAAAGAAGCCAGATCCGATGTTTCATCCGGCCCTCCTGTTACAAGAGCAGCATCGTCTGTCCCTAATATAAAACAGGCTGAAAAAGGAGAAGAAATTAATATTGATACTGTAACCATAAAAACCCCGGCAGACATTAAACCGTCAACCGGATCCGGAATTTTCAATAAAGCAGGTACAAATTCTCAAAAATCAGACCAGGTTTTTAACCAGGCACAAACCAGTTCAGGCACTGACAAAAAATCATTATCTCCGGAACCTGATCATTTGAAGACCTCCACCCCCTCTTATTATAACGACAAAAACAATATATCAATCAGAGATGTAATGAAGGGAACTGTTACAGAGCCGGTAACTGATCCTGAAGACAATCCCTTTTTACCTGAAAATAATGAAAAACAGGATATTGTACAGGAAAATAATGATGATTTCACTGAAAAGGAATTGGCGGATGCATGGAAGAGGTTTGCTAATCAGATAAAAAATAAACATCCCAGGCTTTTTAATACGCTTCTTGCCAATAAACCATCAATTTGCAACCAGGAAAAAATTGAGTTCGAATTGAGCAATCCTATGCAGGAAGAGGCATTAAATAAAATAAAATCCCAATTATTGAAATATCTGAAACAAGAATTAAATTCCAATATAGAACTTTTCTTCAGAATTAATGAAGCCGTTAAAGAGAGCCGCCTTTACCTGCCGGAGGATAAGTTCGAGCATATGGTCAAAAAAAATCCTGACCTTGCAGTTTTCCGGCAAAAATTCAACCTTGATTTTGAATAATAATTTAATGATAAAGTCATGCAAAGCGAGAAAATAAAAATTAAAAACAAACAGCTGATTGTTCCTGACATGCCTGTTATTCCTTTCATTGAAGGAGACGGAACAGGACCTGATATATGGGCATCAACTGTTAGGGTTATAGATGCTGCTGTGAGTAAAGCATACGGTAGTAAAAGAAAAATAGTCTGGAAAGAGGTTCTTGCCGGGGAAAAAGCTTTCAAAGCAACAGGGGAATGGCTTCCCCGGGAAACACTTGATATAATTTCAGAATACCTGGTAGCAATAAAAGGACCTCTAACCACACCAGTGGGTGGCGGTATCCGGTCACTCAACGTGGCTCTCAGACAGATACTTGATCTGTATACCTGCCTGCGCCCGGTTAAATACTACAAGGGTGTCCCCTCCCCGGTTAAAGACCCCACCACAACAGACATGGTCATTTTCCGTGAAAACTCAGAAGATATATATGCTGGCATTGAATGGCTGGCCGGTACAGATGAGAATAAAAAAGTTATAGATTTCCTTACCGGGGAAATGAAAGTTAAGAGTATCAGGTTCCCGGAATCTTCCTCTATAGGGATCAAGCCTGTTTCACGTGAGGGAACAGAGAGGCTGGTGAGAGCAGCAATTAATTTTACGATTGAGCAAAAAAGAGAATCTGTCACCCTCGTTCACAAGGGAAATATAATGAAATTCACTGAAGGACAGTTCAAGCAATGGGGCTACGAACTTGCAGAAAGAGAATTTGCAGATAAGGTCTTCACCTGGAAGCAGTATGACGAGATAGCTGCCAAAGAAGGTAAGGAAGCAGCTGACCAGGCCCAGGATAATGCAGTAAAATCCGGCAAAATAATTATTAAGGATGTTATTGCAGATGCATTCCTGCAGCAAATACTTACCAGGCCGGCTGAATATTCGGTCATTGCTACAATGAACCTTAACGGCGATTATATTTCCGATGCCCTGGCAGCAATTGTGGGCGGAATAGGTATCGCTCCGGGGGCTAACATAAATTATGAAACCGGCCATGCTATTTTTGAAGCTACCCACGGCACCGCCCCCAAGTATGCAGGGATGGATAAGGTGAACCCCGGATCCTTAATACTTTCTGCTATAATGATGCTTGAATATATAGAATGGAATGAAGCTGCAGAGAAAATAAGGGATGGATTGCAGAAAGCAATTATGCTAAAAACTGTAACTTATGATTTTGCCAGACTGATGCCTGATGCCAAAGAGGTTTCATGCTCAGGTTTTGGCTCGGAAATTATTAGGCAAATGGACTGATTTCCCAATTAACAGCAACACACCCGGACCCCTGAAGTCCGGGTTTTTTTATAATAGGTCAGCACTACTGGTCGGCGTTGAACATTAACTGAAAAAACTTGTTCTGTCTTAGTAGAAAGCTGATTATTCGAGTTTAAATACAATTTATTTCCGGAAGCAGCGCAATGATAAGCCAAATTTTAAAAATTTTTTAACAACCAAAAATCTAAATTAAATGCTGAATAAAAAAGTAGAAGACATCCTGAACGATCAGTTGGAAAAAGAAGGTTACTCTTCCAATCTCTATCTTGCAATGGCCTCATGGGCAGCAACAAACGGATATGAGGGTATAGCAAACTGGCTCCTTGCCCAGGCAGAGGAAGAGCGTGAACACATGCTCAAAATAATAGCTTATGTAAATGAACGTGGAGGTAAAGCAATTATACCTGCATTTGAAAAGCCCCCTGTTGAGTATGAAGATGTTAAACCTATGTTTGAACAGGTTCTCAAGCATGAACAATATGTAACAGCCTCAATAAATGATATTGTTGCCGTTTGTGAACAGGAAAAGGATTTCACAACACATAACTGGGTTCAGTGGTTTGTTAACGAGCAGATTGAAGAAGAATCTTCAGCCAGCAATATACTGGATAAGCTAAACTTGCTTGGTGAGGGACCTCTCTACATGTTCGACCGCGATATCATGAGCCTCAGGGGTGAATAAATTCTCTCCTGGAGATATGTAATCATGCTGTGCCTGAACTCTCTATCTGGTGCCTGTGAGGTATTTGTGATTTATAACTATATTTGCAACACTTTCAAAAAACTAAAAAGCAGATACCATGCACCTTAAAAATTTTATTTCAGTATTAAAGTATCTCCCTGCTGCCCTATTTTTATTGTCAGCAGCCTGCACCTCACCGGACGGTCAGATAGAGAGCTTTGGCCAAAATATAGAAGCAGATATTACAACTCTTGCTTCTGATGAATTTCAGGGGCGCGCCCCGGCTTCGCCCGGCGGAGAAAAGACGGTTGATTATATTAAATCCCGGTTTACGGAGATAGGTTTAAACCCGGCAAACAACGGTTCATTCCTGCAGTCTGTTCCCCTTATGGAAGTAACCGCATCGAACTTCTCTCCCCTTAAAATATCAGGAAACGGAGCAGACATCTCCCTGGAATACCTTAATGAGATGGTAGTTGGAACTTACAGGCTGGAAGAATCAGTCCGCCTTGAAGAGAGTGAGCTCATTTTTGCAGGATACGGAATAGTTGCTCCCGAATATGGGTGGAATGATTATGAAGGTATTGATGTTGAAGGTAAAACCGTGGTTATACTGGTAAATGACCCGGGATTTGCAACAGGCGATGATTCGATGTTTACAGGCCATGCCATGACCTATTACGGCCGGTGGACATATAAATTTGAAGAAGCTGCACGCCAGGGAGCTGCCGGTGCACTTATAATACATCAAACCGAACCGGCAAGTTACGGGTGGGATGTGGTAAGGAACTCATGGTCAGGAACTCAGTATGGTGTTGCCTCTGCCGGATCAAGTGAGCGCTTGCTTGCCGAAGGATGGATACATGTTGAACCTGCCAGAAAAATTTTCGAAAAAGCAGGAATTGATTTTGACAAGGCCCTTGAGAATGCTCACCAAAAAGGCTTCAGGCCTCAATCAATGGGACTCACTGCCTCTGTCTCTTTCAATAATGAATTTGACTTTTCAGATTGCAATAATTTGATAGGCTATATCCGGGGAAGCAAGTACCCCGAAGAAACCATCATCTATATGGCGCACTGGGATCATCTTGGCATGGTCGAAAAAAACGGAGAGGTTGAAATATATAACGGTGCTGTGGATAATGCAACGGGGGTGGCTGGATTGATGGCTATAGCCGAACGTTTTGCCGGCAGTGGAGATGCCCCTGAACGGTCGGTTGTTTTCATGGCTGTGACGGCAGAAGAGAGTGGTTTACTGGGATCACGTTATTATTCAGAAAACCCCCTTTTCCCTATAGCAACAACAGTGGCCGGTATCAATATGGATGCCCTCAACGTTTATGGTCCCACAAGAGATGTTATAGCAGTGGGTTACGGATTTTCCGAACTGGACAATTATCTGAAACGCCATGCGGCAGATCAGAACCGGGTGGTCAAGCCCAACCCTTTCCCCGAAAGAGGTTACTACTACCGTTCAGATCATTTCAACATGGCCAAACAGGGAGTTCCTATGATCTATGCCAACGGAGGTTCTGATTATATTGGCCGGGATGAGGAATATGCAAAAATGGTCAGGCAGGACTATGCGGAACGCTATCATCAGCCTTCCGATGTGGTACATGATTTGTGGGACTATGATGGAATCCACCAGGATCTTTGGCTTTTTTATAATATCGGCAAAGATCTTGCCAACAGTGATGACTTTCCCAACTGGGAACCGGACAGTGAATTTCGTGCTGCCAGGGAAGCCACAGCACACTTGCGAAGAAACTGAAACCAAAATGCAGAGCACAGGAAATCCAGTTCAACGTTTATAGCTGGATTTCCATAAGCAAATATCTGACCATGTTTTGCATATGCGCTGATATAACCCCTGCAATATCCAATTCCGGAGTATACGTTAACAGGAATTATGCATATCATGGTTGCAATCCAAAAACAAGGCCTTCACAAAGTATAAATCACTCAAAATGGTTTAACTTTGCAGACATGAACTTTTTTCAGGAATTAAAAAAATCCTCATAAGATGGGTATAATCAACAATGTTATAAGTAATCTGTTTGGAGATAAATCAAAACGCGACATCAAGGAGGTAACTCCTCTGCTGAACAAGGTATTTGAATCATATGAAAATGTGGTTAACCTTTCCAATGATGAGCTCCGGGCTAAGACCTCAGAACTTAAGCAGACAATAAAGGATGCCTTAAGCAATGAAGAAAATGAAGTTTCCCGGCTCAGAGAGCAGGCAGAAAAAGACGAGTTTGATCTGAGTGAAAAGGAGGAATTCTATAATAAGATAGATAAAATTGAGAAAGAGATAAATGCCAGGCTTAAAGATGTTTTGCTGGAAATTCTACCAGATGCTTTTGCCGTAATGAAGGACACTGCACGCCGTTTCAAGGAGAATACTGAAGTTGAAGTCACGGCAAATGACTTTGACCGCAATCTTGCCGCAACAAAAAACAATGTTGAAATAAAAGGTGACACGGCTATTTGGAAAAACACCTGGGTAGCAGGAGGGAATGAAACCCGCTGGGATATGGTGCACTATGACGTGCAGCTTATAGGGGGAATTGTTTTGCATTCAGGAAAAATTGCAGAAATGGCAACGGGAGAGGGAAAAACCCTGGTTGCCACTCTTCCCGTGTTTTTAAACGCACTCTCGGGCAGGGGCGTTCACCTTGTTACAGTGAATGATTATCTTGCCCGCCGTGATGCAGAGTGGATGGGCCCGCTTTATGAATTCCACGGTTTATCGGTCGACTGTATTGATAAACATCAACCCAATTCCGAAGAACGCAGGAAAGCCTATATGGCTGATATTACATTTGGCACCAACAATGAATTTGGTTTTGATTATCTGCGTGACAATATGGCAATCAATCCTGATGACCTTGTGCAAAGGCCACACAACTATTCAATAGTCGATGAGGTTGACTCGGTGCTGATAGATGATGCACGTACCCCACTTATCATTTCCGGCCCTGTTGCAAAAGGAGAAAATCAGCTTTTTGATGAACTTAAACCCAAGGTTGAAAGCCTGGTGAGTGCCCAGCGTAAGCTTGTTAGTGAAATTATCATTGAAGCCCGAAAAGCACTGACTGCCGGTGATACTGAAAAAGGTGGTTTTTTACTCCTCAGGGCCTACAAGGGATTGCCAAAGAACAAAACCCTTATCAAGCTTTTGAGCGAACACGGTAATAAGTCCCTGCTCCTTAAAACAGAGAACTTTTACATGCAGGAGAAAAACAAGAACATGTACAAAGTAACTGATGAGCTGTTCTTTATTATTGATGAAAAAATTAACTCTATTGAACTTACTGACAAGGGTATAGATCTTATTACCTCTGCCTCTGATGATGAAAGATTTTTCATCCTTCCCGATATAGGCAGTGAGGTCGCCGAGCTGGAGAAGTCTGATCTGCCAGCCAATGAAAAGCTTGAAAAGAAAGATAATCTTTTGCGTGATTATGCCATTAAATCCGAAAGAGTGCACACCATCAACCAGCTTCTCAAGGCATACACCCTTTTTGAAAAAGACACAGAGTATGTAGTGATAGATAATAAGGTCAAAATAGTGGATGAGCAAACCGGACGTATTATGGAAGGCAGAAGATACAGCGACGGACTTCACCAGGCTATTGAAGCAAAGGAGAAAGTTAAGATTGAAGCTGCCACCCAGACATTTGCCACTATCACCCTGCAGAACTATTTCAGAATGTACGACAAACTTGCAGGTATGACCGGTACCGCTGAAACCGAGGCAGGCGAATTCTGGAATATCTATAAGCTTGATGTGGTGGTTATCCCTACAAACAAGCCAATAATAAGAGACGACCGGGAAGACCTGGTTTACAAGACCAAAAGAGAAAAATATAACGCCGCTACCGAGGAGATCCTTGACCTGGTAAGTAAGAACAGGCCTGTACTTGTCGGCACCACCTCTGTAGAGATCTCCGAGCTTCTCAGCCGGACCCTTAAAATGAAAGGCATAAAACATAATGTGCTTAATGCAAAATTACACCAGAAGGAAGCGGATATTGTTGCAGAAGCAGGCCATGCCAGAACAGTAACCATAGCAACAAACATGGCCGGAAGGGGTACCGACATTAAACTTACCCAGGAGGTAAGAGAGGCTGGCGGGCTCGCAATAGTGGGTACAGAACGTCACGAGTCACGCAGGGTTGACCGCCAGCTTCGCGGACGTGCAGGAAGGCAGGGTGATCCCGGCTCAACTCAATTTTTCGCCTCACTGGAGGATGATCTGATGCGCCTTTTTGGTTCTGATCGTATCGCCAAAATGATGGACAGGATGGGACTAAAGGAGGGAGAAGTGATTCAGCATTCAATGATAACCAAGTCAATTGAAAGGGCACAGAAAAAAGTTGAAGAGAATAACTTCGGTATACGTAAAAGATTGCTGGAATATGACGATGTGATGAACGCCCAGAGGGAGGTAATCTATTCTAAAAGAAAAAATGCACTTAAAGGTGAGCGTGTTGATGTGGAAATCGCAAACATGATGTTTGATGTATGTGAAAACATTGTTGTCCAGTACCATGATGCCGCTGATCATGAGGGATTTTCAATGGAGCTCCTGCGTCTGTTTTCGATAGATTCCCCGGTAACGGAAGAAGAGTTCAAACAATTTAGCTCAAACCAGATAATGGAAAAGATGCGTGAGCTTATAAATGAAACATTCACCCGCAAAGTAAATACAATTGCGAAACAGGCCTTCCCTGTAATTAAGGGTGTCTACGAAAAAAATTCTGAGATGTATGAGAACATAGTTGTTCCCATATCTGACGGCACAAAGGTTTTTCAAGTTGTGACAAACCTGAAAAAAGCATATGAAACAGAGGGTAAAGACATCGTTAAATCTTATCAGAAGACAGCTATCCTGATGGTGATAGATGAACTGTGGAAGGAGCACCTTAGGGAGATGGATGACCTCAAGCAGTCCGTGCAGACCGCAACATATGAACAGAAAGATCCGCTTTTAATCTATAAGTTTGAATCTTTCGAGCTTTTTAAGACTATGATTGGAAGAGTCAACAAGGATGTTGTTGCCACGCTTATGAAGGGCCACATACCAATAAGGGATGCCAGCCAGGTAAGGGAAGCCGAAAAGAAACGACGGCTGGATATGAGCCGTTATGAAACAAGCCGCCGGAACGAAATGATGGCCAACACCAAAGAAAGGCAAAAGCCACAACCCGTTAAAGTTGAGAAGAAAGTGGGCCGCAACGAACCATGTCCATGCGGGAGCGGAAAAAAGTTTAAACACTGCCACGGCAAGGTTGGGGTACAGGCTTGACGCTTGTTTACCGGTTACTGTAAAATTCTAAAGAGAAGGTATTAAAAAGTTTTGATCTTAATACTTTTAAATGAAACCTCATCCCTGTGATCCTGCAGCTGGATATAGCCATCTATTTTACCATACCCTTCAACATCCTTGAATTTACTTGCCGCAACACGACGGTCAAAATCCTCACTTTCCCTGTCATACTCGACAACCTTAAATCCGTTAAGCCAGTGTTCAACATGAGAACCCCTGACAACAATACGAACACTGTTCCACTGTCCGATAGCGTTGAGCCTGACATTCTCCGGTGCCTTTAAATCATAAAGGGATCCCATTTTCTGGTCTTCATTAAGACCAGGGTGATCGTTTATTATCTGATATTCAGGGCCCATTGGAGTACATCCACCATCATCCCAGAAATATTCTCTTACGAAGTATTTAATACCACTGTTTGCAGTTGACGGAGAAAGCCTTGTTTCAAGTTTCAGGTCAAAATCAGAAAAGGTTTCCCTGGTAAGAATACAGCGTCCACGGGGCTCTCCATCTCTGGAAGATAACACTGTCAGGATACCATCTTTAATTTCCCATCCCACTTCAGGGAATTCATCATTGCACATCCCCCTCCATCCATTTCCCGTTTCACCATCAAAAAGCAATCTCCAGCCTTCCGCAATTTCTTTTTCCGTAAGTCTGTTTGTTAGAAAAGATACTTCAGGGGCATTAGTCTCTGTTGCATATTTTTCAGCGTTTTCTGTAACAATCCTGATATTTCTCCACTTTACCCTGGTCCCTTCGCGGGAGGCATCACCAACAGAGTGTACCTGCAGGGCGATGAATCCTTCACTGGTTTTGTCATCATAGAGATTAGTTACAGGAACATCATTTAACCAGGTTTTAATATGATCGCCTATAGCCTCAACCCGTACTTTATTCCAGTCATCATTTTTAAAAGCATTTCTGGCATCGTCGTGTTCGGATCCTGAAAGCGGATAAAGCCACCCCCTCCTGGCTTCATCATAAATTCCGGCTGTCCATGCACGTGAAGAGGGATCAATTTCAACCTGGTAACCGTGAACCCTGCCATCCCGGTATTCGGGCAGGCTCAGGCTTCTGATCTGGACTCCGCTGTTAAGAAGCGGGTCGACTTTAAATTCATATTCAAGAATAAAATCAGCATAAGTTTCTTCAGTGCATAAAAAACTATTGGGAGTATTCAAAACAGATGTTCCCACGATAGTATTATCAATTACCTCGAAAGTAGCTTCACCTCCACGCTGCACCCATCCCGGGAGATCTTCACCGTTAATGAGATCCTGCCATTCGGGTTGCCCCATATTGCAGGATGTGAGAGTATATAATAAAACAAGGCTGAATAGAGCTAATGAATTCTTCATTATGTTAGTAATTTTTTGATTAGTAATTAAAACAGGCCAGCGGGTCAATTAATATATATGTTTGACAAAAATACAAAAAATGAAGGGTTGATCTCAAATAAAAATATAATTACTGAAAAGATAACCGGAATAAATAGACCTGCCGGCTTCCGGTATGGGTTGAATTAAATACTATCATGTCGCCGTCAGTGCTCCATCTTGCATGAAGGTCGCACCGCCAGTGGCTGGTGAACTCTTCTGGCTGTACAAATCTTCCCAGGGACAATACCGCCTCGGTTTCCATATCCATAAGATAAATTTTTTGTTCCCTCATACCCCTTGAAGGATAAGTATCGGTTATCATCCATTTTTCATCGGGTGAAAATGTACCGTGTCCGTCATAATCCAGCAAACCATTACCCAGCCTCCTGTAATCCTCTTCTCCTACTGTAAATAAAACATGGGCATATTGCTTACTCTGGTAATTTGCTGTTACCATCAACTCATCATCATTCAACCAGTCAAAATGAGAACCTGCCCAGCCATCGGGAAAACATCTTTTTAAGCCCGTACCATCCCGGTTTACAGTAAAAGAGGTTGTGATGCGCCTGTTGCCATCCATCTGCCTTGATAACCAGAATATCTTTGACCCTTTCCGGCTGAAAAGTGTATGATTAAACCAGTTAATGTCATTTTCCCCGACAGGGGGAACCATATCCTTAATTTGTTTATATGATACAATGAGGCTTGATTCTCCGGTTTCAAGATCAATTAAAAACAGTCCGTCATCATCAGGAAATGCATTATTCTCCTGTGGATCCTGATATCCGCCTCCGTAACCATAATCCGGCCGTGTCAACCTCAACCTGGAAAAATTAATGCTTATAGCCTCCCTGCCGTCAGGCGAAACTGCAGCTACAGGAAAGGGAATAGTTTTTATCTCTTCCTTTGTATGAACATTCATAATTACTGAAACGTATCTCTCTTCCCTGATATCATTATAGATGATCAAAGAATCAGGAGAAGTGCCCAGCCAGTGAGCCATACATCCCTGCTGGAAATTCCAGGCCCGGGTGGTGGTTAATGGAGTAAATGAATTATCTGTAATATCCAATAACCCTAAAGTGGCAGGTTCATTTTCATCAGGCAGCTTATATTTTATGTCAGTCTGTAAAACTGCCACGTACCTCTGTGTTTTATCAAATGAATTAATACCGTAGTAGCTTGCAAGAAAATGCTCGTTTGCGTTATCTGTTAATTGTTCGGGGCCCTTTATTTCTGGAAAAACCACCCCGATAACTTCATTGTTATTCTCTGAGCATGAACAGAGGAGTAATAATGAACCGAAAAAAAATAATTTTAATAATTGCATATTCAGAATATAAGATCTAGATGGCAAAAATTTACCTGGAAACTAAATAAAATTGTATATTTAAAATCTAAATTTACACAAATATAATGTATAGAAATAACTCCAGTAAATATAGGGAAATACCTGCCAAATAAACCTGAAAAAATGAAACTTTTAAAAGTCCGCATTCCACTCCTTTTTATTGTTTTAATATGTTCTCTTTCAATTTTCTCCTGTGCCGAAGATAAACAGGACCATTCATATGAAACAACTATACAGGATTACAGCAACCTTATAAGGCTGTTTGAAGACCCTCCGGCAGAATTCCGCTCAGCGCCATTCTGGATATGGCACGAGGTTGTAACTGAGGGAAAAATAAGACAATCACTTGAAGAACTGAGTGAGCAGGGTTTTGGAGGAGTATTTGTGCATCCCAGGTATGGTATGATAACCGAGTATTTGTCTGAAGAATGGTTTGACCTGTTCGAATATACTATGGATGTAGCAGATGAACTGGGAATGTATGTGTGGATATATGATGAGAATTCCTATCCCAGTGGTTTTGCAGGAGGACATGTACCTCATCAGATGCCTGACTCTTATAAGCACGGACAGGCTTTGCGAATTCATAAAACGGGCCGGTTCAATCCTGACCCGGACCTAAGGTATCTCCACTATTTTGAAGTAATTGATAATGGTGAAATGGTTGAGGTAATTAATGCAGATGAAAGAAGGGGAGATACAGGGAACTTCATATTTTTCGAATTAGTGAATTACCCGCAAACAAAATGGTATGCAGGATATTCTTACGTTGACCTGCTTTACCCGGGGGTAACCGAAGAATTTATGAATATAACAATGCAGGGATACGAGGACCGGTTTGGAGAACATTTTGGAAAGTTAATACCCGGCATATTTACCGATGAGCCCAACATATCTCCACCCGGAGGAAGAAATACCGTAAAATGGACACCCGACCTTTACAATGAATTTGAAAAAAGGTGGGGCTACCGCCTTCAGGACAACCTGTTATCTCTTTTTGAGGAGGTTGGTGACTGGAAAAGAGTAAGACATAATCATTTTCAACTACTCCTTCAAATGTTCATAGACCGCTGGTCAAAACCCTGGTTTGAATACACTGAAAAGCACAATCTGAAATGGACAGGCCATTACTGGGAACACGGATGGCCCAGTCCGCATCATGGAGGCGACAACATGGCAATGTATGCATGGCACCAGGTACCGGGTATAGACCTGTTGTTCAATACAATGTACACAGATGTTCGAGATGATCAGTTTGGCGTGGTAAGGAATGTAAAGGAGCTCAGGAGTGCGGCAAACCAGACTGGGCGGACCAGGACCCTCTCGGAGTCATACGGTGGCGCCGGATGGGAGCTGACTTTTGAAGAGATGAAAAGACTGGGTGACTGGATGTATGTTCTTGGGGTGAACTTTATGAACCAGCACATGACTTATATGACAACACTGGGAGACAGAAAGCATGATTATCCCCAATCCTTCTCTTATCATTCTCCCTGGTGGGATCTATACGGAGAGCAAAATGATTATTTCGCCCGTCTCTCGGTTGCAATGTCGGCCGGCGTGCAGAATAATAACGTGCTGGTTATTGAGCCTACCACCAGCACATGGATGTATTACTCCTCCTATAGTCCAAACCAGTATATAAATGAAATTGCTGATAATTTTAATGACTTGCTGGATAAGCTTGAACAGCACCAGATAGCATATGACCTTGGTTCTGAGAATATTATCAAAGACATAGGTGAGGCGGACGGCGGACTTTTTATTGTGGGTGAAGCCAAATATGATCTTGTTGTTCTTCCTTTTGGTATGGAAAGCATAGATGGTTCAACCTATAAATTGCTGCAGGATTA
>SLPB01000056.1 GCA_007132225.1 Bacteroidales bacterium | reverse complement strand
TGGTCTTATGGATCTTTAAATATTACATTACACAAAATACGAAAATAGCTGCTTTTTGCCAAATGATTTTTAATGAACTAAGAAAAAGCTTTTTAAAAAGGCACCTCATCAACTTAAGAAATGAGCATATTGATTTTTTTTATTTCTTTGTATTGAAATCAATAACTTTAAATTGTCAATTATGAAAAAAAAATTAGTATTCTTAACAACACTCTTATTTTTATTTGCAATGACTATGGAAGCACAAAACAGTATTCCTGAGGTGACTGAGGTCCATGAACCTGTCCCTCCTGTTATAGATCCGGGAGTAGGCACTGCCCCACCATCTGATGCCATCGTCCTTTTTGACGGAACGGACCTTTCAATGTGGAAAGGCAGAGACGGGGATTCGGCTCCCTGGGATGTAGATAATGGCGCCATGACGGTAGTACCCGGGAGCGGAGATATCCATACAAAAGACGGGTTCGGCGATATTCAGCTTCACCTTGAATGGCGCACACCTGAAGTTATCAAGGGCGAGGGGCAGGGCCGCGGAAACAGTGGGGTGTTCTTTATGGGCAGATATGAAATCCAGGTTCTTGACTCATACGACAACCCTACCTATCCCAATGGTATGGCCGCCTCTGTTTACAAGCAACATATCCCCCTTGTTAACGCCTGCAGGAAACCGGGTGAATGGCAAACCTACGATATTATTTTCATGGCCCCCCGGTTCAATGAGCAGGGAAGGGTTACTTATCCTGCAAGGGTAACTGTTATTCACAATGGTGTTGTGGTTCAGAATAATATTGAAATATGGGGTGATACTAAATACAGGGGACTACCTACATATTCAAAGCATGAAGATAAATTACCCCTGAGGTTGCAGGACCATGGCGACCTGGTAAGTTTCCGGAATATATGGGTAAGGGAGTTGTAATAAAACATTATAAGATCATGGGATTATTCCATGATCTTATAATTATTACTTGCAGCAATTTTCGTTTCACTCACTCATAAATTGCCTTAGAACGTACTGGAGGATTCCTCCATGGATATAATAGGTGACTTCTATTTCGGAATCAAGCCTTGCACACACCCTGAATTTTTTTGATCTGCCATCTTCGCTACTGGCAGTTACTTCAAGTACCATGCCCGGTGTGATACCGGAGGAGAGACCATTGATGTTGTAATATTCCCTTCCTGTCAGTTCCAGTGAATCTGCACTTTCCCCTTCCATATATTGCAATGGCATTACACCCATGCCTACAAGGTTGCTGCGGTGTATCCTTTCATAACTTTCAGCAATAACGGCCTTTACACCAAGCAGAAAAGTGCCTTTTGCAGCCCAGTCCCTGCTTGAACCACTGCCGTATTCCTTTCCTGCAAGAACAATAAGAGGAGTATTGTCCTCTTTATATAACTTTGATGCATCATAGACACTCATTTCACTATTGTCAGGCAGGTATTTTGTAAATCCGCCCTCGGAAGGAGTCAATCTGTTTTTTATTCTCACATTGGCAAATGTTCCGCGTATCATTACCTCATCGTTACCCCGTCGTGATCCGTAAGAGTTAAAGTCCTTTCTTTCTACTCCTCTTCCCAGAAGATATTTGCCTGCAGGTGATTTTGTACTGAAAGCACCGGCAGGGGAAATATGATCGGTTGTTATACTGTCACCCAGCATAAGCAGAACACGGGCATCATTAATATCGGAGGGGCTGGGTGGCATTGGGCTAAGGTCTTTGAAAAAAGGAGCCTCCTTAATGTATGTTGATTTTTCATCCCATTTGTAAACCTTTTCCTCCGGAACTTCCAGGTTTTTCCATATATCATCACCGGTGAATATCTCTCCGTAATTTTTAGCATAATCCTTAAGCGATAATACCTTTCTCATGGAATTACGGATCTCTTCATCCCGGGGCCATATATCTTTAAGATAAACAGGCTCCATATTAGGATCCCAGGCCAGAGGTTCATTTAAAAGATCAATATCAATTCTGCCTGCAATTGCATAGGCAACAACCAGTAAGGGTGACATCAGGTAGTTGAGTTTAACCTGGGGATGAACCCGGGCTTCAAAGTTGCGGTTACCGGAAAGTACCGATGCAACGATAAGGTCATTATCATCAACTGCCCTGGAAACATGGTCGGGGAGAGGGCCTGAATTGCCAATACAGCTGGTGCATCCGTAACCAACTACATGGAATCTCAAAGCTTCAAGATCTGTAAGCAGTCCCGCATTAGAAAGATAATCTGTTACAACCTTTGATCCCGGGGCAAGGGAAGATTTAATCCATGGCTTGGTTTGCACCCCTCTTTCTCTGGCTTTCCTGGCAAGCAGTCCGGCACCAATCATTACACTTGGATTGGAAGTATTTGTGCATGAGGTTATTGCTGCAATAACAATTGATCCGTCACTCAGGGAAATTTTTTCATTATTAATTATAACTTCAACTGATCGCATTTTGTTTTCGGCTGGCCTCCCTTTAGCTTCTGTTATTTGCGGTTTTACGGGGTCATCAGCGTTTTCAGAGATACTTCCACCCTCTGCTTTCCATCTGTTGAGTTCACGCTCATCAATATCAATATAACTTCTGCTGAAATCAGACTTAAGATGATTTTGGAATGTTTTATGGGCATTACGTACAAGTATTTTTTCCTGGGGACGCCGGGGACCGGCAATGGTGGGCTCCACTGATGAAAGGTCAAGTTCAATGATATGCGAGTATGCAATATTCTCCCCGCCTGTTCTCCAAAGCATATTTGCTTTGCAGTATTCTTCCACCAGCCTGGTTTGATTTTCAGGTCTGTTTGTTTCCTTCATATATTCTATTGTGCGCTGATCAACAGGGAAATAGGTGATCGTACATCCGAACTCGGGAGACATGTTTGAAATAGTAGCTCTATCCGGCACTGACAATCCATCCAGTCCGTCACCGAAAACCTCAACAAACTTGCCAACGACTCCGTGTGATCGTAACAGATGGGTTATTGTAAGCACCATATCGGTTGCAGTATTCCCAACCGGGAGACTTCCTGTAAGCTTTAAGCCAATAACCTCAGGCATTATAAAGTAGATCGGCTGGCCCAGCAGGGCTGCTTCTGCTTCAATCCCGCCAACACCCCAGCCAACCACTCCAATCCCATTAACCATAGGTGTATGACTATCCGTACCTACCAGCGTATCAGGAAAAACTTCTCCATCACGCTCAATAACTCCTTTCGCAAGATATTCAAGGTTAACCTGGTGACAAATACCTGTGCCGGGGGGCACAACGGAAAAATTATCAAGTGACTTCTGGGACCATTTCAGGAACTGGTATCTCTCTTTATTTCTTAAATATTCCTTCTCAACATTTTGCTGATAAGAATTTTTGGTTCCAAAATAATCTACCTGTACAGAATGATCAATTACCAGGTCTACCGGTATAAGTGGAATGATCTTGTCGGGGTCTTTCCCTTTTCTTGCCATTTCAGCCCTGAGCGAAGCTATATCCACAACTGCCGGAACACCGGTAAAGTCCTGCATAAGAACGCGTGCAGGTTTATAGGGTATATCCCTGTTGCTGGTCTCCGGTTTCCAGTTTAGTAAAGTATTTATATTCTCCCCGGTAATTCCAAATCCGTCAAAGTTCCTTATTGCATTTTCAAGTAGTATTTTAATTGAAAATGGAAGGTGCGCTACCGGATAACCTAGTTTTTCAAGCTTTTTGAAATTATAAAAGGTGTATTCATTATCCCCGGATTTTATCCGGTCTTTAATTTTATCTTTAAAATTCATTTTGTTCAGGTTAATTAAATAAATATGATAAGCATTGCCGGGATAATCATTTTTAATACTTTATGTGCATCATTATAAAAGCTGATATTCCAATGGTCAGATCCCGTATTATAAAATATAAAATTAGTCATTAGTGATGATTTCACCAAGACAAGATGAGAGTCGGACTGGAGCCTGGCATCACCCAGTCATCATATATCATATTAACATAGACTGGATATAAGAAGCGGTCTTAAAGCCGTTTTTATAAATTAAATATTACAGGTAAAAAGTTATACCGTTAGTCAAAATGTTTTACAGACTTGGCTATAAGGCCAACAGCTTCAAGCAGCTGCTCCTTATTTATTACCAGTGGCGGAGCAAACCTGATGATATGACCGTGAGTTGGTTTGGCAAGTATCCCGTTATCCTTCATTTTCAGGCACACATCCATAGCTGTTTTACCATTTACGGGCTTAATAACCATGGCATTAAGCAGGCCTTTTCCACGAACCTGCTGAATCATTTCAGAATCTATTTTATTTAGCTCTTCCCGGAATATCTTACCCAAACGGTCGGCATTATCTGCCAGATTTTCCTCCTTCACCACTTCAAGGGCAGCCGTGGCTACCTTTGCTGCAACAGGGTTTCCGCCAAAAGTGGAACCATGCTCACCGGGCTTTATGGTAAGCATTATATCATCATCGGCAAGTACCGCGGAAACTGGAAAAACACCACCCGAAAGTGCTTTGCCGAGAATGAGAATGTCAGGTCTCACCTTTTCATGATCACATGCAAGCAGTTTGCCGGTGCGTGCTATACCTGTTTGAACCTCATCAGCAATAAAAAGGACATTATGTTTTTTGCAAAGTTCTGATACCTTAGTCAGGTAGCCGTCGTCGGGAACATAAACACCGGCTTCACCCTGGATAGGCTCAACCAAAAAACCCGCCACATTAGGATCCTGAAGCTCTTTTTCCAGTGCAGCGGTATCATTGTAAGGTATCTTAATGAAGCCAGGGGTGTATGGCCCATAATCTTTTCTTGCATCGGGATCTGTTGAAACAGAAACGATGGTTATGGTACGGCCGTGAAAGTTGTTTTCGCAAACTACTATTTTGGCCTGATTCTTTGGTATGCCTTTTTTGAGGTAGGCCCATTTACGGCAAAGTTTAAGTGCAGTTTCATCACCTTCAACGCCCGTGTTCATAGGGAGAACTTTGTCATATCCAAAATACCTGGTTATATATTCTTCATATTCTCCAAGGCTTGAATTGTGAAAGGCTCTTGAGGTAAGGCAAAGCTTTTTGGCCTGCTCGGTCAGAGCATTGACAATTTTCGGATGACAGTGACCCTGGTTCACCGCAGAATAGGCGGAGAGAAAATCAAAATACCGCTTTCCTTCAACATCCCACACATATATTCCTTCTCCGCGATCGAGTACTACCGGCAGGGGGTGGTAATTGTGTGCCCCGAATTTCTCCTCTCTTTTAATATAGTCCTGTGTTGTCATATCATTTTAAATTATTTAATATATATATCATTTCCTCTTTTTTAAATTAGTATGCAATCTTAGTACAAGTTTTGCAATTTACAAAAAAAGGGTGATCTATTAATTTGCCTGATTAATTTCCATTTCATATGTTTATACTTTATTACTTGAAAAAAATATATATGAAACATTATACCGGTATTATTAATGAGCTGCTGGAGAAACGATACAGTCCGCTCTCCTTCGATCAAAAAGCCGTTGAGGAGGTTAAGATTATGAGATTGTTTGAAGCTGCCCGGTGGGCTCCTTCAAGCCGTAATGAGCAGCCATGGCGGTTTATATACGCAACCAGAAATAATAAAGAAGCCTTTCAGAATATGTTCGATTGTCTATTTGAAGGTAATAAGATATGGGCTAAAAATGTCCCTCTGCTCATTCTCAGTGTAGCCAAATCAGTATCGTCATTCAATGGCAAGCCCAATCCCTACGCCCTTCATGATACCGGGATGGCAGTTGGCAACATGCTTGTTCAGGCAACGGATATGGGACTGGTTGTTCATCAGATGGGGGGCTATGATAAGGAAATGGCCAGAAAAAACCTCTGTATACCAGAAGAATATGAGCCCGTCGCTATGATAGCTGTAGGATATCTCGGGAAGACAGATGATCTGCCGGAAGATCTGAAAAAACGGGAAAAGGCTGAAAGAAAGCGGATGCAGCTGGATGAGATAACTTTCAAAAAAAGCTGGAAGGGGGTATGACAATTTTAGAATTTTGCTACCAGTTTGATATTTATTCTCCTTCCCGATAAATAATTGGGTATGGCAAATTCACCCGGAACAGCTGGATCAGAGGAGACGGTTTTTAACCAGAAATAGGAGATAGTGTTCTTTACATCAAGTATATTGAATACCTCTGCGCCGATCCAGAGACTGCGTTGGTTCCCCGGTATATGACCCTTGTCAGGATCTTTAAGTCTTTTGCTGATTTCCCTGGAAAAGCCCAGGTCAACTCTTCTGTAGGAAGGCATGCGGAAAGTCAGTTGATCCGGGTGTGAGCCCGGGGGATTAAAGGGGAGCGGACTGGTATAATGAAGTTTAATGTGAGCCTTGTAAGCGGGATTGGTGGGAAGGTAATCCTGAAAAAATAGTGAAAAATTGATTAACTGGTCTGTCGGCCTGGGATAATATCCTGACAATACGGTTAGTCCTGTTCCTTCATTTAAATATCTTGATTTTTCACGGGTCTGCATAAACGACAAACTGATCCACGAGTCTATTCCCTTAACAAAATCTCCGTGTAACTTAAGATCTATTCCTGCTGCGTAACCCGAAGCACTTTTTTCGGGATTGTATATGATTCTTATATTTTCAATTGTATAGGGTATAATATCTTTGAGCCATTTATAGTAAATATCCGAGGAGAATTTAAAAGAGCGGTTCCAGAGTTTCAGGTGATAATCACTTCCGGCAACAAGATGTATTGATCGCTGGGGTTTTTGATCAAAACGGATACTTCCTGTTTTGGTTCTAAGTTCTTTATAAAAAGGAATTTGATAGTAATACCCGCCTGACAGGTGAAGCTGAAGATTGCTGATAGTGCCGGGATACAATATCAATGAGGAGCGCGGACTAACAAGGAGCCTGTCACTTAAATTCCAGTAACTCGCCCTTATCCCCCCGCAGATATCAAGAGAAGATCTGTGGAGAGTGATTCTGCTGGTGTTTTGCAGGTATAATGAATAACGATAGGTATTTAGATTATTGTCAGAATCTATAAGTTGCCAGGGTTGTATCCCGGACCCGGTATAAGGCAGGTTGTAACCGGCAGAATCAATCACCTGCCATTCTCTTAGTCTGTCATCGAATTTATTACTCCTTAATTGCAATCCCCATTCAATTTTATTATTGTTATAATCAAGATCGCCTTTGTGGGATATTGAAAGTACATAAGCTTCAAGAAAATTTCTTGCATGGTTTATAAAAGATCCCACGCCTATATTCATAAGGCTGTCGCCTGAATTTTGTGAAGTCCGCTGTTGTTCAATCTGATTAATAAGATAGCTTCCCTGCAGATCGAAAGTCTCTGACTCAGAAGTGGTAAATGCAGAAACTCCCAAAGAAAGATTCAGATGTGGAAGTGGTTTATAATGACTTGTTAATGCTGCAAAAAAAGTTTCATAAGCACTTGCGTCACGACCATCAAAATGAATCATTAGCTGCATTGGGTTGTCAAAGGTTCCAAAGCTGGTTTCCCTGGAAACAGGAGTAAACCCGTAATTATTTCTTGAATAGTTTCCTAAAAAAGAAAATTTAACTTTTTCAGTAAGTTTATAATTGGCAAAGGTTTGAAAATCGGTGAATGATGATTGATAATCTCCACTATCATCAAGTGTTTGAAGCAGATACTGGGTTGTTTTATACCGAAAACCACTGATGTGGTTAAACCTTCGGTTTTTTGAAACACCTTCTATATGGGCGGAAGCACCCAGCAGGCTGGCTGATGCTGATGCTGCAAAGGAAGTTGGTTCTCTGTAGGCTATATCAAGGACCGAAGACATCCTGTCTCCATAACGGGCACCAAAACCGCCGGCGGAAAACCTGACTGAGCCCGCAAGGTCAGGATTGACAAAACTGAGCCCCTCCTGTTGTCCTGACCGGACCAATTGGGGACGGTGTATTTCGATCCCGTTAACGTAGACAAGGTTTTCATCAAAATTTCCTCCCCTGACCGAATACCGGGAAGTGAATTCGCCACGACCTGAAACCCCGGGCATTGTTTTAAGCAGGTTCTCAATGCCGTTAACGGTAGCAGGCATCACCTCCAGGGACCGGGCATCCAGTTTAACAAGACTTCCTTCCCGTTCCTTCTGCCTGTAAATTAAAACTTCAGTTATCCGTTCTGTGGTTAATTCAAGTGCAAAATCCAATTGTTTATTTTCGCCTTGTTCAGCAATAAAGACTTCCTGTTCAGTTTTATACCCTATCATTGTAACTACTACTGTCAGCTCCCTGCCTGAAGGAACATGGAAACTGTACTCGCCATTCCTGTTACTAACGGTACCAAGCGGGGTTCCCGATATGCTTATGTTTGCAAGTGGAAGGGCCTCACCCTCTTCATCTGTGATATTTCCATAAAGTCTCGATTGGGGAACCTGGGATAAAACAGGATTTTGAAAAAACGATATCAGGATTAATAATAAAATAAAAAACCGTGGTAAGTAAAATTGCATTTGTAAACCTAAATTATGATTATGTAGTAAATAAAATGTTGGTTTACCTGGCAATGGGGGGTGATGAAATACTTTCGGCATAACTGCCAGATTATAATATAGTTATTATCTTTGAAATTTTCCATCTCTTATGGCGTCTATAAATCTCGCCCATGAAAAAGGATTCAGAAGATTGTTGGGGGGTTGGCCTGCGTACATATTACGGTTATGATGTTGTTGCATTGCAATACGGAAACTTGCTGCCGGATCAACAGGCAATCCTTCGAGCTCCATCCATGTTTGTATAAGGGCAATATTTGCAAGGGCCCTGTCGTAATCGTCTTCAGGAAGATCCAGCGCAATAAAAGCTTCCTTGAACTCTTCATAAGTGGCCCATGGAAATACAGTAACCTCCTTTATTTCAAATGTGTCCCTGGGAAGCTGGATGTCAACAGAATAATGCACCCCATCAAGATCGTCGGGAACTATTTCCTGTTTTCTTTCATATCCCATAGATGAAAACACCAGTGTGTCATTGGGATAAACAACAAATGAAAACCTGCCCCTTCGGTCGGCAATGGTGCCTTTGCCTGCGTTTAAAACAATAATATGGGAAAAGGGGAGGGGGTTCTTAAATTCATCCCGGATAATTCCGCTTATTTGTATGGCTTCCCCTGAACTTTGCTGGCCCTCAAGAACTTTAACAGAAACAGACAGAAGTAATATAAAAAACAGGAATTTAAAGCCGGGTAAACGGTACATAAAAATTTAATTTTGTCCTTAAATTATACTACAAAATTCATACCGGGTTAAAAATAGACAAAATTTATTGTAATATTAAATAACCTGTTAAATGATATGAATTTGCCATGTAAATATATTAATATATTATTGTAAACATTTACAATGAAGAATTGTTTCTGCAAACTATGTGATCCTCCGGTAATTTTAAATAGCCATAAATATGATAAATCAATTTGATATCATCCTTCCCCCGTTCAAACGGGGTTTTCATCTTATAACAGGCCATATTGAAAAGAATCTTAAGGATTTACCCGAATCCGGGCTGCTTAATCTTTTTATCAAACACACCTCCGCAGCTATAACTATCAATGAAAATGCAGATCCTGACGTAGCAAGGGACATGGGATATGCCATTGATAAGCTTGTGCCCGAAAATGACCCGGGGTATATACATACAGTTGAAGGACCTGATGACATGCCGGCACACATAAAATCCAGCCTCCTATCAGTTTCAGTAAATATCCCGATAACCAGGGGCCGGATGAACCTCGGAACCTGGCAGGGCGTATTTCTGTGTGAATTCAGGAATTATGGCGGGAGCAGAACGATCTGTGTCACAGTTTACTACTAGCACGCATAATTTCCTCTGATTGCAACATGTTTTTTAACACGTTTTATATTTATATTTTTGATGTATTATAGCAGCTAAAAAAGAATGATATGGATAAATTAATGTTGCTTGGTGATGAAGCTATTGCACAGGCAGGTATGGATGCAGGCATTTCGGGTATATATGCTTATCCCGGAACTCCGTCCACAGAAATCATGGAATATGTACAAAAATCAGTAAGTTCCCCTGCGCATGAGATTTTCTGCCAGTGGTCAGCCAACGAAAAAACCGCTATGGAGGCCGCCCTGGGTATGTCATACGCAGGAAAACGCACAATGGTATGCATGAAGCATGTTGGTTTGAATGTTGCTGCCGATCCTTTTATGAATTCTGCCGTAACCGGTGTAAACGGAGGTTTTCTGATAGTGGTGGCAGATGATCCTTCGATGCACTCCTCACAGAATGAGCAGGATTCAAGGTTTTATGGTAAATTTGCCATGATCCCTGTGCTTGAACCATCAAATCAACAGGAGTCTTATGATATGGTATTTCATGGTTTTGAGTTATCTGAAAAATTCAGACTGCCCGTTATGATCAGGATAACTACAAGACTGTCTCATTCCCGGGCCGCGGTAAAAGGTAAAGAAACACTTGATAAGAAAACTCTGGGCCTGCCGGCTGATCCCATGCAGTTTATTTTATTGCCGGGGATTGCAAGAAAGCGTTACAGCAACCTGCTCTCATATCAGCCTGAAATTGAAAAGGAGTCTGAGCATTCAGGTTATAATCAGTTTTTTCAGGGCAATGACAATTCCATAGGATTCATTGCTTGCGGATTAGCATACAATTATCTCATGGAAATCGTTCACGCAAAAAAGCTGGATCATCCTGTACTTAAAATTTCCCAATATCCATTGCCCCGTTTGTTGATCCGGAAAATTAAAGATCAGTGTGACAGTTTACTTATACTGGAAGAGGGTTATCCTCTCGTGGAAGAATTCCTGAAAGGTTTTCCCGGAAGTGATAAAAAGATTACAGGTCGACTTGACGGAAGCTTGCCGCGGGAAGGTGAGCTCAATCCCGATCACGTTGCCAAAGCACTGGGATTTAGTGTAATGGAAGGACCTTCGGTGCCCGGTGTTGTTAAAAACCGGCCTCCCTCCTTATGTAAGGGATGCGGTCATATTGATATGTACAATGCTTTGATTGAGGCAATTGAAACCTACGGCCCCGGCCGGGTATTCTCAGATATTGGGTGCTATACCCTTGGTGCTCTTCCTCCCTTCAGTGCAATTAATTCATGTGTTGATATGGGTGCATCCATAACCATGGCCAAAGGTGCAGCTGATGCAGGTCTTCATCCATCAGTTTGTGTTATAGGCGACTCTACTTTCACCCATTCCGGGATGACGGGATTACTTGATGCGGTTAATGATCAATCACCCATCACTGTAATTATAGGTGATAATTCAACCACCGGCATGACAGGCGGCCAGGCATCATCTGCTACAGGAAGGATTGAGGATATATGCAGGGGAATAGGTGTGCTGCCTGAACATATCAGGCTTATTATTCCACTGAAAAAGAATCATGCTGAAAACGTTGCTGTTATGAAGGAAGAATTTGCCTACAGGGGAGTATCAGTGATAATTGCCAGACGGGAGTGTATCCAGGTCGCAAACAGGAGAAGAAAAGAGGTAAGAACAATTAAATCATAATGAAATGAAGACAGACATTATTATAGCCGGGGTAGGTGGTCAGGGAATTTTATCTATAGCAGCCTGCATCGGCCTGGCTGCTATAAACAGTAATCTTCAGCTTAAACAGTCGGAAGTGCATGGGATGAGTCAAAGAGGAGGTGCAGTGGTATCCAACCTCCGGCTTTCTGACAGGGAAATTTACTCGGACCTTATTCCACGGGGAGGAGCTGACCTTATTTTATCAGTTGAACCCATGGAAGCTTTGAGGTATTTACCGTGGCTGACTGAAGGTGGCTGGGTGGTTACCAATACCACACCTGTGAAAAATATAAATAATTATCCCGGCAGCGCGGAAATTATAACTGAGATTAAGTCCCTTAAGAATAATATCATAATAGATGCAGATGAAATAGCCCGGGAGATAGGATCACCCAGATCATCAAATATGGTTGTGCTGGGTGCAGCAACTCCATTTATTGATATTGATTATAAAATTTTTGAATCGGGAATTGCCGGAATATTCGAAAGGAAAGGAAATGATACAGTTGAAATTAATCTTCAGGCCATGAGAGCAGGCAGGGAGTTTTCCATTAAAAACAATTAATATTTCTTTTCTATATCTCCGGTATTCATCTATTATCATGGTGTTTTATCGAGTATTTAAAAAAATATTGTATGGCAGAATTCACGAAGGAAGATTATCAGGATTTAAAAAGAAAGGGTATTTCTGTTGAAACCGTTGACCAGCAATTATCAAGGTTCAGGGAAGGTTTTCCATATTTACAAATAGCTAAACCCGCCACATTGGAGGATGGCATTTTAAAATCAGGTAAAGAAACACTTAATGATTTTATTCAGCTTTATCAATCCAGGGCTAAAAGTGAACGAGTATTAAAATTTGTTCCTGCCTCCGGAGCAGCTACCCGGATGTTTAAATATCTTTATGATTTTATTGAGAAGAAGGAGAATGATCCGGTAAATAAGAGCGTTGATAAATTTGTATCAGGCCTTTCACAGTTTGCTTTTTATAATGAACTGAAATCTTCTCTGAAAAACAGAGGACTGGATATAGAGGAACTAATAAATTCAAGAGATTTTGCTCCTGTTTTTAAATGCCTGCTAAATAAGGATGGTCTGAAATACGGCTACTTGCCCAAAGGACTGTTGACTTTTCACAACTACGGTGATCATCTGCATACGGCCTTTGAGGAACATCTGGTGGAAGGAGCATTGTATTGCAGGGATAAAAATGATATTGTCAGAATACATTTCACAGTATCACCGGAACATCAGGAATTATTTGAAAATTTATACAATGAAATTAAAGAGGCCCATGAAAAGAAATACGGAGTGAAATTTTCAGTAAGCTTTTCCACCCAGAAACCATCCACTGATACCATTGCGGTTGATACCGATAATAATATTTTGCGTGATAATAGCGGCAGACTGGTGTTCAGACCCGGTGGTCATGGTGCCCTTTTGGAAAATCTTGCTTCACTTGATGCAGATATAATTTTTATTAAGAATATTGACAATGTAGTACCTGATCACCTTAAGGATGAGTCAGTAAAGTATAAGAAAGCACTTGGCGGAATGTTATTATCTTTCAGGGACAGAATATTTTATTACCTGAATGCACTGGAAAATAACAATGTGAATGAGGATGGGGTACTGGAGGAGATAAAAATATTTCTTGAAGATGAGCTTTTTACCGTTTCTCCCTGGGGAATTGACCAATGGACCCCTGATGCCTTCAAAAAGTATTTAATTTCTAAATTAAACAGGCCTCTGAGAATATGCGGCATGGTCAAAAATGCGGGTGAACCCGGAGGGGGTCCTTTCTGGGTGAAAAACAGTGACGGGTCGGTATCTTTGCAGATAGTGGAAAGCTCGCAGGTAAATTTATCAAATCCTTTGATGAAAAAACTTTTTAATGCTTCCACACATTTCAATCCCGTGGACCTTGTGTGCAGTATCAAAAATCACAAAGGAAACAAGTATGATTTAAGCCGCTTCCGGGATGCAAATACCGGCTTTATTTCAAATAAATTTATGGAGGGAAGGAAACTGAGGGCTCTTGAACTTCCCGGATTATGGAACGGGGCTATGGCGGACTGGAACACTGTTTTTGTGGAAGTTCCGCTTTCAACTTTCAACCCGGTCAAAACCATTAATGATCTGCTCAGGCCTCAGCATTCAGCACAACAAAATAATTATCTTTCACTTGATTAACTTAAAAATCAGTCTTGTTATAAGGCTTCCGGCTAACAGGCAGGAGGATTTATTCCAAATTTACCCGGATCAGACATCAATTTTTTTTATACTTTTGAGCATCTGAACATAGCCGGTCGGTTGATCAGATCGATTGTATCATAAAATTTATCGAATACTTCATTAAATTGCATTATTAATTCATTTATGAGAAAAAGGCTTCTATTATTACCAATTGTTCTTTTGTTTTTTCAGTTAATGAGTCATTCCTGCCAGAGGGTTCCCTTGAGCGGCAGAAGACAGGTAGCCCTTCTGCCCGAATCTGTGCTTTCAAATATGAGCCTTACCAGTTATAATGAGTTTCTCTCGGCCCACAAGCTTTCAACCGACAGCAGGCAGGCACAACAGGTAAAAAATGTTGGTGAGCGTATATCTGCTGCAGTTGAGGATTATCTCCGGTCCCAGGGACTGCAATCACAAATAAGGGATTTTGACTGGGAGTTCAATCTTGTTGAAGACGATGCGGTAAATGCATGGGCGATGCCGGGCGGCAAAATAGTTTTTTATACCGGTATTTTACCAGTAACGCGCAATGATGAAGGCATAGCGGTTGTTATGGGACATGAAATTGCACATGTAGTTGCAAGACATGGTAATGAAAGGATGAGTCAGCAATTGCTTGTGCAAACAGGGGGGATGGCTTTATCCGTTGCCCTGAGAGAAAAACCGGAAGAAACACGTAATATGTTCCTGACAGCCTATGGTGCCGGATCAGCCGTTGGGGTTCTTTTACCCTATTCAAGGACACATGAAAAAGAAGCTGACAGACTTGGTTTGATATTCATGGCCATGGCCGGTTATAACCCCGCAGAAGCAATTTCCTTCTGGGAACGAATGGAGCAATTATCCGGAGGTTCAGCGCCGCCAGAATTTTTAAGTACACATCCCAGTTCAGCTACCAGAATTAAAGATATGAAGGACTTTTTGCCGGAAGCAATGAAGTATTACAAATCTCATCGGTAGTTGAAGATTTTGTGCAAAGCCTTTTATATAAACTTATTTTAAGATTAAAAAATATGACAAAATCAGAATAATATATTAATATGCAGATAATTAATTTTTATATCTATAATTTGCGCATATGAAAATACTGGTATGTGAAGATGACCTGATTACTCTGAAGACCCTGGAATATGGATTGAAAAAAGAAGGGTACGAAGTCCTGCTTGCTCCGGACGGCAAAACCGGTGCAGACCTTTTAAAGGAGAACGTTAATGAAATTGGACTGATGATAACCGATCAGCATATGCCATATAACAGCGGACTGGAACTTGTGCATCTTGCCAGGAACGATCTTCAAATGGATTTGCAAATAATAATGCTCACCAAAGTGAATATTGGTAATACAAGAAAACTTGCCCTTAGCCTGGGGGTTAATAATTATGTAACAAAACCTTTTCATCTTAAGCAGTTATTGCTCATGGTTAAATCTGTTTTCATGAACCCCGCATGCAAGATTCAAAATAAACAATAAAACCCTGAAAGTTCTTTAAATTCCATAATAATTAATTCAATAAATGCGCCGCTTTGATCAGTCCATATTTTTTTTTGTAGTTGCCTTTTTTCTGGCTGGCACTTGTATTCATGCCCGGCAGGAAATACAGTATGACAGGTTCCCTGATGACAGTCTGTTTATCAGGGCCCTGAATTCCGCCCATGATGGCGATCATAAGGAAGCTCTCAAAATTTCCCTTTTTCTCCTTCAGCGAAATGAATTTTATTATGACGCCTCTGTTCTGGCTGGCAGAATTTATGCATGGGAAAAGCAATATGATTCAGCACGGATTTATTTGATAAATGTAACAGATGCCCTTCCGGATTACCATGACGCACTATCAGCACTTATTGATATTGAGTTGTGGGCCGGCAACTACCTGCAGGCTGCCGGCAATGCTGCCAATGCTCTTAATTACCACCCCGGTGATGAAGTTTTTATGCTTAAAAAAGCAGAAGCTTACCTGCTCCATGGATCGAGAGAGGAAGCAGTGGAAATTCTTGAATACCTGCTAGAAATTAATCCCGATAATCAGGAAGCTCCAGAATTAATGGATAATCTAAATGAACCGGAATTGTATTACTATCGCGATAATAATTATCTTCTGGCTGGTTATTACGGAGATTTTTTTCAGGACCCTTATTCAAGGCATTTCCATATGGGTACTGCCGGGTATTCTCACCATAACCCCTGGGGATCACTGACCGGAAAAGTAAATTTTGCAAATGTTTATTTTGACGGGACTGGCTTAACAAAATATCCTTCACTTCAGTATGAAGTTGAATCTTACCCAATTATATCATCAGATTCTTATTCTTTACTTAATTATGCATATTCCCAAAGCATGGTTTTTCCTGAGCACCGGGCAGCCTTTGAGTATTTCAGGGCTTTGCCACTAGGCTATGAAGCTTCTCTTGGACTGCGTTTTTTATACTGGGATGATTCTTATCTGTTTTATACGGGGTCTGCTGGTAAATACTATGAAAATATGTGGTTTTCATTAAGAACATATATCCTTCCAAACGATGATCAGGTATCCTCTTCGTGGTATTTTAATGCAAGGAAATATTTTAATTCTGCCGATGAATATGCGGGGATTATATTTGGTTATGGTTTTTTACCCGATGAAACTTTTCTGGATCCCGACGAGAGAATATTTTTGAATACTGCAAGTATAGGTGCTGAACTCAGCAAAGGCTTTTCCTTAAATTACCTTATGCGTGGCAGTCTGAGATATGAATATGAAGAATTCATTGAAGGTTCATACCGGAACAGGTGGAGAATTAATCTGGGATTAAGATATTTTTTCTGATATTGATAATTGAAAATCACTGTAACTATAAATTTACTTTTAATCCGGAAATGAGACTCATTATTAATATCAGACTTTTTAGCAGCAGATATTTGGTTATAATGAGCCTGGGAATTATGTTTTTTCTTGTTGTTCCTGATTCCCTGTCATTTGCATTGAGAGTCAATAATCATAGTTCCCAGGGCATATCTGAAATTGAATCCAGGTCCGGAAATAACATGAGAATCTTTTTTTTAAAACATGTGGATTTTGATCAACACACTGCTTTGATCCGGGGGTTAATAATTGTTACAATATACTCCAGTATATCCATGATAATTTTGCTTGTATTTATTCTTTTTCATCGCAATCAAATGGAAAGCGAAGAAAGGATGAGACAGGAACTCAAAGAAAAATATCAGTCGCTTTTAATGGATTACCTGTTTAACGATGATGAATCTGCACAGACTCCAAACAAAATAAGTGCTATTGCGGCAGATGATTTTAAAAGATTAATACTGATGGAAGAAATGAGGGACCTTATTGTTAATCTTTCAGGTGATGCGGCGGATAATCTTCGTAAACTTTATTACAGGCTCAACCTGGATGTTGATTCCAGGATCAAGGCATCAAGCAGGAAATGGCACATTAAAATAAAGGGATTTCGGGAATTGGCCTTTATGAATATAAAAGATGCCAACAAGGAAATAGTCCGGTGCCTTCACAGTAATAACAGCATATTACGGATGGAGGCCCAACTGGCAATGGTACGCCTGAATGATGAAGACCGGTTTAGTTTTCTTGATCATTTGCAACGTCCATTTACCATGTGGGAACAGATTAATGTTCATGAAATGATTGTAAATCATAATCTGGAAATTCCCAAATTTAAACGCTGGCTTAATTCCAGCAACAAAACGGTTGTTATTTTTTCCATGAAGATGATAAGGGTATTTAAACAAAAGGAGGCCTGGATGGAAATAGTCAGACTTCTGGATGACAAAGATCCCGAGATAAGAAATAATGCAATATTTGTTCTTGGAGAGCTTAGGATAAAACAAGCGGTTATCCCATTAAAGCATCACTATAAATCTGAAATTTATGAAAATCTTCTTGAGATTGTCATTGCCCTGGGCAGGATCTCGGATTTGTCCGCACTGAGATTTCTTATTATGGTAATAGACAAGGAAGATGATGTTCAATTACAGATCGAGGCAGCCAGGGCAATACGGGACATGGGAGATCCAGGTGAAAAAGCTCTTGATAAATTAATGCATTCGGATTACAAGAATTACAAGATCATTATTAAGCACGTACTGGATAAACGTATATAAAATGCAGCACATACTCGATATTCTGGGGTGGGTACTTAGCAATATAATACTCCTGATAACTATTTTTATTTTCACTGCATATTTTTTGCTTGCAGTTTTTTCAGCTGTAACTTTACGGGTATATCTGAGAAAGAACAGTTATGTTGATTACAATTCAATAATTTTATCTCCGTTAACGCCCTCTGTTTCAGTTATAGCTCCTGCTTTCAATGAATCAAGGACCATAGTGGAAAACGTACGGGCGTTGTTGTCTTTATATTACAATAACTTTGAAGTTATTGTTGTTAATGACGGCAGTACTGATGATTCATTTAATAAGATAATGCAGGCATACGACCTGGAAAAGGTCAATTATTTTTTTGATTACAGGATACCCTGTCAGAGAATAAGGGGCGTTTACAAATCAAAGAACCGCTCATTTTATAATCTAATTGTTATTGATAAGATCAATGGGGGAAAAGCTGATGCTTTAAATGCCGGCATCAATGTATCACATAACCAGCTTATCTGCAGCATAGATGTTGATTCTATAATGGAACCCGATGCTTTGCTGAAAATGGTCAAGCCCTTTCTTGAAGAGACAGACAAAAAAGTTATCGGTGCCGGAGGGGTGGTCAGGATAGCAAATTCAAGTGACATTCAGGGCGGGCAGATAAAAAAGGTAAACCTGCCCCGGAAATTCCTTGCAAGGGTCCAGGTGCTTGAATATACACGTGCATTTTTAATGGGACGTATGGCATGGGCCAGACTTGATGGCTTATTGCTGATATCAGGGGCCCTGGGATTGTTCGACAGGGAAACTGTTATTAAATGCGGAGGGTACAGCATTGAAACTGTAGGAGAGGATATGGAACTTGTTGTAAGGATGAGAAGATATATGTCTGATAATGGAGAAAAATATAAGGTTACATATATTCCCGATCCTCTGTGCTGGACTGAAGTGCCTTCAAGCCTTAAAGTGCTTGGCCGGCAAAGAAACAGATGGACAAGGGGGACTGCCGAGACACTTTTAAAGCACAAAAAGATATTTTTTGGCCGTAAGTACGGCATATTTGGATTGCTTGGTTATCCTTACTGGTTCTTTTTTGAATGGCTGGCTCCCATAATTGAATTTTTCGCCCTCTTATTTTTTCTTTTTTATGTGATCTTCAGCACACCAAACTGGCCGTTTGTTATCCTGCTTTTTACATTTGTCTATACCTTTGCAGTCTCGCTTTCAATATGGGCAGTTCTTTTTGAAGAAATGACTTATCATAAATATGAAAGAAAAAGAGATGTGCTTAAGTTAATTGGAACAGCATTTTTTGAACCATTTTTTTTCCATCCGCTAACAGTAGCATGGGCGATTAAGGGCAACTGGGATTATCTGCGGGGCAAAAAGGCATGGGGTAAGATGGACCGGGAGGGGTTTAAAGATTCATCCGCCGGCAAGAGTGAAAAGCCTGAAAAAGTTCTACCTGGCAAAGAGTCTGAGCGGGAAACATCTTAATAATTCTCAAATTAATATAATGATTCCAAGGCTTAGTAAATTTATACTGGATATCTGGGGCTGGAAAATGGTGGGCCCTGTCCCTGAAGAAAAAAAATACATTATTATCGTTGCTCCGCACACCAGTAACTGGGATTATGTAATCGGTCAACTGTTTTTTTTATCCAGGGGGATAAAGTCTAAAATAATGATTAAGAAAGAGCTTTTTTATTTCCCGCTTGGAAAATTGCTTGGAGCACTGGGAGGTATTCCGGTGGACCGGGACAGTAAAACAGAAATTGTTGATCAGATGATAAGTGAGTTTAATAACAGGGATTCATTTATTCTGACACTCACACCCGAGGGGACAAGAAAAAGAGTAACAGAATGGAAGACCGGGTTTCACAGAATTGCTATGGGGGCAAAAGTGCCTGTTCTGCTTGGTTTCTGTGATTATAAGAAGAAACATGTAGGGGTTGGTAAACTTTTGCCTTTAACCGGTGATTTAGCCCAGGACATGAAGAGTATGAAAAATTTTTATAAAACCATACACCCGAAATATCCGCAAAAATTTGCTGCAGATACAAATGATTAAACCTTGAACCTGCATAAATTAATGCCGGTTAAAATCTTTCCATTTCAGAAAAGAAAAACCGGTACTCCCGCAGTGCATTTTCTTCACAATCTGAAGCATGTATTGCGTTCTCCCTCATGGATACACCAAACAGATTTCTTATTGTCCCGGAACCTGCCTTTTCCGGATCCGTATTGCCTACCAGTGCCCGCAGTCCGTTGACAGCATCATCTTTTTCAAGTAAAGCCACAACTACTGGTCCTGAAGACATCATTTCCACCAGGGGTCTGTAAAACTCCCTTTCTTTGTGATCCCGGTAAAATTCGCTTGTTTGAGAAGGTGTTAACCTGGTCATTTTCATGGCAATGATATTAAACCCGGCCTCATTTATCATATGAAGAATGGCCCCGGTGTTATTATTAATTACTGCATGGGGTTTGATGATTGTTAAGGTATGTTTACCGGTCATTATTTTAATTTTTAATAGATAAAAAACGAATAAATATAAATTAACACGATCTCTGAAAGGAGTAATTATTGAATGACAATATGCTTTTATTTTAAAAACTGTATTTTTGCAATTATTATTAACGAACGTATAGGTTAAAAATAGTAAAATTTTGAGTACAGACAAACTTGAACTTACAGAATTGCTTAACCACCGGATCGGCCAGGCAAAGTCAATTGCTATATTAAGTCATGTAAATCCTGATGGGGATGCCCTGGGATCAGCCCTGGCACTTTATCATTACCTCAGAAATTCAGGGGTTGAAAGCAAAATTGTCATGCCCAATGATTATCCTGATTTTTTGAAATGGCTGCCGGGAAATGAAAATGTAATTCTTTTCAGTAAGAAAAAAGCTCTGGCCAAAAGTATTATAGTTAATGCCGATATACTTTTTTTGCTAGATTTCAACGTGCCCCAAAGATCCGGAAAGGTTGAGGAATTTATTAATGCATCCGGGGCATACAAGATTGTTATAGACCATCACCCCAAACCCGGTGATTTTGCTGATTTTATTTATTCTGATACCCTTTCGAGCTCCACCGCTGAACTTATTTTCAGGATGATTGAGTTACGGGGTGACCCTAAACTAGTTGACAGGATTGTGGCAACCTGTCTTTACACCGGAATAATGTCGGATACGGGTTCATTCAACTTTAACTCTTCACAACCTGAAACTTACAGGGTATTGGCACAATTACTTAAAAGGGGTATTGATAAGGATCATATATATTCAATGGTTTATGACAATTTTTCTGAAAGCCGGATGAGGTTGCTTGGATATTGCCTGGATGAAAAAATGGTTGTCGTAAAGAAATATAAAACAGCTTATTTAAGTTTAACTATAAAGGAAAAAAAACTTTATAATTATATCAGGGGAGATGCCGAGGGCTTTGTCAATTATCCGCTCTCAATTAAAGGAGTTGATTTTGTTGCATTCTTTATGGAAAATGATGATCATATCAAGATTTCATTTCGTTCAAAAGGAAAGATCGATACAAACATATTTGCATCAAACTATTTTAATGGAGGTGGACATGTGAATGCATCAGGTGGTGAATCAAAACTTAACCTGACGGATACAATAAAGAAATTTGTTTCAGGATTACCTGAATTTATGTCCGGATAATTATATTTGCTTAATTTTTTGTGACAATGACCCGCAAATTCAATTTATTTTTATTCAGTCTGTTTTTTTTTCATTTGTTGACATCTTGTTCCGGTAGTGGTTCAGAAGCATCTGATCAGGGAAAGGATATTCGGGTTAAAAAAGAAGATCTTTTGAGAGCTAACCGGTTTTTGGCAGGAAAAGATATGGAACTTATTGAGGCATATGTAAAACGCAGAAACTGGGATATAGAATTCAGTGAAACCGGACTGGGATACCAGATATTTGAGCATGGCAACGGCACTAAAATAGAAAAAGGCCGGACCATTACAATGGAATATAAGTTGAGCCTTCTTGATGGCCGGATATGTTACAGCTCTGACAATGACGGACCCAGGAGTTTCAGGGTTGGCCAGGGAGGCGTGGAAGCGGGACTTGAAGAGGGGGTGCTTATGATGAGGGAAGGGGACAGGGCCCGGTTTGTTTTGCCTTCATTTCTTGCACATGGTTTGATAGGCGATCAAAACAGGATTCCCCCGCGGGCAGTTTTAATATATGAAATTGAGATAACAAATGTCTCTGAGAAGTAAGTTGTTTTTTTTTGAATCACATATATAATCAGTGATGTTTCCTTCAGGAAAATCTAAACAACGGGAATGGTTCCTGCTATTTGTTTTGCTTATGCTTGCATTAAGTATTCATTCCTGTAATCGCAATTCGGAATATCCCGGGTTCAACAGAAGCCCCTCAGGAATTCATTACAGATTAAATTCACTCGGGGAAGTGCATAATAGTCCAGTTCCCGGAGACTATATAACTGTTGATCTGCGTTACAGTACAATAAGTGATTCCGTTTTCTTTAATGCACGCAGAAAATTCAGGCTTGAAAAACCATCTTACAGGGGCTCTGTTGAAGAGTGCTTCGCAATGATGAGTGTTGGTGATGAGGCTGATTTTATTATTGATGCATATGATTTTTTTACCATTACCCTGGGAAGCAAACTCCCTCAGTTCTTTGATGAATCCGCTCCGGTAAAAATTTCCGCAAACCTGCTGGACATTCAAAATGAAGAAGAATATATTAATGAAGAGGAAGATTTTCTTGTCTGGATTGAAGATCTTAACGAATATGAGCAGACAAAAATCAGGCAGTTTATTCAGGAAAAGCAAATAATGGCTAAACCGGATAGTTTAGGCATATATTTTGTTACCCTTGACAAGGGAACCGGCAAGGCAATTGAAGCAGGAGATACTGTTGAAATCCATTATGAAGGTAAATTCCTTAACGGTGAATTTTTTGATTCGACACGGAAGCGTGATGAGATATTTCAATTTGTTTACAGCCAGGAGTGGCAGGTCCTTGAAGGACTGGAGAGAGCTATTGGCATGATGCATGAAGGGGAAAGAGCAGTAGTGATATTGCCTTCGGACCAGGCATTTGGCAAAAAGGGCTCTTCCACGGGGATTATACCGCCATACACATCGCTGGTTTTTGAAGTGGAAGTATTAAGTGTAAAGTGAATCGTCTAAATAAACGAACTTATTAGTATCAGTTAAAGAAATTACGGTAATAACTTAATTTTAAAATTATGAGGAAGGTGAAAGTTTTAAGCAGGTTAATGGTTGTTTTGTTGATGGGGTCATTTTTACTGTTTTCCTGCAATAAAGATGAAGACGGCAGTGAAAAGGAAATGATCAGACTGAAACAATATCTTTCAGATCAGGGATATTCGGATATTGAACAAACTGAAAGCGGGTTCTACCATATTACATTGAATGAGGGAGACGGAGCAAACCCTTTATTTACTGATTTTATCAGAATTAATTTCACGGGATCACTTATTGATGGAACGGTATTCGAAACCAGTGATGAAGATATTGCCAAGGCTCATGATTTGTATCATCCGGACAGGGTTTTTGGTCCTGCCAAGTTTGAGCTGGGAAGGCTTGGTATTACCGGCTTAGTTGAAGGGATTTTGCTTATGAAGCAGGGCGAGACATCAAGGATTATTATCCCCTCCAAGCTGGGATTTGGTTCTTCCGATCATGGAATTGTACCTCCCTATTCCACGCTTATTTATGATGTTGAATTACTTGATGTGATACGCGATCCTGAAAAGCATGAGCAAAGATTGCTCGAGGGTTTTCTGGCTGAAAATAACATTCAACCTGAAGCA
>SLPB01000019.1 GCA_007132225.1 Bacteroidales bacterium | reverse complement strand
TCAGATTAAAAATTACCTTGCCGCAAAGGGATTTGATTCTAATGTCACAAGTTTCAATGGAGGTATGGTAGGGTATATTGTTCCCGGAAAGTATTATTATCTTGATGAATACGAATCTAAAACAATGGGCTGGTTTGGCCCATATATGGGTGATTATACAATAGATCTGATGCGCCATATTTCAGACATCGTTATGTCGCCGGTTCAGGAAAACTGATCCGGAAATTAATCCTGAAGCTGCTTAAATTGATCATGGAACAGGATCACGCCAGTGAAATAAAAAATACGACAACCCAATAATATATCACCCTTAAAACATTGTCAGATCATTTTGCACTTCCGTTTTTGTTGTATTCCTTAATGAAATGCTCAAGAGCCATAGTCATGGAAGGAGCATTTGGTGAAGGAGCTGAGATATCCAGGCGCAAACCGGCTTTTTTTACCGCCTTTGCGGTATGGGGGCCAAAACAGGCGATTTTAGTATTGTTCTGTTCAAAATCCGGGAAATTTTGAAATAATGATTTTATGCCGGAGGGACTGTAAAATACCAGAACATCATAGTTGACATCGCTCAGATCGGAAAGATCACTGCTCACGGTCCTGTAAAGAATGGCCTTAGTAAACCTGATCTTGTTTTTTTCAAGTATACGGGGGATTTCAGGCTTATGGATATCTGAAAGAGGAACCAGAAATTTTTCTGACAAATGTTTAACTATTACCTGTTCAACCAGATCTTTAAACACATTGGATCCATAAAAAATCTTACGTTTCCGGTATACAATATATTTTTGCAAATAGTGGGCGATAGATTCAGACATGCAAAAGTACTTCATACTATCGGGTACGGTAATTCGCAATTCTTCGGAAATCCGGAAAAAATTATCAATGGCGGTCCGGCTTGTAAAAATAATGGCAGTATGCTCAAGTATGTCAATACGATCCTGCCGGAATTCTTTAGCTGAAACTACTTCAACGTTAATAAAGGGACGGAAATCAATTTTGAGATTATTTCGTTCCGCCAGCTCCTTGTAAGGAGACTTGTCATTCACAGGTTTCGGTTGTGAGACCAATATCTTTTTTATCTTCAAGGCCATAGAGTTTTTGTGGAAAAACAGTTCAGTCCTTTTAATTAAATAAATAATTCCAAAAACAATTTATAAAGAACGAGTATTGGTAAAATTTCGAATGCACAAAGATATAAAATCAAATAAAAAACAGAAACACCTTTTTTAATAATGATCTCCAGCCCTCTTATCAGCTGGAATAAATAAATTGCTGCTCCCAGGATCAAACCGGTGTAAATAAGTTCACTGAGAATAAAATCATCCATGTAAATTATTCCTACAACAACAGGCAAAAGCACTATTCCGTATATCTTGCTGTACAGGGAGATATTGTGTTTATACTCGGAAAATATTTTCGAATTGTCAAACAAAAAACCAATCGTGGTGAGAGCAACAGATTTAAATGCAAATAAAAGGAGAATGACTATGGAGCTTCCCAGGAAAAAAAGGAGGGGACTGCTATCCGGATTTCTAAAATCAAAATAATCAGCAGCAAACAAAATAAATAATCCGGCATTGATGGCAAATATGAGGTGAAGGATTATAAATGCATTCTGGGCCGGTGCATTTTTTTCATTATAAAGCTTTGTCGCTGTCTTGTAATTGAATGCCGAAACAAGAACAGGTGTAAGGAACTGTATATATATAACCTTGATCCAGGTAAGCAGTAAAAGTGATAATATAACTAGTCCGGGCATCCAGGCTAACGAGGAATATGAAAGATCGGTGTTCTTTATATGAATATCACTTTGCAGGTAGGCCTTGTATTCGAGTGATGATTCACTTGTAACCCCGGTTTCATTTCCAATAAAAACCTCTCCCCCGGAAGGTCCTGTCACCTTTGTACGGGATGAAGGAGGAAAAAGGTGATCACTTAAAAAGAGAGTTTGGGGTTCGGAGTTCAAATAATATGAAGCATCATATTTAAAAACCTTTTCCTTTTCGACTGATTCTGGCTGACTTGCAGGGATTATTTGATCTGTTTGTTGAAGTTCATCACGAACTTCAATAATTGGCTCCCCGGTTGTTTCATCTTCCTCACTTACATAACCATGTGGGTAATCGGGCAGGGTAACATCGAGCGTATCGGGCAGGGAAGCCTCAGAACTGTCAGGCAGGGTAACATCGAGCGTATCGGGCAGGGAAGCCTCAGAACTGTCAGGCAGGGTAACATCAAGCGTATCGGGCAGGGAAGCCTCAGAACTGTCAGGCAGGGTAACATCAAGCGTATCGGCAGGAAAAACAACGCCGGCAGTGTCAGCCTCCGCGGGTGCATTGATATCCTGTGCTGCTGACAGATCACCCGCAGATCTTAGGTTAACATCTGAATCAGCAGATTGATATGATATGATACCGGAATAAAATTTATCCAACATGAAAATGCAGCTGCTAGTTCGCTGCAAAATTAATAAAAATATTGAAACTTACAGGAGTTAAATAAAAAGCCAGATATTAAATTTTGATTTGGACTAATTATTTAACTAAAATCAGGTATAGCTCTGGCAATCAATAAATTTTCATTTTGGTTATTCCTTATTTTTTGTATCAATGATAATTGTTACCGGTCCGCTATTTACCAGGTTAACATCCATCTCAGCCCCAAAAGTCCCTGTTTTGGCTTTAATTCCGGATTCACCGGATATTTTTTCAATAAAATAACTATATAATGGCTCTGACTGATCAGGAGGTGCAGCCTGTATATAGGAAGGACGGTTCCCTTTTCTGGTTTTTGCATGCAGGGTAAACTGGCTGATCACCATCAAGTCCCCGTTAGTCTGGGAGACATTAAGGTTCATCACTCCACGGGCATCATCAAATATTCTAAGTCCCGCAATCTTATTGGCCAGCCAATCCGCATCTTCCCGTTTATCTTCACGTTCAACTCCAAGTAATATTAGCAAACCCCCTCTTATAGAGGTTTTTGTTTCTTCATCTATTATTACGGTGGCATTTTTTACACGCTGAATAACTGCTCTCATTATGGAAAATTTTAATATAAAGCTTATGAGGGTCAAAAATAATCACCTCACCCAAATTACCAAAAAATATTAACTTAGCACTGTTATAAATAATTCCAGAAATCTCAATGCTAATATCATGAAACTTTCCATCCTTATTTCAAGATGTTTAATATTCCCGGCTTTTGTCCTTCTTTTATCCTCTAACCTGGCCGCAGGTAGCCTACCGGTTAGTGAATGGCTTGTTGTTTCAGGGCCCCGGCCTGATCTTCCTGCATTTTCAGAAACAAAAAACATTAAAGGAGAATCCTTCACTGCAGAGGACCTTTTTAAATTAAATCCTGTTGATCTTAATGGCCATTATCCTGAATATAATAAGGTGTTGATAAGTGAACGCGAAAGGGAAAAAAAATGGTCAACTGCAGGAATTGATGATTCAGGTTTTGTTAATCTGGAAAGGACCCTCGATAATAGCTATGAAAGAGCATATCTGGCGGCTTACATTACAATCGGCCGGTGGATGGAAGTTGAACTGGAAATATCGAGCCCCCAGATGATGGAAGTTTACCTTAATGGAACAAATTTGGGATTTTCCGGCGGCAGTGAGAAAGTCGGTTCGGAACCAAAAAAATTTACCAGGGAGGTGGAACTCTCTAAGGGAAAACATCTGCTGGTCATCCATACATTTATAAAAGAGAAGGATGAAAACCCCTGGCAGATCAAAGGCATGATCAATCTGCCTTCTTATTCCCGGGAGAAGGATGCAACGGTTGAAATAAATCCAAAACAGGGAAAGAATATCAATCATCTCCTGGACGGAATCAAAGCCGGACTTACCACTCTTTCGCCCGATGCAAAATTCTATGCAGTAAATTACAGACGGACACTTCCACCCTCTGACAGATCTGAGAACTGGCTGGAAATAAAAAGAGTAAGCGACAGCAAGATTGTTCATTCTTTCAGGCATGCTTCCATCCATGCCTTTTCATGGGCCCCGGAAAAAAATATAATTTCATACAGGACAACCAGGGAAAACAAATCCACGATATGGATATATGATTTGGATACTGGCGATTATTTTGCCTTACTGGAAGATGTAGAGGACTTTGGTTCATATTCCTGGTCGCCCGACGGCAGCTTTCTAATTTATTCCATCAAGGAAGAGGTCCCAGATAATGAAGGCGACCTGAACAGGCTATTGGGAATGCGAGACCGGATTCCGGGATACCGGACAAGGTTTTTTCTTTACAGGGTCGACATAGAGAGCGGTATAAAAGAACGGCTTACCCATGGCTTTCTTACAACATCCCTTCATGATATCAGTCCCTGTGGCAAGATGATATTATTCAGCCAGAGCCGTCCCGACTACCGGGAAAGGCCTTATTCCAGGCAGGATGTTTTTTTAATGGACCTTGCAACCAAAAAGGCTGATACACTTTTTAAAGATATGCAATGGAGCGTATCGGGTCAGTTTTCGCCGGACGGAAAGCAGCTTCTTTTTACCGGCGGCCCCTCTGCTTTTGGATCCAAAGGAGAAAATATTCCCGAGGGAATGATAGCCAACAATTATGATACCCAGGCATATATCTATGATCTTAAAAAAAATAGCGCAGATCCATTTACCAGGCAGTTTGCCCCGTCCATTTCACAGGCAGCATGGAGCAGGTCTGATAATTTCATTTACCTGGTAGCAGGAGACGAAGATTATGTGCATCTGTTCCGGTATAATACCAAAGACCGCAGTTTTACAAAAATTGATACCGGGAAGGATGTAATTAACTGGATTAGGCTTTCCGGTAATGAGCCTTACGCGACTTACTCAGGGTCGGGAATGTCTTCTCCGCCCAGGGTCTCCCTTCTTGATCTTAATACAGGCAGTTCCCTGGAGCTTGAAAACACTGAAAAACACAATTACAGAAATGTGGTTTTCGGAGAAAATATGGAATGGGATTTTGAAAACAGCGAAGGCATCAGGATCCCCGGGAGGGTATATCTGCCTGAAGATTTTGATGAGTCAAAACAATATCCCCTGATTGTATATTACTACGGGGGAACCAATCCTGTTTCCAGGAGCTTCGGCGGCCGTTATCCTTTCAACATGTACGCTGCCAACGGCTATGTGGTTTATGTACTTCAGCCTTCGGGGGCCACGGGCTTCGGCCAGGAATTTTCCGCAAGGCACGTGAATAACTGGGGACGGACAGTTGCAGATGAGATAATAAGGGGAACAACCTTGTTCCTGGATGACCATTCATTTATAGATCCTGAACGTGTTGGTTGCATGGGAGCTTCATATGGCGGCTTCATGACCATGCTGCTGCAGACAAGGACTGATATATTTGCGGCAGCCATTTCCCATGCAGGTATCAGCTCAATATCAAGTTACTGGGGCCAGGGTTACTGGGGTTACGGGTACAGTGCCGTAGCCAGTGCGGGAAGTTTCCCATGGAACAACAGGGAACTGTACGTTGACCAGAGTCCTCTTTTTAGTGCCGACAGGATCACCACACCCCTGCTTCTGCTGCATGGCTCATCCGACACCAATGTTCCCCCGGGAGAAAGCATACAGATGTACACTGCCCTAAAACTGCTTGGTAAACCTGTTGAACTTATCAAAATTGAACAAGAAGACCACCACATACTCACATACAGCAAGAGGATTGCCTGGAGCAACACCAAGCTTGCATGGTTTGACAAATGGCTCAAAGAGCAACCGGAATGGTGGGAAAACATCTATCCTGAAAAAAATTACTAACGCTAAGTTCTTATCTGGCAATAACATAAACTTTAATGAAAAGTGATTTAAATTTTATTAACTTTTTTATACTCTTTAATTGCCCAATTTTTGCTAAGTTTATTAACGCTTAATTCTGAAGGAAATAGTTCCCCAGGGGAGTAAATCTTAAAAATATGAAACATCTTTTATTAGCAATCCTTTTCTGGCTTGCCGGATCATTGTATCTCCACGGCCAGGCTGTAAAAATTGAATTTATTGAATATAAACTGGACAATGGCCTGCATGTTATTTTGCACCAGGATAATTCCACCCCCATAGTTGTAACCAATATCATGTACCATGTGGGATCCAAGAATGAAAATCCCGAACGCACAGGTTTTGCGCATTTTTTCGAACACCTTATGTTCGAGGGTTCAAAAAATATACCGCGCGGAGAGTTTTCCGAATACGTTGAACGGGCAGGAGGTTCCCTGAATGCATATACCAGCTTTGATGTGACAAACTACTATGTGCTTCTTCCTTCCAATCAGCTGGAACTGGGCCTGTGGCTTGAATCTGAGCGGCTGCTGCATGCCAGGGTAGATTCTGTTGGGATCCGGACACAAAAGGATGTTGTAATTGAAGAGAAAAAACAGGTCTACGATAACCAGCCTTACGGCTCCCTGCTGATTGAAACGGTAAAAAGGGCCTTTGCCGAACATCCTTACCGCTGGACTCCGATTGGTGATGAAAATCATATCAGGGAGGCAGAAGACCATGAATTCCGGGAGTTTCATGAAATGTTTTATGTTCCCGGCAACGCAGTACTGGTAATTGCCGGAGATATTGATACCAAAGAGACAAAAGTTCTTGTTGATGCCTATTTCGGTGACATCCCCAAAGGGACAAAAGAGATTTATCGCCCCAATATCATAGAACCTGCACGTAATGCAGAAATCCGTGACACCATTTACGATAATATCCAGTTGCCGCTTGTAATTCAGGCTTATAATATCCCTGCAAAAGGAAGTGATGATTATTATGCAGTTGATATGCTCGGAGCTCTTCTTTCCCGTGGACAAAGCAGCAGGCTGCACCGCAGCCTTGTAGACGAAAAGCGGGTGGCTCTCCAGGTGATGGCCATGCCCCTGGGGCTTGAAGATCCGGGGATATCAATGATATATGCATTTCCCAATATGGGAGTTGATCCCAAAACACTTGAAGATGAAATTAACAAAGAACTGGAAAAAGTCAGAAATAACCTGATAAGTGAGATGGAGATGGAAAAGCTCAGGAACCAGTTTGAAAGCCAGTTTGTAAATAACAATACAACTATGGCTAGCAGAGCCAACAGCCTGGCAAACTATCATACATTATTCAATGATGCCGGTCTAATAAATACGGAGATTGAAAGATATTTGTCCGTTACCCGAGATGATATCCGTGATGTTGCACAACGGTATTTTACAGAAGAGAACAGGGTGGTATTATACTATTTGCCAAAGGATCAAAACCAAAACTGATTAATTGAAATTGCCGATCTTCGATTCATAAATTATCAAATCGCACCTAAATGAAACAACTTATATTAGTTACCCTCCTGTCTGTATTCCTGATTCCGCTAAACTCCCAGATCGACCGTACCAGAGCTCCGGAACCAGGACCTGCTCCGGTTATTCAGATTGGCGAATACCAGACATTCGTCCTTGACAACGGCATGAAAGTAATTGTTGTGGAAAATGACAAAATACCGGTAGTCTCCTTTCAGCTTACCCTTGACACAGACCCTGTAATGGAGTATGATGCTAAAGGGTATGTAAGTATGGCCGGCTCGCTGATGAGGTCTGGAACAATCAGCCGCAGCAAGCAGGAGATAGATGAGGAGATCGACTTTATCGGTGCATCCCTGAGCACTTCTTCAAGGGGAATGTTCGCTTCATCTCTGACCAGGCATTCCCCAAAGCTTCTGGACCTGATGTCAGACATTCTTCTCAACCCCACCTTTCCACAGGAGGAGATGGAAAGGGAAATTACCCAGACAATAACCGCTCTTTCTGCTGTTACTACAGATGCAGGCGCAATGGCAAGTAATGTGTCAACCGTGCTTTTATATGGCAAGAATCATCCTTATGGTGAAGTGCCCACCAGGGAGACTGTTTCAAACATTACAAGAGATATGCTGGTTGATTATTACAACAGCTATTTTAAACCAAATGTTGCCTACATGGTTATCGTGGGGGACATTAAAACTGAAGAAGCCAAAAAACTGATGAACAAGTATTTTGGCCACTGGCAGCCCGGGGAAGTTCCCGCAAACAAGTATGATACACCAGTGCCTCCCCAGGGCAACAGGGTAGCAGTTGCAGACAGGAGCGGTGCAGTTCAGTCGGTTGTTTCCATAACGCATCCCGTTGTGCTCACCCCGGGTGATCCGGATGCAATAAAAGCCAGCGTTATGAACAGCATACTTGGCGGAGGGGTTTTCAGCGGAAGATTGATGCAAAACCTCAGGGAAGATAAAGGCTATACCTATGGTGCCCGTTCCAGCCTTTCATCCGACAGGCTGGTGGGGAGTTTCAATGCCCGCGCTGAGGTTCGCAACAATGTAACTGACAGCACGGTTACTGAAATTCTTTATGAGATGGAAAGGATAAGATCTGAACCGGTAGAGAAAGAAAGCCTTGAGCTGGTTAAAAATTTTCTTAACGGCAGCTTTGCAAGGTCACTGGAAAGTCCGCGCACAATAGCCGGTTTTGCGCTCAATATAGAGCGATATGGCCTGGCGTCTGACTATTATGACACTTATCTTGAGAAGCTCAGTCAGGTAACTGCAGATGATGTTCAGCAGGTGGCCAGAAAATACATTAAGCCTGAAAACAGCTATATTGTTGTGGCCGGGAATAAAACGGAGGTCGCAAAGACACTTGAAAAGTTCAGTCCGGAAGGAGAAGTTGAGTTTTATGATGCCTTTGGGCGAAGGATCAGAGATTCGGAAAGGGTTCTGCCGGCAGGGCTTACCGGAAGCGATGTGATCAATAACTATATAAAGGCTGTTGGTGGAGAAGAGGCGATGAGAAATATCAAGGATATCACCATCAATATGAGCGCAACTATCCAGGGGATAGCAGTTGATATGACCATACAGCAAAAGGCTCCATACAAGTACAAATCGATGATGAGCATGGGGGGCAACGTGATACAGCAACAGGTATTTGACGGCAGCCGGGGAAAAACAAGCGGAATCCGGGGAACCTCGGAGCTGGAGGGAGACAGCCTTGATGAATTGAAGTTACAGGCAACCCTTAATCCCGAACTCTCTTATGAAAAAAGGGGTTACACGCTGACCCTGGAGGGAATTGAAAATATAAACGGAGAAGATTCCTACAAAGTATTAATAACCAGTCCCCAAAACAAAAGTATTACAGAATTTTTTGCAGTTGAGAGCGGACTGAAACTGCGCACCGTGGCAAGTCAGGATTCCCCCATGGGACCAGTTACCCAGGTAACCGATTATGATAATTACAGAGAAATTGACAAGGTGAAGTTCCCGTTACTGATGAAACAGCAGGTTGGCCCCCAATCTTTTGAGATGGAGGTGAAATCGATCGAGATAAACCAGGGACTGGCAGATGAAATTTTTAACATAGATTGATCCACTTTATCCTCCAACGAAGCAGGAAAGCGCAATCAGCAATCTGCTTCTATCACTACTTCATTGTGTGCACCATCTGCCACCACAGGTATTGCCGACAGTCCCGGCACGTAGTTAAATATCCTCCCGTTTGAAGCCGGAGCTATCCGGAGGATGTTTTTGGAACTGATTCTTAATCTTACTGATTTCTCCCTTATAATTACCATCTGATATAAGGTATTCATAACCTGATTTTCGGAGGATGCAGAAATTACCGGCATTACAAATTTAATTCTGTCATCACAAGGCAGATCTGATGGACCTCCGGTATTGTATTTATGTAATTCAGTTCCATTCACACTGTAATTAATCCGCAACTTTTCATTTTCAAATTTATAAGTTAATGAAAAGGCTAACGGGCCGGAGCCTGGGTCTCTCTGATCTCTGTCCACCAACCTTCCTTTTACGCTGAAAACGATATTATTGTGATCATAACTTGTATTTTCTATCAGAGCTCCTAAATCACTAATGCTCATAAAGGCAGTGCCACCTTCATGATATTCCAGCCTGGGTGTCAGAGGCATGCTGAAAGGGTCTTTATCCATTTGCATGTTTGAGGCCTCCCACATTTGATATTCATTCATGCTTGCCGCCATTATCAGCCCTGCTTTCCTGTGCCAAAGAATTGAGAGGCTTCCCCCTGTTGGATGTCCGTTTCTTCGGGTATATTCAGAGTCATAGCCGGTGATTGTCCCGGCCCAATAATCAGTTGAGATCAACCAGGTATAAAGGTCTTTGAACTCTTTGGCTCCATAAATCTTTTCACGTGGCAACACTGTATGATCAACATCTGAAGCTTGTATCAGTGATTTATGGTTTAAAAGCGCAGTGAGAGCTTTGGCATGGCAAAAGGTATGATGAATGCACGGGCTCACGTTGTGCGAAACATAATGAGGCCCACCATGCAGCAGTCCCCTATGGGTACATTTCTCAAGTAATTCAAGATTGCGAAGTGCTGCCTTATAAAAAAGTGGTTCTCCGGCGGATAACATGGCATAAACGTGGGGACTTCCATCGGTGGTGCGGCTTCCCCAGTAAGTCCATTTATAGTTTCGTGTGCCCCAGCTATTGTCCCAACCACCATCAGGCATCATGAACTCAAGGTGTTGTTTCAAGGAGATGATCACTCTGTTTTTGATATCGTCATTTGTTGTTAAATGTGCATACTGCGCAAGAAACGGCAGTGACTCCCCGACATTGTATCCAAGATCTACCGGCACACATCCCTTGGGTGTCTTTTCATATTTGCCCGGTCCCTCTCCATAAAGAAGATGGTCATTGGGAGAAAAAAAATCCATACATTGAACGGCCAGTTCGTCTCCCCTATCCGTAAATTTTTTCTCATTAAAAATTCTGCCGGACAGGGCCATGGCATAAGCACCAGAAACGGGATAGTTGATGTTCCCGTAATCAATATCAAAGGTGCTATATATATACTCTGCTGCTTTGAAAAGTCTGCTGGACCATCTATCCAGGGTAGTTGCATCCAGTATACTGCCATGGTAAATAATGGCTTCAGCCAGGGCAATGGCTTTGAATACAGTAGTTCCTCTCCAGAGACTGATATTTACATCATTCACCCAGAAGCCCTGAGGATAGCTGACATTATGTTCAGCCCAGTCAAATAAGTTTTTAGCACCTGCCAGGTATCTTTCATCATTCTTAACTTGTGCCATGTACATAAAAGGGTAGATCGCATCTGAACTTCGCCCATGTACCCTGCAGCAGGCCGGACATAAAAACCCGCCGTTAAGAGATTTATTTTTCTTGCCTTTTAACTGACTGTTTAATAGTGCAAGGGACCATTCCTCAAGTAAATTTGAGCTGGTGGCAACAAGGGCATCCCCTGGTTCAGCATGTTTATGTGCATAGATATTCAAGGCAGGCATGGCCGATAAACTCACTCCTCCGAATGCCAGGGTTTTGAGGAATTCACGACGATTCTCATTCATAAGCAAATTATTATAGATTTTAAGTTCCCGGTTTATACAGCATTACCTTTTGGCGGGAAAAGTGCAACCAGTGATAAGAACGTAATGGCCGAGGCAGTGATACCAAATATATTGGGGTCAAGGCCAAATGGGAGTGATGCTCCTGTTGCTGTGAGAATCAATGTCGTTCCTCCGCCTGTTAGCATCGACCAGAAGGCTGCCAGAGATGTCCGTTTTTTAAGAAAAAAAGCCCCGATAACGGGAACAAGTAACCCTGAAACCATGAACGCATAGGAATAAAGCATAAGATCCAGTACATTTTCCATAGTAGCGGCAATCAGCAAGGCCAACACACCGATAAAAAGTGTCAGTCCCTGTGAAAACCTCAGCATAACTTTCTGGTTTCCTTCTATACGGAAGAGCCTTGAAAGTACATCGGTCAGCAGGTTACCCGATGCAGCCATCATGCAGCTGTCGGCAGTTGACATTATTGCTGAAAAATAAGCTGACATCATAAGTCCCATCAGTCCGACGGGAAGAATGGTGCGTAGCAGCATCGGCAGTCCCTGCTCAGGATCCATTCCATCCCCGGCCATATACCCAAGGTATTCAAACATGCCGTTCTCAAAGGCTACCCTTGAGAAAAGTCCAAGTACCACTCCCATCATCGCCATGAAAGGCCATTCAAAAATACCGGCAATATACCAGGCTTTTTGTGCCTGTTTCACGCTCCTGGTGGCATATATCCGCTGGTAAAGGGTCATGCCTACGAACCATATGGGGATAATGGTCACACTCCAGTTCACAATAGTCTGCCAGGGAACATTGCTGAAGGAGAGAAATTCAGGTCCAAGGGTTTCCCTAATGGCAGGCATTCCGCCAATGGCATTGTATCCGATGGGGATACCAATAAAGACCAGTCCGCCCATAAGGATGATCCACTGGAAGGTGTCGGTATAAATAACAGCCTTTATACCGCCCATAACAGTATAGACCACGGCAATAACTCCCATAATTATCAGGGCGGTATTCATGTCAAGATCAACAAATGTGGCAGAAGCCAGCTTTGCTCCGGCCAGTATCTGTGAACTGGTAAAGCCCAGGTAGCCAATTCCCGAGATTATACCGGCCGTCATTGCTACACGCGGTTTATAAAAGTGCCTGAAAATTTCGGGGAATGTGAAAAGCTTCATCTCCCTTCCCAGGGGATGTACTTTTGGTATCAGCACCACGGCACTTATCCATGCACCTATCAGGCCGGTGAACAACATCCAGGAACCTGCCAGCCCCATTACAAAGCCCAGTCCGCCCAGCCCGATTGAAAACCCTCCCCCAACATCAGTGGCTACAACAGACAAGCCTACATGCACGCTACCCATTTTCCTGCTGCCTACATAATAATCATCAGCATCACGGTTCTTTTTTAAAAACCAGGCACCTATACCCAGAACCAGAAACATATAAAGAACGAAGACAGACAGATCAATCCAGTGCATACAAATATTTTAATGATTTATACTCAGGCAAAAGTATAAAAACAGCTTAAGTATACAAATCAGTGGATGACCATCATGATCAAATGAACTGCCAATGGCAGATCACAAATCACATATCACGCCTTATTAATAAGGAGGTAATTATAACAAGAAACACAGCAATATAAGTAGTAACAAGTAAAACCTGGCCGTATAACGGTAGTCCGTGTGCAACAAGTCCCATTTCACTAAGGTTAAGGGCATTTGCACCCTCCAGGGTTTCATATGTGTTTTCTGCAGAAATACTGAGGAATTCAGGCATTGGTGTTAATCCGCCAATAGCTTTCATAGGGAAAAAAGGCCGTACTGCCGGATTAAAAAAACTTCTCACTATTGGCTCCAGAGGAAATCTCAGCAATATAAAAAGGATAATGGAAAGGGCCGGTGTCCGCAGTAGCATAACAAGCAGGAGACCGACAACCATATAAGCCACGCTTTGCAAGAAATAAACAAACAGTATCCCAATATTAGAAAAAAAGAGTTCAAAATTCAACCCTTTCGAATATGCAAGGCCGTAGATCATTCCACTTAAAAACACCAGTAAAAATCCGTACACGGATATAATTATGATAACCAGCAGCTTCCCTTTGAGCAGTTCAGACCTGTCCAGTCCGTCGATCAAATGCTGGCGGTATGTGCGGTATGCAAATTCGTTTCCCGTAAGCATTATAATTAAAATGGCCAACAGAAGATTAAACCAGCTGGCTATCCACGCAAAAAAATCCCATACATGAGGAAATTTAAAAAGATTGGACGTGTCAAAACCAGGAATTGTTATGTCGATCCTTGAAGAGACAAAAACCAACAGCGAAAACATGGCAAGATGAAGACCAAGGATAACCCTGAATGATCTGTAGTTTAGCAGCTTGATCAGCTCTATGTTAAGAAGTTTACGCATTGCCAGTATATTATATATTAACTATAGAGTGCGGCATAAGATTATTTAACAAGTTCAAGGAACTGTGATTCCAGGCTTTTTTTGAGTGGGGTTAGTTTGGTAAGTATAATATCATGATCAAAAGCGAACTTATTCAATTCCCCGGCTGTAGTTGAGCCGGCACAATTAACCACTAGTTCATCATCCCTGCGGGACACGGATTTAATTATCTTTGAATTGACAAGATGTGCTTCGAGTTTTTCAATATCAGGAGCAGAAATAAGAAAGGCCTGCCCGCTGCCAAGCAGTTCATCTACCCGCCCACTGGCAAGAAGAACTCCATCCTTAAGTACCGCAGCATGTGTGCAGACTTTTTCAACCTCTGCAAGTATGTGACTGGCAAGTATAATTGTCTTACCCAATTCCGCTTCCTTCTGAATAATATCTCTTACCTCGGCAATACCTTCAGGGTCAAGCCCGTTTGTTGGTTCATCCAGCACCATTACTTCAGGGTTACCAAGCATAACAGAGGCAATTGAAAGGCGCTGCTTCATCCCCAGTGACAACGTGCGGTAAGGAGAATGCCTTCTATGGTAGAGACGGGTAATTTTTAATACCCGGTCTATATCATCAAAAGGTGCATTTTTTATGTATGCAACAACTTTCAGATTCTTAACCAGGCTGAGGTAAGGATAAAAACTGGGAACCTCGATCAGACCCCCGATTTTCATTTGCCGGTCCCTGCATTTACCTGTATTCCCGAACCAGGAAAAAGAGCCGGAATGCGGGTGAATCACACCCATAATTACCGACAGGGTAGTGGTTTTACCACTACCGTTGGGGCCAAGAATGCCATAAACCTGACCCTTTTCAACTTCCAGGCTGAGATTATCTATTGCCTTTATTCTGCCGTAGTGTTTTGTGAGCTGATTAATTTCAAGGATCATCTGTTTAAGAAATTGCAAAAGAGTATTATGTTAAATTACCAGGCCTCTTTGTGAGAAGAATAAATTTCAAATTTAACATACCCCGGAAGGTTGCTGAAATAAGTCCGCCTTTAAAAACAGACATTAATTTCCCATTTCCGAAATAAATTTAATCCTCATAAGGCGGATATCCTCTTCAGAATACTCCTCTTCGCCAAGTTCAGCAAGCGCTTCCTCTATAGATTCCGATTCAGCTTCTTCCCTGAAATATTCAAAAATGTCAGCCTGCCGGTCGTCATCCATCAGTCCGTCAATATAATAATCTATGTTGAGCCGGGTTCCGGAATTTACAATAGCTTCAATTTCAGCAATCAGCTCACTCATATTCATATTTTTGGAGGAAGCTATATCTTCGAGGCTCATTTTTCTGTCTATGGCCTGAATAATGGAAACCTTTACACCCGATTTATTAACAACCGATTTCACAATCATATCCTGCGGACGGATTATATCCTTTTCATCCACATAAGACTTGATCAATTCAACAAATTCCTTACCATAACGTTTGGCCTTCCCTGTACCTACACCGGCTATATTCTGCATCTCCTCAATAGACACAGGGTATTGGAGGGCCATATCTTCAAGAGAGGGATCTTGAAATATAACAAACGGGGGCAAATTATTCTTTTTTGAAATCTTTTTCCTTAAATCCCTGAGAATATGTAACAGCTCAATATCAACTGTACTTGTCTTGCCCGAAGATGATCCTTCTGAATCGTGCTGATCTTCATCATCATTATCCGGCTCCCTTATGAGCATGAATGATACGGGATTGCTCAGAAATTCATGGCCCTGCTGGCTAACTCGGAGCAAACCGTAGTTCTCTATTTCCTTGATAATAAACCTGGCAATCATTGCCTGGCGTATAACAGCCTGCCAGTATTTTGCGGGCTTCTCATCACCTTCTCCAAAAACCGGTAATTGGTGATGCTTATAAGTTTGTACTGACTGGTTCGAATTTCCGGAAATTATATCGGCAATATGTTCAGCTTTAAATTTTTCTTTTACTGCCAAAACTGTCTTAAGCACCAGGACTATATCTTCTTTCCCCTCAAATTTGGCTTTAGGTTGCAGGCAGTTATCACAATTTTCACAATTATCTTCATGGTACTCCTCTCCAAAATAATGAAGAAGGTGTTTTCTGCGGCAAACTGCAGATTCTGCATAGGAAACTGTTTCAAGCAGCAGCTGTTTGCCAATTTCCTGTTCCGCTATATGCTTGTTCTGCATGAATTTTTCCAGTTTCTGGATATCCTTATAGCGGTAAAATGTTATACATTTTCCTTCGCCACCGTCCCTGCCGGCCCTGCCGGTCTCCTGGTAATACCCTTCCAGGCTTTTTGGAATATCATAGTGGATAACAAAACGCACATCAGGTTTATCAATACCCATACCAAAAGCTATGGTGGCGACTATCACATCTGCATCTTCCATAAGAAAACTATCCTGGTTGGCAGATCTGGTAGCGGAATCCATCCCGGCATGATAGGGAAGGGCTTTAATTCCATTGATAATTAATGTTTCCGCAAGCTCTTCGACTTTTTTCCTGCTCAAGCAATAAATAATCCCGGATTTGCCGGCATTACCTTTTATAAATTTAATTATCTCTTTTGTTGCATGAACCTTGGGTCTTATCTCGTAATAAAGATTTGCCCTGTTAAAGGAAGATTTGAAAACTGAAGCATTAAGCATCCCCAGGTTTTTTTGAATATCATGTTGCACCTTTGGAGTAGCAGTTGCTGTGAGGGCAATTATGGGAGCCTCACCGACCTCATTTATAATATCCCTGATCCGGCGGTATTCAGGTCTGAAATCGTGACCCCATTCAGAGATACAATGAGCCTCGTCAATTGCATAAAAAGAGATTTTGACCTGCCTTAAAAATTTAATGTTATCCTCTTTTGTAAGCGATTCAGGAGCAACGTAGAGCATTTTTGTTTTTCCTGAAAGCAGATCTTCCCTAACTTTCAGCAAGGCCGATTTGGTCAGGGATGAGTTCATAAAGTGAGCAATGCCGTCTTCAGAACTGAAAGCACGGATGGCATCTACCTGATTCTTCATTAATGCAATAAGAGGAGATATTATTATGGCGGTACCATCAAGTAACATAGCAGGAAGCTGATAGCACAGGGACTTGCCGCCCCCGGTAGGCATTAACACAAAAGTATCATTCCCATCCATCACGTTCTGGATAATATCTTCCTGATTACCTTTGAAGCTTGTAAACCCAAAGTTTGTTTTCAAGCTTTCAGGCAATGATATTCCAGATTTTATTTCCATATAGATTAAAAATTAAAAATTCCCGTTCTTATCAAAAACCATGCAAAATAATATAACCTACAAATATATTTTATTAAATAACAGTTTTTCTTGATAAATGTTGCCTGGTTGAATATAAATGAAACTTTTTTAACAAAAAAATCTTCTCATGAAACTCCCTAAGATTCAGGCAAAAAAATTAACTTGAACAAACCATGGAGTTTCATGGGTTTTAAAACCCGGATAATAATTTATCCCCTGACATAATTAATTTGTATATAATATGTTATACAAATGCATCATCCATTAGAGTCAAATAATGAACATGAATTACCTTAGCAATATAATTAATTATAAACTTAATTAACCTGATTTACAGGTATGACATTATAAAAGCCCTTTCGGCACTATTTTTTTAACCCATAAATAGATACCTTTGCAACTCTAATTTGCAATTTTTTTTTGATATAATAAATAAATTATCCAGGTTTAACAATTTATTTCACGATTTTTTATAAGTTGCCCGTGAAGGGCATTCAAGTACAGGCAGTAACAAAAAATATTTTTTTCTTAACAAGTATAATTTATAATAACCGTTCATAAGACCAGTGATTTAATTTAAATATTTACTTGTGAATTTTAAAGTAAGAAAATAAAAGGAGAACAGTGGCAGCAAAAACTAACAACGAAATGTCATTCCTTGAACATCTGGAAGACTTAAGGTGGCACCTGGTGAGATCGATTATGTCTATTGTGGTGTTCGCAATAGTGGCCTTTGTGTTCAAAGAATTCATATTCACCAACATTATAATTGCACCCAAAACACCCGAGTTTTTCACCAACCGCATGCTCTGCTCATTTGGCACGTGGATTGGCATCCAGGCCCTCTGCATAAACATAGAGCCCTTTCAACTGATCAACATAAATATGGCCGGTCAGTTTACAACGCATATTATGGTCTCCATGATCATCGGACTGATCCTGTCATTCCCATACCTTGTTTTTGAATTATGGCGTTTCATCGGGCCTGCGCTTTACGATGAGGAACAAAACTATGCACGTGGTGCTGTTTTTTATATTTCCATGCTATTTATAATGGGAGTTCTCTTTGCCTACTTTGTCATAATTCCGCTGTCTGTCCATTTTCTTGGCAGCTACCAGGTAAGCGCGGAGGTTACAAATCAGATAAACCTGATGTCATACATTCAGACCGTTAGTGCCATAGCCCTGGCAGCAGGACTCATATTTGAGCTGCCCGTGCTTATATTTTTTCTTACGAAAATTGGACTGGTAACACCTGAATTCCTTAAAAAATACAGGAGACATTCCCTGGTGATTATTTTGGCACTCTCTGCCATTATTACACCTCCTGATGTTTTCAGCCAGATACTTGTTGCCTTTCCGCTAATGTTTCTTTATGAAATCGGCATTAGGTTGTCAAGGCGAATTATCAGACAACAAGAAATGCAAGCAAAACAAAATGACTAACATTTTAATTATTGCTAAGCTGAAATTAAAATAACATCCTTATAAGATGGATCATAAAATGTTATTGAGAACCAGCAACCTGGTAAAGAGGTACCGTCAGAGAACGGTTGTAGACCACGTCTCAATAGAAGTTAATCAGGGAGAAATAGTGGGGTTGCTCGGGCCCAACGGAGCAGGCAAAACAACCTCCTTTTACATGATAGTGGGACTTATTACTCCCAATGAAGGTTCCATCTACCTGGATAATACCAACATTACAGATGAACCGGTATACAGGAGAGCCCAGAGAGGTATCGGTTACCTGGCCCAGGAAGCTTCAATCTTCCGCAAACTGACAGTTGAAGATAACCTCACCGCAGTTTTGGAAATGTCAAAAACCCCTAAAGCAGAGCAAAAAGAACGTGTTGAAACACTGCTGGAGGAATTTGGGTTGCAGCATATACGGAAAAATATGGGTATTGAACTCTCGGGAGGAGAGAGAAGGCGGACTGAAATCGCCAGGTCGCTTGCACTCAAGCCAAGTTTCATCCTTCTCGATGAACCATTTGCCGGAGTTGATCCCATAGCAGTAGAGGATATACAACATATTGTACGGAAACTCAGGGAAAAGAATATCGGCATTCTCATTACCGATCATAACGTTCACGAAACACTTTCCATAACGGACAGGGCCTATCTTCTTTTTGAGGGCAAAATACTTAAGGCAGGAAGCGCAGAGGAGCTTGCTGAAGACGAGCAGGTAAGGAAATTATACCTTGGAGAGAGCTTTTCACTTATCAGGTAACCAGCACTTCAGGTAACATTTCGCCAGGGTTAGCCTTCAGAAAAATGCACCTTTTTTGAGAAAATATCTTGTTTGCAGGGGATCACCTTTAAGATAGTAATGCTGGGATCCACCCGAATTCCTGCAAGTAAAATCCAGGAGACATTTTTTAAGGGGCCACTTTAAAAAAAATATCAAAGCCCCATCTGATCAGTGCGGCAAGTACCAGAGCATAAATAACTATACTCACAAAAGAAGCCCACAAAAACGGCCGGGACTTCATCCCGAAAATTTTTACAGTAGCCGCCATAGCCCATACTCCAAGCCAGGGGGTAAGAATGATCGTAGTCCACACTCCATTTTTATCAATTTTCCTCTTTATCTTTGGTGAGGAAAATTTCTGCAGCCAACGGTTTATCTTAGGATAGCCTGTAAGAGTATCATATGACAGGGATATAATTACAGCAGGGATATAATTCCCGAAAGCACTCCAGAAAACAACAGAATAAATGTCCAGTCCGAGGCCAAATCCGGCAGGAACAGCCACATATATTTCTGCCCATGGGAAAAAGCCTATAAACCATACAGTAACAGATTTATAAAAATACTCCAGCATCCAATTGAAAATAAAAAGGCAAAGATAAATAAATAAACCTGTCATAACGGACTTAAAAACATGTTTGGCATATACAGCTTAAATATCAAAATTCTCAAGGACGGCCATGAATATTTTTAAAAAATATCTTTTTTTTAACAAATTTTCAGTTTGCAATTTTTTTAATATCTTTGCGCCTGATTTTTCCGCGGATGTGGCGGAATTGGTAGACGCGCTAGACTTAGGATCTAGTGCCGCAAGGCGTGGGGGTTCGAGTCCCTTCATCCGCACAATATTGAGCTGTCAAAAACTCCCTCTTTAACAGGGAGTTTTGATGGTTTAAACCGCTTTTATTATAGCAGTGTTTTTTCAGACACTGATCCTTTAAAAAAACAGGGTAAAAGAGGCCTTACCGGATGATTTTATAATCGAATATTAAATAATTATCAGATGCAAGTCAAAAAAGAAAGTATAGATGATCTTAATGCAATGATCAGGATTCAGGTGGAAAAATCTGATTATGACCCTCAGGTAACTGCCAAACTCAAAGACCATAAAAAGCAGGCAAACATGCCCGGTTTCAGGCCAGGCATGGTCCCAATGGGAATGATACGGCGTATGTATTACAAACCGGTTCTTCTGGAAGAGATAAATAAAATTGTCTCTGAATCGCTCACAAAATTTATTGAGGAAGAAAAACTTAATATCCTGGGAGAGCCATTGCCAAGCAAAGAACAGCAAAAGGAAATTGACTTTGAAAATCAGGAAAATTTTGAATTTGTTTTTGATATCGCCATTGCTCCTGAAATTGAGGTGGATATATCTGAAAAGGATAAATTACCCTATTACGTAATTGACGCGGACAAGGACCTGATTGATAAGCATGCTGACAGTTATACCGGTCAATACGGCGAAATGATCTCTGGCGAAGAGGTTGAGGAGGAGGATGTTATCAAGGCGAACCTCAGCCAGTTAACTCCTGAGGGTGAATTAATTGAGGGAGGAATATCAGTTGAAGATGCTACTCTCTCTATGAAGGTTATAAAGGATGAGGAGATCAAAAAACAGCTCACCGGTTCCAAAGTCGGCGAAGTTATGCAAATTGATCTTAAGAAAGCTTATCCCAATGAAACCGAACTTTCCCAAATACTGGGCATAGAGAAGGAAAAGATTGAAACTGAATCAATGCTTTTCCAGCTCACCATTAATGAGATAACCCGCTGGAAAAAAGCAGAGGTAAATCAGGAGTTTTTTGATAAGGCTTTTGGAGAAGGGGAGGTAAATTCTGAAGAAGAATTCAGAAACAGGCTGAAAGAAGAGATAGAAAAAGCGTATGCTCAAAACAGTGACTACAAATTGTTTCTTGATACCAAAGCAAAAATGCTCGACAAGGTCAAGGCAGAACTACCGGAAGACTTTGTCAAGAGGTGGCTGCTGGAAACCAATAAGGGAAAGCTGACCAATGAGGAGCTGGAAAAGGACTTTGATAAAATTAAGGATGATCTTAAATGGCAGCTTATCCAGGACGCCCTTATCAAAAAGTTTGACCTGAAAGTTGAGCCCCAGGAGGTTGAAGATTTGGCAAAGCAACAGGTGCTTATGCAGTTCCGGCAATATGGCATGGCAAACGTTCCCGAGGAGCATCTGAATAACTATGCCGGAGAGATGCTGAAAAAAGACCAGGAACGAAGGAGGCTTTACGAACAAAAATTCCAGGAAAAAATAACACACCTGGTAAAGGAGACTGTTAAACTGGATGAAAAGAAAGTCAAAGAAGAGGAGTTTACCAAATTATTTGAAAATTAAACCTGTACAAAAAACGGGTTATATACATCATATACAAGGTATTGTATAATAGACAATGGTATTTCGTTACATCCTTTAAATTGATTGATAACGATTGTTATATAGATTAAATTTGTTTATTAATTTTGTAACGGAACCCTAAAAAACTATAAAAATGAGCAAGGATAACGATTTTCGTAAATATGCCACCGGCCATCTCCGAATGAGTGGCTCACGGATTGACAGCTACCAGTCAGTTCTAAATTCATATATATCTCCTACCATTATCGAGGAAAGGCAACTCAATATAGCCTCCATGGACGTTTTTTCGCGTTTGATGATGGACCGGATAATTTTTCTGGGGCTGCCTATTGATGAGTATGTTGCAAACATAGTACAGGCACAGTTGCTCTACCTCGAGTCTTCTGATCCGTCAAAAGACATTCAAATATATATTAACAGTCCCGGCGGATCCGTGCATGCAGGACTGGGTATTTACGACACAATGCAGTACATAGGATCTGATGTTGCCACAATATGTACCGGTATGGCAGCTTCAATGTCTGCAATACTGCTGGCTGCGGGAACCAAAGGTAAACGCTCAGGGCTCAGGCATTCCCGCATGATGATACATCAACCCATGGGTGGTGCACAGGGACAGGTTTCTGATATAGAAATAACTGTTCGCGAGATCCAGAAGCTTAAAAAAGAACTTTATGATATAATTGCAGAGCATACGAGCCAGCCTTTTAATAAGGTTGAAAAAGATGCTGACCGTGATTTCTGGATGACCTCCGAGGAGGCCAAGAAATACGGAATGATCGATGAGGTACTTGAAAGGAAAATTAAGAAAACAAAATAGCTGCTATCCTTAATAAACGGAGCCGGCTATCAATAGCTGCACCATTAACTATCTTCATCAGGTGCGCCCTGAATTTATGTCGTGCCCGGGCAAAGTGTCTGGTAATTAATCCATTTTGTTATAAAAAAAATTTCACTATTCAGAGGAAATGGCTTAATTTTACATTTCTCATTCCCCCGGCATGAAATTATTGTAAAAGAACACCGGGGAAACAGGAAATTAAAATAAGGATTAACAGTATTGAAAATGGCTTATTCAAACGATAAAAAATCGGAAAAGTGCTCCTTTTGCGGCAGAACCAAAAAGGAAACCAACCTGCTTATTGCCGGTGTTTCAGGACATATTTGCGACACTTGTGCTGAACAGGCTCACGGGATTGTAAAAGAAGAGATAAAATCAAAAGCTGAACTTGACCTTAATCATATAAAGCTGCTAAAACCAATAGAGATAAAGAATTTTCTCGACGAGTACGTAATCGGTCAGGATAATGCCAAAAAATTTATTTCAGTGGCTGTTTACAACCACTATAAAAGGCTGAAGCAGGATGATTACAAGGAGGACAAGGATGTTGAAATTGAAAAATCAAACATTATCCTGGTGGGTGAGACAGGCACGGGAAAAACATTACTGGCAAGGACAATAGCCCGAATGCTTCATGTGCCCTTCACCATAGTTGATGCCACGGTACTCACCGAAGCAGGTTACGTGGGAGAGGATATCGAAAGTATCCTGACAAGGCTGCTTCAGGTTGCTGACTATAATGTAGAATCGGCTGAAAGGGGCATTGTCTTCATTGACGAAATCGACAAGATAGCCAGGAAGAGCGATAATCCTTCAATAACACGTGATGTTAGCGGAGAGGGGGTGCAGCAGGGACTTCTGAAGCTGCTGGAAGGATCGGTGGTCAATGTTCCTCCCCAGGGGGGCCGTAAGCATCCCGATCAGAAAATGATCCCGGTGAATACCAAAAATATTCTTTTTATTTGCGGCGGGGCCTTTGACGGCATAGAAAAAAAAATAGCTGCACGGCTCAATACAAAAGTTGTGGGTTATACAGCCTCATCAAAGTCAGAGGAGATAGACCGGGAAAACCTTTTGCAGTATATTGCTCCCCAGGATCTGAAGTCATTCGGACTCATTCCGGAAATAATCGGCCGGCTGCCGGTGCTCTCATACCTTAATCCTCTGGACAGGGATATCCTTCGCTCAATCCTCACCGAGCCTAAAAACTCGATGATAAAACAATACACCAAGCTTTTCAATATGGACGGAATCAATCTTGAAATTGATGAGAATGTTATGGAGTATATTGTTGACAAAGCAATCGAATTCAAACTGGGGGCGCGGGGATTGCGTTCCATTTGCGAGGCCATAATGATAGATCCCATGTTTGAAATGCCATCCTCCAATTCCGGTGATCTTCATATTGACCTGAAATTTGCACAGGCAAAACTGGAAAAGATCAATTTCAAAAAGTTGAAAGTAGCCTGAGAAAATATAAACATTCTTTATGAGGCAATCAGTTAATCCGGCATACCCGGATACAGGCACTTCTGGCCTTCTGTCTGCTTTTTTCCAAGACTCACCAAAAAATCCGATGTTCAGCATTAAACCAAAAAAAAGTCTCGGCCAGCATTTTCTCACCGATAAAAATATTGCCGGTAAAATTACCGGAGCACTTAGCTGCAAAGGCTACGACCAGGTTATTGAAATTGGCCCGGGAATGGGAGTGCTGACCGGTTTCCTTCTTGAAAACAAAAACTTCAGCACCACTCTTATTGAGATTGACCGGGAATCGGCAGAATATCTCAGAAACCGCTTTCCGGATGCCCTGGATAATATCTATGAACAGGATTTCCTGCATTACCGGCTTGAGCAGGAACATTCTTCCCCCCTGGCAATAATAGGTAACTTCCCCTATAATATTTCCAGCCAGATCTTTTTTAAAATATTGGATAATCGGCATCTGGTCACTGAGGTTGTGTGCATGCTGCAAAAAGAAGTGGCTGAAAGGATAGTGTCCCCGCCGGGTTCTAAAGTTTACGGAATATTAAGTGTGCTGATCCAGGCCTGGTATAAAACTGAATATTTGTTCAGTGTGAATCCGCAGGTATTTACCCCCCCTCCCAATGTCATGTCTGCCGTTATAAGAATTACCCGCAGGCCGGTTTTAGAACTTGGATGCGACGAGAAACTGTTTTTCAGTGTTGTAAAAACAGCTTTTAACCAGAGAAGAAAAATGCTCCGCAATTCTTTAAAATCTTTTCTGGCCGGCAAAACAGATATGCTCACCTCAGGAAGTGAGGGTGAACTGATGAAAAGTCCACCCAAAGCGGAACAACCAGCTGGAAAAGACAACATTTGGCGGGGTAACTCAGATTACCCCTTAAGCGAACTTTTATCAAAAAGGCCCGAGCAGCTTTCTGTTGAAGAGTTTATCAGGCTGACAAATCATATTGAAGCTTCTTAATTAAAAAGTGGGCTCCCCTGTAAAAATCATATTGAGGCTTCTTAATTAAAAAGTACGCCCCTCTAAGATTTCCATCATTGATTAATTAGAAGGGCGGCATTGATCAGTCAATTTTCTAAAAGGTATGGTTTATTGCTTCAACAGGATTAAGGCGCGAAGCATTGTAGGCAGGTGCGTAACCCGACATAATCCCGATTATGGCCGAAATAAACAATCCCAGGCCTATATTCCCGATTGTGAGAGTGACGTTAAATTCAGAAAAGTTACTTACCAGAACTGTTCCGGAAAAAATAAAAACAAGTCCGAGAATACCTCCAATCAGAGAAAGTAATACAGCTTCATAAAGGAATTGCAGCAAGATAAAATAATTTTTTGCCCCAAGAGATTTCTGTATACCGATAATGTTGGTACGCTCCTTAACCGAAACAAACATAATATTGGCTATTCCAAAGCCTCCCACCAGTATGGAAAATCCACCAATTATCCAGCCAACCAGGTTTATCATTACAAAGATCTGATCAAGGCCCCGGGTTATTGCACTTGCCTGGTTGAGGGCAAAATTATCGTCTGTAGCGGGACTTAAACGTCGTGCGGAGCGCAAAATAAACCTTAACTCATCAATAAGTGCCTGGTTGGAAACTTCAGGCAGTGTTTTTACCATGATATTCGGGCTTAGCTGGTTAGATCTTATATTCCATATGTTGCGAGCGAAATTTAGAGGTAAAAGAATCATTTCATCAAGGCTGCCCCCCCCCAGCATATTTGAACCTTCCCTTTGGGCAACCCCAATGACCATAACCTTTCTTCCTTCGACCCTGATTTCATTGCCAATGGGATCTTCATCCCCAAAAAGCCTGAGAGCAATCTCATCTCCCAGAATAGCAACATTACGTCCGGCAGAAGATTCAAAGGGAGTAAAATATCTGCCACGCCGCATATCAAAATGGCGTACAATATTGAAATCATGGGAATTGGCCCATACACGGGTGTTTCTAAGATAAGTGCTTCCATGTCGTACAAGGGCACCTGTAGATACGGAAAATACAACAGCCTCGGCAGACTTTACCCTCTGGCGCACCTGATCATATTCACGCAAATCGGGGTTGGGCCGGCGTGCATATACCCACCAGGGATAATCATCACTAAAAGCCCATGGCCATTTCTGTATATAAATGACGTCATCACCCAATACAGCAATATTTTCGCGAATATTCCTCTCAAGAGAATCAAGGATCGTGAAAACCGAGATAATTGCAAAAATTCCAATGGTAATCCCAAGCAGGGACAACAATGTGCGAAGTTTGTTAGCCGTAACCGAGCTGTATGCAAAAATTAAACTTTCCCTGAGAAGTTTTACCAATATCATCATATCCTCTGGCTCTTAATATGAGTTTCCCCGGAAAATTCCGGGCAGACAAACCTACAATTTTTTTATTATATCCCTTTATAACCACTTTAAAAATCAGGTGATAAAAATCAATTGCTGATTATAACAGGCCACTCATAAAAATAACTCAAAAATAACCACAATTGTTTTATTGGTTTTTATATTTGGAAGAATTTAAATTATCTAACTTTTTGTATACCTTTGCACCAACAAATCAAAATCCTACAAATGAGCACATTAAGAAATATTAACAGCGCCTTTATTTCTGTCTGGCATAAAGACAAACTGGAAAAAATCATTCAGGCCTTGAGCAAACTTGATATTCAAATTTATTCTACAGGAGGCACAGCTGATTTTATTGAAAAAATGGACTCCCCGGTCACCCGCGTTGAAAACATTACCGGCTACCCCTCCATATTCGGAGGCAGGGTTAAAACATTGCATCCCAAAATTTTTGGAGGAATACTGGCAAGGCGGGATGTCAAAGCAGATATTGAAGATATGAAAAAGTACCAGATCCCGCAGTTCGACCTGGTGATTGTGGATCTTTATCCTTTCGGGGAAACCCTCGCAAGTGGTGCATCTGCCGGGGAAATAATTGAAAAGATTGATATCGGGGGTATTTCATTGATACGTGCTGCGGCAAAAAATTTTAATGACGTGCTGATTATACCCTCAAGGGATCAATATAATGAGCTTTTAGGTATTCTTAATCAAAGAGGGGGGCGGACAGATATTGGAGAAAGAAGAAAAATGGCCGGTATGGCTTTCCGGATCTCTTCCCTTTACGATACCGCTATACAAAATTATTTTCTCAGCAATGAACAGGAAAGTTATTCAATAAGCTTTCCAGAGGGCAAAAAACTAAGATACGGTGAAAATCCGCATCAGGATGCATATTATTATACAACACAATTTCCATTCAACCAGATACACGGCAAGGATATTTCATATAACAACCTTCTTGATATTGATGCTGCCTGCGAACTGATTTCTGAGTTTGAAGATCCAACCTTTGCAATTTTAAAACACAATAATGCCTGCGGAGTTGCTTCCAGGGAAAATTTAAAGCAGGCCTGGCTTGATGCCCTGGCAGGAGATCCGGTTTCAGCCTTTGGTGGAGTTCTGGTTACAAACAGGGAAGTGGACAGGGATAGTGCAGAGGAGATTGATAAGCTGTTTTTTGAAGTCATAATATCGCCTTCATACCATGAAGATGCGCTTTCTGTTTTGAAACAGAAAAAAAACAGAATAATTCTTATAAACAACAATATTGAGGTGCCAAAACATGTTATAAAAAGTGCTGCGGGAGGGATACTGGTTCAGGACAGGGATAAGAAAACCGAGTCCGTAACTGATCTCAGGGTAGTTACAGAAACGGGACCTGATGAAAATGAGATCAGTGACCTAATATTTGCAAATAAAATCGTAAAACATTCAAAATCCAATGCAATAGTACTGGCAAGGGGTAAGCAGTTAATCGGAAGCGGCGTAGGGCAGACATCCAGAATAGATGCACTTAAACAGGCAATTGAAAAAGCACGCTCAGCCGGTCTTGACACAAGGGGGGCGGTAATGGCGTCCGATGCATTTTTCCCCTTCTCCGACTCAGTTGAAATAGCCGGCAAAGCATCTGTCACTTCGGTTATTCAGCCGGGAGGATCTGTAAGGGATCAGGATTCAATAGATTTTTGTAACAAAAATCAAATAAAAATGGTATTTACAGGAGTAAGACACTTTAAACATTAGCAAAAATATTGAAATTAATATACTCCAGCCGTTTAATTACAACAATAAAGGAAAACTTACAATAAAAATCATAACATGGGCTTATTTTCATTTTTAACGCAGGAACTGGCTATTGACCTTGGCACTGCGAATACAATTATTATACACAATGACAAAATTGTAGTGGATGAACCATCCATAGTGGCAGTTGATCAAAAAACAGGCACCCTCATAGCAACCGGGACCCGTGCCATGCAAATGCACGGAAAAACCCATGAGAATATAAAAACTATCAGGCCCCTGAGAGACGGAGTAATTGCCGATTTCAATGCTGCCGAACAAATGATACGGGGAATGATAAAAATGATAAACAACAAGCCCAGACTATTCTCTCCCTCCCTGAAAATGGTAGTATGTATTCCATCGGGAAGTACAGAGGTGGAAGTACGGGCTGTCCGCGACTCTTCTGAACATGCAGGAGGACGCGATGTGTTCCTGATATTTGAACCTATGGCGGCATGTATAGGCATTGGAATAGATGTAGAATCTCCTGACGGGAACATGATAATTGATATTGGAGGAGGAACCACTGAAATTGCAGTTATTGCACTGGGAGGCATTGTATGCAATAAATCGATAAGAGTGGCGGGAGACGGATTTACCTCAGATATTCAAACATATATGAGGCACCAGCACAATATAAAAATTGGAGAGCGCACAGCCGAGGATATAAAAATAAATGTCGGATCGGCTTTGCCTGACCTGGATACTCCTCCTGCTGACTATATCGTAAGAGGTCCCAATCTTATGACAGCCATGCCTGTTGAAATCCCTGTGTCCTATCAGGAGATTGCACACTGCCTGGATAAATCAATATCAAAAATTGAATCCGCGGTCCTCAGTGTCCTGGAGCAAACTCCTCCTGAACTTTATGCAGACATAGTTAGCCGTGGAATTAATCTTGCCGGCGGTGGTGCATTGTTGCGGGGTCTGTCCAAACGACTGACCGACAAAATCAACATTCCGTTCAATGTAGCTGAAGATCCACTTCATGCTGTTGCAAGGGGTACCGCAATTGCATTGAAAAATGTTGATAAGTTTTCTTTTCTTATGAGATAATGGAAAATTGTTTTTAAGTAATGCGGAATCTAGTAAAATTTATACTTAACAACCATTTTTTTCTCCTTTTCCTTTTATTTGAAATTGTAGCCCTGACATTGGTTTTTCAAAACAACAACTATCAGAAGGCTTTTATATTTAATGTATCCAGAAATATCAGCGGATACATAAATTCACACATTTCCTCCTTTAGTAAATACCTTGATCTTGATGAAGTAAATAAAGCTCTTCTTGAAGAAAACACCAGATTACGAAACAGTCTGATTTCATCATACAAATTAAAGGTCCCTGATCCCGGCAACATTGAATTTGACTCTGCGTGGACACAGCAATACAATTTTATCCCGGCACGGGTAATCTCCAATTCAGTTAATAAACAAAATAATTTTATCAGTATCGATAAAGGTTCGCTACACGGGGTGCAAACAGATATGGCGGTAATTTCCCATCAGGGTGCTGTGGGGATCGTTACCGGAGTATCTGAAAATTTTTCAACAATAATACCTTTGCTCAACACCGATCTCAGAATTAGTTCCAAGCTTAAAAATACGGGCTATTTCGGATCGCTGCACTGGGACGGGGTCAATCCTGAATCGGCAATACTTCATGACATACCCCATCATGTAAGCCTTCACCGTAATGACACAATTGTCACCTCCGGTTTTTCGGCAATTTTTCCCGAGGGCATTATGATAGGTACAATAGAAGACTTTGAGATTAAGGGCGGGAATTTTTTTTTCATAACTGTTAATCTATCAACCGATTTCAGAAAACTAAATTTTATATATGTAATTGATAATATTTTCAGGGAGGAACTAATGGAATTGGATAACAGCGCTGACTATGACTAAGATCTTATCAAGAAATATAATAAGAATTATTCTGCTTGTCTTTTTCCAGATATTCATCCTGAATAATTTGCAGTTCGGCGGGTATGTCAATCCTTACTTCTACACCCTGTTCATAATCCTGCTGCCTTTTGAGACACCCGGATGGTTATTGCTGACGCTTGGTTTTATATTGGGAATCACTATAGATATTTTTTCAAATACCCCCGGGCTTCATGCCTCTGCAACTGTCTTCATGGCCTTTCTGAGGCCACTGGTTCTTGATTATTTTGCTCCAAGAGAGGGTTATGTACCAGGCACATTCCCAAGAATTTACTATTACGGTTTAGGATGGTTTTTTCAATATTCGGCAATCCTTATACTTGCACATCACTTTTTTCTGTTTTATATGGAGGTGTTCCGCCTGAGCGACTTTTTGCTTACATTTTACAGGGTAATTCTCAACACCATATTTACCTTATTTTTGGTAGTATTAAGCCAGTATTTTATATACCGGCGATAGAAATTGGTAATTACTGAATGATATAAAATCCAGGCATTGTCCGGAAATTTATTTAGACCCATAGTTGAAAATCTGAGTTACAGAAATGAAAGACCGCTATTCCAACAGACAGTATATTATAGGAGCAATATTCCTTTTGCCCGTGATGTTTTTCATTGTAAAATTATTTTTCCTCCAGGTAATAGATCCTTCCTATAAGTTAAGCGCAAGCAGTAATGTTTTACGAAATGTGACCCAGTATCCTTCACGCGGACTCATATACGACCGTAATGGTGAATTGCTGGTTTTAAATCAGCCCGTATATGATCTTATGGTAGTTCCCGGGCAGCTGGCACCTTTTGATACTGCCGAATTCGCCCAAATACTTGAAATTGACAAGGATTATATTGATTCAGAGATCCGAAAGGCAAGAGAATACTCCATGTTCCGCTCATCGGTTTTTTTAAAGCAGATATCATCGCTCACCTACGCTGTTTTACAGGAGAAACTTTACAAGTTCCCCGGATTTTACGTTCAGCCAAGAACCCTGAGAAATTATCCCCGGGATATAGCCGCCCATGTCCTGGGATATGTTGGTGAGGTGAACAGGAGAATTATAACAGAGAAGCCGGACTATTCCCAGGGAGATTACATAGGAATTACAGGTGTGGAAAATACCTATGAAGAGGAGCTGCGTGGAGAAAAGGGAGTAAATGTATTTCTTGTTGACGTTCACAACCGTATTATGGGGTCCTACCAGGATGGCAGATTCGATGCTCCGGCTGTTGTGGGTAATAATATCACCCTTTCAATCGATGCTGTTATCCAGGAATACGGGGAAAAACTCATGCAAAACAAGATAGGCAGCATTGTAGCTATTGAGCCAGCGACCGGTGAAATAATATCTCTGGTATCAGCACCTTCCTATCATCCTGAACTGCTTGTAGGAAGGGCACGTACAAGGAATTTCTCCCAACTGGCAGGAGATACCCTGAATCCCCTTTTTAATCGTGCCCTGATGGCCCACTACCCTGCAGGTTCGGCTTTTAAGGTAATCAACGGACTCATTGCTTTGCAGGAAGGGATAGTGGACGAATATACTGACTATATTTGCCCCGGACATTATACTGTCGGCCGGCTTACCGTAAGATGCCGTTATCATTCTTCGCCCAAGGCATTGTCCGGGGCCGTCCAGGTATCATGCAACACCTATTTCTGCCATATCTTCAGGAACTTACTTGATCATCCCAAATATGGCTCAGTGACCAACGGCTTCAATGTATGGGCCGATCATGTACGTTCATTCGGACTTGGGGAAAGGCTTGATGGTGATTTTCCAAATGAACTGAGAGGAAACGTTCCCCTGGCAAGCTATTATGACCGCTTTTATGGTGAAAACCGCTGGAGATCACTTCAGCTGGTGTCTTTGGCAATTGGGCAGGGGGAATTATCGGTCACCCCCATTCAGATGGCCAATATGACAGCTGCAATTGCCAACCGTGGTTACTATTTCACACCGCATATACTCAAAAGTATTGAAAATGCAGAGATAGATAAAGCATTCAGGGAAAAAACCATGACCAGCATTGATTCTGTCTGGTTTGAGCCGGTAATTGAAGGAATGTTCAGGGCGGTAAACGGGCCTGATGGAGGTACAGCAAGGTTAGCTGAGGTTCGGGGACTTGATATATGCGGGAAAACAGGAACAGCAGAAAATCCACACGGGGATGATCATTCAGTTTTTATTGGATTTGCTCCGAGAGACAATCCTCAGATCGCCATAGCTGTATATGCTGAAAATGCAGGATGGGGCTCAACAATGGCAGCACCGATTGCAAGCCTGATAATTGAAAAGTACCTCACTGGTTCGGTTTCAAGAAAATGGCTTGAAGACAGGATATTAAGTGCAGATTTTATAAACAGGGTAATTGCAGTTTCAGATGAGCAGGAGAATTAACCTTTGGGCAAATATTGACTGGATAACCGTTATGGTTTATCTTTTAATGATCATTATCGGATGGGTAAGCATATACTCTGCAGTTTATAATGATGATCATCAAAGCATCTTCGATACTTCCCAGCGATATGGCAAGCAGCTTATCTGGATGATAGCAGCATTGCTGGTCGGTGCAGCTGTACTGATGACTGACAACAAATTTTTCTTTTTCTTTGCTTATCCCTTTTACACCTTTACCATCTTCCTGCTGATAGCCGTTCTGTTTTTAGGTACCGAGGTCAACGCATCTCAATCGTGGTTCAATTTCGCAGGAATACAAATACAACCTGCCGAATTTGCCAAGCTTGCCACTGCCCTGGCCCTTGCCCAGTATCTCAGCACAACAAAACGAAAAATTCATGATGTCAGGAACCTGCTTACCGCAGGCGTAATTATTTTTCTTCCCGTACTGTTTATCCTGCTCCAGCCCGACGTTGGCTCCTCCCTTGTATTTTTTGCATTTATTCTGGTACTCTACCGTGAGGGGCTGTCGGGGTATGTGCTCTTTTTAATGATCCTGTTTGGAGTACTTTCAGTACTGGCTCTTTTGATGAATGAAATTAATATGCTGGCACTTCTGGTGGGGACTTCATTTGTAAGCTATTTTGCTGTTAGTGGTAAATTTAAAGTAGCCTTTAAAGCGATTTTGATATTCTTTTTTTGTGTTATTATCGTCCTCTTATTTTTCCGGCTCTTCTCCCCCGATACAGTCCTGGATGTTCAGTTAATCATTGGTGCTACAGGGGGAAGCCTGATTTTGCTTTTGCTGGCCCTGCTATACAGAAGGAATAATGCAGCCATGCTGGCAGGTCTGCTTATAGCTGCAATATTATATACCTATTCGGTAGACTATGTTTTTGACAATGTTCTTATGCCCCATCAAAAGAGCCGGATAAATATAGTTCTGGGTTTTGATGATGACCCTTTGGGACAGAGTTACAATATAAATCAGTCAAAAATAGCCATTGGCAGCGGAGGTCTGGCGGGAAAGGGTTTTTTGCAGGGAACGCAGACCAAGTTTAATTTCGTACCCGAGCAAAGCACAGATTTTATTTTCTGCACGATAGGCGAAGAATGGGGATTTGCAGGATCATTGATGCTGCATGCCCTTTTTATTTTCCTGTTGTTCAGGCTGATATATCTTGCCGAACGTCAGCGATCCCATTTTGCCAGGATATATGGATATTCTGTTATTGCTGTTTTCTTTTTCCATATAGTTATAAATATAGGAATGACCATCGGTGTAGTTCCTGTAATAGGCATACCCCTGCCATTTATAAGCTATGGCGGTTCTTCATTATGGGCATTTACCATTATGCTGTTTATTTTTCTTAAACTCGATGCAGGCAGAATGGGATCTTTGCGATAGATAATCATTTTTTAACCCCCATCTTAAATCCGGGAGATGAAAGATTCACCGGTTTGTCTGCTAAAGATATTTTGGTGAGTGAAATGTCTTGATACCGATACAATGATTCTCCTCCACATAATCAATCAACTGGGGAAAATATTCCATGAATTCATCCCTGAACAAATTATAATTTCCCCTGAGTTCCGATATTGCAAAGGTTGTTTCATTGGGCAGCGATGTTCTTTTTGTCATTCTCCTCAATACTCCTTCAATTCCTTCAATGCTTGTATATGATTCGAGCCAGTTATTGATTATAAAAAAAGGGAGAAATACTTTAATTTCCTTTGGGAGCATAAAATAATTATTCACCAGGATCTCATACATCTGTACTACGTACTGGGGAAGCGGATGTTTGGAAAATAAGCTCCACTCGCTGGCAAGAAAATGATCATAAAAAATGTCGACAATCACCCCCGAATAACGCCTGAAACGCTTTTTCAGATGCATCTTACTTTGACAGACAATATAATGTGAATCGGTAAAACTGTCAATCCGCCGGTGCAGATATATCCCTTTGCGCACCAGATCAGGATATTGCTCATAATTCCGGCCTTTCACATAATCCCCAATGAAATTTCCGATCTTAACCTCATCCGATTCTCCGGATAAATAAATATGTGCAAGAAAATTCAATTCTAGCCTGAAGTTTAAATTTTAACGATATTTTTCCCAATAAAGATAATGATAAATGATTCAAGATACCGTTTGAATGATTTTTTTTGACCACATTAAGATAATATTCGATTAAAGTAGAGTGAAAATAATTTATATTTTCAGACTTCTGCAGATCTTTGCAATCCCGGAAGCACGCAAGTTAGCTTCAAGAAAAGAATAAACTGACAAATTAATTATACTGATATTCATCTCATCACATTAAGTTTTACAGATATCCCGGATATATTAAGTATTCCCAGTTAAATTGAAAAAAACTATCTTTACATAACATGTACATAAAAAATTAATTGCAAAAAGAATGTTTTATTAATCCGCCATGAAACTATAGTTATGGTAAGGTCATTCAGGCCTGCTAATTAATATTTATTTATGAAAAGAATAAAAGTTATTATAATCGGTGCCGCAGGCAGAGATTTTCACAATTTCAACACATATTACAGGAATAAAGGGCAATACGATGTTATTGCTTTTACTGCTGCACAGATTCCCGATATTGCAGACAGGAAATATCCGGCCGAACTTGCAGGAAAGTTATATCCTGAAGGGATTCCCATTTTCTCTCAAAATAAATTACCTGAGCTGATAAAAGAATTTGAGGTGGATATATGCTCTTTTTCCTACTCAGACATCTCTTATCAGGAGGTTATGGCTGTCAGCGCTGTTGTAAATTCAGCAGGTGCAGATTTTCAACTCTTGGGCCCCCGTAATACACAGATCAAAAGCAAAAAGCCAGTGATATCTGTATGTGCTGTCAGGACTGGTTGTGGTAAAAGCCAGACATCCAGAAAAGTTATTGATATATTGCTTAAACGCGGACTAAAGGTTGTGGCAATCCGTCATCCTATGCCCTATGGCGATCTGGTGGCGCAGAAGGTTCAGCGGTATGCCGGAATTGAAGATTTGAGCAAGCATAAATGCACTATTGAAGAGATGGAAGAATATGAACCTCATGTGGTAAGGGGAAACATAATCTATTCCGGAGTGGATTATGAAGCTATTCTCCTCGAGGCTGAGGCCGAAGCCGACATCATTGTCTGGGATGGCGGCAATAATGATTTCTCATTTTACAAATCAGACCTCACCATTACTGTTACAGATCCGCACAGGGCAGGACACGAACTTTCCTATTATCCCGGCGAAGTCAATCTAAGATTGGCGGATATCATTGTTATAAATAAAATTGACAGTTCTTCCCCTGAAAATATCCAGCAGCTCAGGGAAAATATTGAGAAAACAAACCCCCGGGCTACAGTAATAGATGCTGCATCTCCACTGACAGTGGATTCCCCTGAAATAATAAGAGGCAAGCGTGTTCTGGTTGTTGAAGATGGTCCCACTCTTACGCATGGGAATATGAAAATCGGGGCTGGTACAGTGGCTGCCAGAAAATATGGTGCAAGCCTTCTTGTAGATCCACGGCCTTATGTTGTTGGCAAGCTTGAAGAGACATTCAGGACGTATCCGGAGATCGGCACATTACTGCCGGCCATGGGTTACGGAGATGTACAGATAAGCGACCTGGAGAAAACCATAAACGGTACCGATTGTGATTCGGTGGTCATTGCCACTCCCATTGATCTGAGCAGGATCATTAAAATAAATAAACCCTCAACAAAAGTTGAATATGAACTTCAGGAAATAGGAATGCCTGATTTGGAAGAACTTATAGCCGGGTTCCTGGCAAAAAACAAGATAGGCTGATATATCAGTCATGGCAAATATCATATTGCCTTTAACCTCATTTATATAAAACAGATTGCTGGAAAAAGGACTTGTAATAAAAACAACCGGAAGCTGGCACAATGTACTGGCCGGCGACAAAACAATTGTCCCGTGCGGGATAAAGGGCAAGCTCAGGAAAAGGGGTATACGAACCACAAATCCTGTAGCAGTTGGCGACAACGTGGAATTCTACCGGATGGAAAATGAAAGCACAGGTATTATAACCAATATCCTTGCAAGAAAAAACTATATAATCAGAAAATCATCCAAGCTTTCTAAAGAGTCTCATATTCTTGCTGCCAATCTGGATCAGGCATTCTTAATGGTTTCCCTTGTTTCTCCCAGGACAACATTGAGGTTTGTCGACAGGTTTCTTGCAACATCTGAAGCGTATCAGATCCCTTCCATACTGGTTTTCAACAAAACAGACCTTTACAGTGATGAGCTTATAGCCGAAATGAAGCAACTAAGAGAGATGTATGGATCAATAGGTTATGATTCTGTTGAAACATCGGCTCCGGAAAAAAAGGGCGTCGAAGAGCTAAAAAGAAGAATGCATAATAAAATTAATCTTATAGCAGGCAACTCGGGCGTGGGTAAATCTTCCATTATAAATGCAATGGACCCAACCCTGAATCTTAAAACCCTTCCGGTATCGGAGATACATAAGACAGGTAAACACACCACTACCTTTTCGGAAATGTTTGAACTTGCTTCGGGTGGCTTTATCATAGATACCCCCGGAATAAAGGGATTTGGTATAATAGACATGGACAGGGAAGAAATTTTTCATTTTTTCCCCGATATTTTTAAATATTCCAAAAAATGCCGTTATTATAACTGCATGCATACCAATGAACCCGATTGTGCAGTTAAAGAAGCAGTAGAAAAGGGCAATTTGAGCATTAGCCGTTACGAGAGTTATCTGAGCCTTTATTATGATGATAAAGGTAAATACAGGGTGTCAAAATACTGAACACCTGTTATTCAACCCCTTGTTCACCCCACCTGTTGCCTGATTTTGTTGTCAAAAGATCAGGATGTCCCGGTAATTTTAATTTATCCATATATTATTTTATCTTTCAAAATTATTTAAATGCCCAATAATACTGCATGAGGAAAATTTATCTGTCACTTTTTGCCATTATCATTGTTCTCATAGTAGCCAATATTTTCTACTATCGAAACATCTATAAACAACAGGTAAATTTTCAAAAAAATATTCTGATGAGGCAAACTGAAATTTGCAGCTGGGAGGTGGAACAGCATATTTCAGGCTTTATAAATGAACTGAATTTTATTCTTTTTACAGAAAATCTTCCCCTGTTTTTTACAAATCACGAAATAAAAGCCAGCAGCACAGGAAAAATTGAGACCTTCTTTCAAAAATATAAAGAGCTGATTACCACCCTTTCATTATATGACAATCAAAAAAATATTTTCAATATTTTCAAAGACAGGAACAATAATGCCGTTACTGACTTATACGTTTCAAGAGAGCAACAAGGCCTTTTTGAAAAGGAGAGCATTGAAGAGCAAAACGGGGAATCTGTTTTCATTCTGCCCTATTTCCTTGATAGTAAGGTCACTGGCAACATTGTAGTGAAAATAGACACCAGGAAATATATTCAAACCGTCTTTGAAAATTACCATATAAAAAACACACTCTTTCAATGGCTTATAAACAGTAACGGAGATATTGTTTTCAGCACTTTCCCTTCAGATATTGCCGATGTTAAGGGCTTTGAAGATATTTTGCAAGATAATCCGGGGGGGGGTTCCGGTGGCAGCCTCATACACAGACTGGTCGCCGGTGAGAAAGATCTCAGGGTTATATCAACCTACTACCCGATCAAGGTGATGCAGCAGGATATGCTGGTGGTATTTTCTCTTGATACCAGTATTGTTGTTTCATATATTATAAACAGCGTAATAACAATATCGGTTGCCACCTTTCTTGCACTTTTACTTATCATTGCCTTTTTCCTTTTCTTTATCAGGAAAGAGAGAAAACAAAGGAAGGAATCAAAAAACTCGGAACATCAAATCAGGCAGATTTTTGAAATGCTCCCCGTGGGAATAATATTAAAAGATCATGATAATAAAATTAAATTAATTAATAATACCGCCCTTAAAATATTAAAAATTGACACTCCGCAAAGTGTTTTGGGAAAGGACCTATCAAATATGTTCTTTTTGTGCAGGGATTATCAGGATAATTTTATTGCGGGGCAAAAAGAAAGCACCAGTGAATACATATACTATGATGCTGACGAAGAAGAGGTAGTATTGTACAAGAAAGAGCTCCCTGTTAATATTAACGGGGAGAAATTTATTGCAGAGGCCTTCATTGACATCAGCCCGCTGGAAGATTCAAGGAAAAGTGAATTCTTGTGGGGGGAAGCTAAATCTGAATTTCTTAAACAGGTAAGTCATGATATCAGAAATCCTCTGAACGCGATACTTAATCTGACAGATTCCATGAAGCTGGAAACCCCGCCGCTAACCCCGGAAGCAGAAAACCTGGAAATAATCCGGAACTGTTGCGAAGACATTGTACTCGTGGTAAACGATATTATTGATTTTTCAAGTTTTGAAGCAGGAAATATCCTGATAGAAGAAATACCCTTTTCCCTTACCGATGAAGTTAGTGTGGTAATAAATTCTTTTTTGAAAAAGGCCGAAAGTAATAATACCGATATAAAATTTACTATTGACGCTAATGTTCCCGAAAAAATTATCGGAGACCCCTTCCGCATAAGACAGGTATTGACAAAGCTTTTAAGAAATTCAATAAAATACACATCTGAAGGAGAAATATCTCTGTTCATAAAAACAAAAAAACAACAATCAGATGCTTTACTCCTTGAATTTGTCCTGGAAGATACCGGAATCGGTATGCCTGAAGAACTGATCAATAAATTCAATAAAAAGGAAGATCTGCATGGATTTTTGTCCAGGGGCAGTTACGGGCTTAACAGGATCCGCCAACTCATCAACCTTATGAAAGGTGATATAAATATCGGGAGTGCTTTGACCCGCAATCCCGGGGCCGGGGGACCCGGCACAAAGGTAACATTCTGCCTGCAGGTATTATCGAACGAGGTAAATGGTAAAAATCTGAATTTTGATCACATTTCCGGTTTAAAAGATTTAAGAACCCTTGTTTTATCAGATTCAGGAAAGAAAAAATCAAAACTTCAAAGCAAACTCAAATCATTGAAAATCTCATGTGAGACCATAATCTTCAATTATTCGACAATTGAGCTTATAAAAAGCAGACTCTTCGGTCCGCCCCCCGGTTACTCCATTATTTTTATAATTGATTCGGATGATAGTAACGGATTTTCAATTGCCCGACAACTCCACAAAAATGAGCTCGACCAGAAATTCCTGATAATATTTATCAGTTCCGCAAATATGGCCGGGAACTTTATTAAGAGTAAGCGTTTTGGTGCAGATTATTATCTTGCAGAACCATTTGAGACTTCTGAAATATCGGGAATAATCCAAAAGCACTTTAGCAATATAACATTCCCGGAATCAATAAAAACATCATGGAAACAAGCTGCAGGCAATCTTAAGATTCTTGTTGCAGAAGATAATCCTGCCAATCAGGTTGTGGCAAAATCGCTTTTCAAAAGACTTGGTTATGAGATAGATATTGCCGTCAACGGGAAAGATGCCGTTAGTAAAGCACGTGAAAATGTATATGATATAATTTTTATGGATGTTAAAATGCCTGAAAAAAATGGTCTGGATGCAACATATGAGATAAGAAACCTCGGATGCACCATGCCAATAGTGGCCATGACTGCCCAGGCCGGGGAAAGTGACAGGACCGGGGCGATTGAAGCGGGAATGAATGAGTTTATCACAAAACCTGTAAGTCTGGATATTCTGAAAAATATTATCATAAAAAGGTTCTCCAATAAATCATAAACTGGTCTTTTGATTTATCCGGCTTAATTTTATATTTTTGTATAAAAAGCATAAGGATATGCCGGAAGCTGAAATCATAAAAGCAACTGGGACAATTACCAAAGAGGAAACCCTTATTAATATTGAGCATTGCATAATGCCCAATACCCTGGTCCTTGAAAGCTCATTTCCATTCCCGGGATACCATGGCAGTAACCTTCCTGAAAGACCCCTGCCAAATACCATTTATCTTGTTACTGATACCAAATATGACGGGGAGGATATTTTACGTAAAGCCAAAAAGATAAAAAAAGTATTCCCGGAGAATTTTGATGCAAGTTTTGGTAAATTTATATTATATAATAAAACCTATTATTTCATAAGGGCAAGAGATATTAATTGCTTCGGCTGCATTGCCAGGTTACAGGAAGCCTTTGCCGGAGAAGGTATTAAGTTTATGAAAAAGAAAAAAATTAATGGCGAAGCTTTAATTATGATCCAGAAATTTTTCTCTTTTCAGAAAATTGATGAACATATATATAAAGATCTTTACAGGTCCGATATGTATTATTTTGAAATCCCTGAAAAACCCGAATGGCAGTTTTTCAAAAAAACAACCTTCTATATAAGAGGTAACGTTGATAGTTACTCTTTCGATGCGGCACTTGCAACTGTTTGCCTGGAAGACATCATGGATATGGTAAGGATATATGCCAGGGATTTAAGTATAGATCAGTTGCAATACGTTCGCGGGAAATATCTTTATGAATTAACTCACCCCGATCATCTCAAATAAACAAGGCAGAAAAGATTGTTTTGAGGGACTATTTCTTCCTGTCAATTAATCTGTAAAGCTTATCAGATCTCCTGATTTCCCGGCTTACCTTAAAGGCACACTTTTCACCCCGCCGCACCATTTTTGTGGGTCCGTTATCATTGCGAATGTCAATGGCCTTCATCTGAATAACTCCGGTTGTGGGACCGGTGATTAAAACTTCATCCCCTTCCCTTACCGGCTCATTTTCAATAAAAAATTCAGCAACCCCGATTTTTGAGTAATAATTATTTGCTTTCCCGGAATAAACTTTTTTACAGGTGGCCTTAGATCCATATACATGGCTCCATTCACCCAATCTTTGGCCCAGATAATATCCGTCCCAGAATCCGCGGTTGAAGACTGTGGCCAGCCTCTCCTTCCATTGGCCAATATTTTCAGAGGTGTATTTTTCATTAAATATTGAATCCACCGCTTCAGAATAACATGTAGTGACAGTTTTAACGTATTCGGGTGAACGGGCACGTCCCTCGATTTTTAAAATGGTTGCCCCGGCATCAATAATCCTGTTAAGAAAGTGGATGGTGCACAGATCCCTGGGCGACATTATATACTCATTATCAATCTCAAGTTGATGTGCTGTTTCCTTTTCCTGCACAGTATAGGCCCTTCTGCAGATCTGAATGCAGGCTCCCCGGTTTGCAGACAAGCCGGCCTGGTGAAGGCTGAGGTAGCACTTACCGGAAATTGCCATACAAAGGGCCCCGTGAATAAAGACTTCCAGCAGGACTTTGTTTCCGGAAGGTCCGGTAATATTCTCTTTTTCGATAGTCTCTGATATTTGTTGTACCTGCTCAAGGTTTAATTCACGGGCAAGCACCATCACATCGGCATATTGTGAATAAAACCTGACGGCATCACTGTTGCCGATATTAAGCTGAGTGGACAAATGGACCTCCATTCCCATTTTACGTGCAAACTCAATAGCGGAAATATCAGATATAATTAGGGCTGAAACATCCTGTTTTTTTGCCTCTAACACCATTTCTCTCATATGGGGCATGTCGGCATCATATAATAGAGTGTTAACCGTAAGACAGGATTTAACACTGTTTTTACGGCATATTTCAGAAATGGCTCCAATATCATTCAAAGAGAAGTTGCCGGCCGAACGTGAACGCATATTTAACCTGTCAACTCCAAAATAGACTGCCCCCGCACCTCCCTGTATCGCGGCATGAAGCGATTCAAAAGAGCCGGCGGGGGCCATTATCCGGATACTGCGCTTGTTTATTTTTTTACTGGTGACCTGCATAAAAAGTATTATAATAAAAGATTAATCTGCCGGTTTTCTAAGTATAATCCTTATTGTGGTTCCAGCGCTTATCGCAGACTGGCTCACAAATATCCTGCCCCTGTGATATTCCTCAATTATTCGCTTTGACAACGACAGTCCCAGTCCCCATCCATTACGACGCGTTGTGTAACCCGGCTTGAAAATGGTTTTGAACATACCCCTGGGAATCCCCCTTCCGGAATCGGATATATCCAGGCAAACGTTCCGGGCTTTTTCATACAGATTAATAGTGACTTTGCCCTTACCTTCCATGGCATCAAGAGCATTCTTGCATACATTCTCGATAACCCAGTCAAACAATGGAACATTAAGAGGGATCATCATATGCCCGGATATTTCATAATTTGTCTCGAATGTGATCATTCTGGGAGACCTGGCACGGAGATATTCAAGCGCATTGTCAATAACATCTGTTATATTAACTTTTGTCAGTTCCGGCTTGGATCCGATCTTTGAGAACCTCGCGGTTATCTTTTCAAGGCGATTTATATCTTTTTCCAGTTCGTTAAGCATAACTGCATCTCTATCTTTTTCCTTCATCAGCTCAAGCCATGCCATGAGTGATGATGTCGGGGTAGCCAACTGATGAGCTGTCTCCTTTGACATTCCAAGCCAAACCTGGTTCTGCTCAGCCTTACGGGAAATACTGAAGGCATAATAGGCTATTAGCAAAAAAACCACAATCACCAGAAGTTGTATATAAGGATAATAAGCCAGCCCCTGGAGGATCCTGGAATCGTTATAATAGATAAACAGATTTTCATCGTCAAGGAATTCGACACCTATCGGCTCATTATTCTTTTCCATCAGGGCAAGCTGTCTTTGAAGGTATTCAGGATTGCCGGTCCTTGAGGGGTTGAGATTCCTGTGGTCAAGTATAACTCCGTTTTGATCTGTAACAATAACAGGAACCGTCTCATTATACTGAATCACTTTAAGAAAAAATGTAAAATCAGTTATTTCGGAGTCTATATCACCAATTTCTTTTGTTGCCTCAGCCCACAGTTCCATCTTTTTCCTTTCCTCAATGGCAAGACTGCTAACAAGACTGTTGGTAACCCACAGGGAAGAGGCTCCAATAAGTAAAGCAAGAACAAGAAGTCCCTGTTTCCATTTTTGTTTTTTAAGGTAGATGTTCATTTTAAAAAACTGAAATCTTATCTGTTAAATTAAAACTTATTGTCATGCCGTTCAATGTCGGCGGGTATTTTCAGCCGGCTCCTCCTTTTCATCCCAGATAATTTCAAATCTTCGTTCCTTGCTTTCACTTTCCCTGCCAGCAGGTGGTTCGGGGGAAATGCCAGGCGGACTGGCTTGTCCATCCTTATCCCACTCTTCCTCATCTTCATCCCACGTTATTATGAAACTGTTTCCAGGTGCTTCCCGGCTGCCGGAGTCGTCAGCATTAACTCTCCCGGAGAACCAGCCAAACTCTTCATGCAACAGCTGCCTTAATACATTTCGTTCACTGGCAATGTTGTCTTTAATAACATCCCTAACTGCCCTGTGATCGTATGACACATTGTAGTCCCCGGAAGTGCCGGAGACAAGCAGGTAGAGCCTGGTTCTCCCCAGTCCGTCGTCCTCTACGATCCCGAATTCCTGATTCTTTGGTCTTTTACGGGAAGACTTCCCATAAAGAACATCGGAAAGAAGAATACTCATGCGGTAATCAAAATGACCATCGAAACGGTGCACCCCTGAACCACTTATATCAAAGGCAGATGAATTAATACTCATATGGGGAATGGTCACCACCTGGTTGCGTATAAATATTTCATTCTCAAGGGTTGAAAAGCGAATGTGCTGTAATTCCGAAACATCAATAAAGCGGCCAAGACCAAGCATCGGTTCAAAGCCGATAAGTTCACCATCCCGGATTAGAATCCTGCTGTCGGCAACTAACTTTTCCCTGATGACACGGAGGTCAGGCTTCCATTCTGAAATCAAGCCGAGGCTACCTGAAAGATTTCCCCTGAGATTGTCGCCATGAATAAAAGTTTGTCCGAAATTGCCGAAAGTGAAAAATAGTTTTTGCATATCCACCTCCTGCATCTGCAACTGGGACTGGACCATGAAATCACCGGTTATCCCCTGGTGAATAACTCCGTTTCCGGAAACAGCGCCATCCATGGCATCAAACTCAACTGCATTTAGAACCAGCATTCTTGGCTTATAACTCAATTTGCCGTTAAAGCCGGAAGATGAGAAATTCCTGAATTTAAGATCGTCAACCACAAAGTCAAGATTCAGCTCGAGATTTGCCGGAAAGAGCAAAGAGTCTTTATCTTCTTCCCCGTGCTGCCTGTCTGAACCGGGAAGGATGTAGTTATCCAGATTAAGCTGCCTGGAATATAGCCCTCCTGCTATGTGCATGGTCTTTTCATCGCCCAAAAGCCAGGGAAGGCCGTTTTTTATTTCACCATTAATGGAAAAATGGTCGCTGCCAATAAAAAAACTCAGGCCCGGGGTTCTCAGCGTTTCCCCGAAATTAAGTTTTCCATCGATCCCGGAAGCAAGGTATTTTCCTTCTGACATTTCAAGGCTTCCGCTTTCAATTGCCAGCATACCATCAATATCCATTTTGTTCAGTTCATTTATATCCCAGGTAAATGGTTTATTCATCAGCCCTTTTATCGAGAAACTGGTGTTTAACCTGCCTGACATCTTATGTATATTGGAAGGAATATAAAATTGCGATACTTCTTCAAGTAAAACTGAAACATCTATATCAAAACTCACCTGGGGCTGAGCCAGGTTATTAACCCTGCCCTTACCGCTGAAACTGCCATTGCCTAAATCTGCGTAGAAGTTGCTAAGGGCAATTGTTGATGATCCTGCATTATTAAACCGCCCATTTGAATAATAGCCCGTGAGATTGATATTCTTAAAACTCATTCCGGTACTTTTTCTGATAATCTCACCAGACTCTGAATTAAAAGAGGCTACAACAGATGGTGAAACAGTTTTACTATAAATGCCGGAAACAGCGGCAGTAAAATCAAATTTGCCGGAAATTTTCCAGGGGTCTGTACTTTTCTGAATTTTTGAAGGTAACAGATGAATTAAGGAGGCCAGGTCCAGGTCATAACCCCCTAAATTTATGTCCACGCTGCCCGGTGAACCTTTTTCATAGAACCCGTCAGCTGTAAGTCTTACCCCGGAAAGATCAATGGCCCCTTTTTCAATACTTATCAGATTATTATCAATATTTAATGATGTTCTCACAGATATATCAGGTATTTCCGAAAAAGTTAGCCCCTGGTAACGGAGGTAACGGTTTTTTCCTGAAACAAATGCTTTCATCTGGTGGTAAGACCGGCTGAAATTGCCTTTTAGTTCAAATCGCCTGACATCTGTATCAAGTTGTATCTCCTTTATATGGTTGGAAAATTTAAAACTAAAATTATCCAGTCTCACATCCTGTAAATCCAGATCAAAATCCTCAGCCTGTGAACCGGATTCATCCCAGAATATGTAATTCTCCTGCCCCCGGGAATTAACAGCAACGTAAATGACCCCATTACGGGCATGAATGGTGTTTATCCTGTAATCACTTTTAAAAATATCCCGGAGGTTGAATTGAAGAAACAGGTTTTGAGCTGTAAAAAGAGTATCCGAATATATTTCTTCTGTCCCTTCATGTTCAAACTCTTCGGGCACCATTATAAGGACATCCCTGAACTCCACGGAAGCACGGGGAAATTTCCTTAAAACAGAAAAGGAGATGTCACTGACCCTGATCTCAGTTCTTATATGCTTATTAACCTGGCTGATCATCAATTGTTTCACCTCATCCTGATAATACCATGCAATGATCATTCCCCCCAGAGAGACAACAGCAATAACCAACAAAAATATGGCTGCTAAATATTTTAGAATACGCGGCATACGGGAAAAGTATCTGAATTTAACAATAAACGAAAAACTCAGGCCAAAATTATTGTATCATGGCATTCTTCTGTAAAAAGAGATTAACTAAACTGATAACCGACTAATTATATTGCTCATGCTAAAAACCCGGCATCATCATCAGGGCCAATTTCAACGGGCGGGTATCCGTATCTGAAAATACGCATGGTATGGGGTCCGATGAGTTTAACTGTACCATTCTCCAACAACAGCATGCTCCCCTCCCGGAGCCCGACTACATAAACCCCTGGGTTAATTTCAATGAATTCAGATATGCGCATTTCACGGGTTTCTCCGGCATGATCACTGTAATGAAGATCTGTAAAATGAGGGTTAATCTGGAAGTTTACCAGATTAAAACCTTCAAAGCCAGGAGGCTGGACTACCGGCATGTCATTTGTAGTGCAGATGGTGGGGCAGGCTATATTTGCTCCGGCACTCCAGCCGATGTAAGGAATATTATCAAGTACTCTTTTCCGGATACTTTCTATCAGGCCATTTTTCTGAAGCAGTTCAGCAAGCCGGAAGGTATTTCCTCCGCCTGTAACAATTGCATCGGCTTCTTTAACGGCTTGAACCGGATCATCATAATGATGTATGGAAATAATATCGTGTCCGATTTCATTGAACCGCTCCTTAACCTTTTTCTCATAGTCATCATAGGATATGGTAATCCCGGCATAGGGAACAAATAATGCTTTAATTCGGGAATCACCAAGGAAGCTGCGAATATTCTCCTTTGGGTAGGCAAGATATTCTTCACCGGCATTTGTGGAATTGCTAATCAACAATAACCTCATAATTCAGGGAATTTAAATTACTATTAAACACTAAATTATGAAATTAGTAATTATTCGCTTTTTCACAAATAATCTGAGCAATTTTGCAGTATCCCTTCTATCTTAAAAAACCTGTTCCGATGTTTAAAATCCAAGTATGGAAAATCCTATGGAAATTGGATACAGCTCCGGGCCCTTATCCTTTTGGAAAAGAGGTGTGGGATAGTAATTTGCAAAAAGATTAAGCGACCGGTAACCGGTACGTACTGTTATCCCGTAGCGAAACGGAGAAAGGTAAAAATCATCCCTGACCCGGTCCCTGTTTTTACCTGAATTATCACGATATACAACTCGTGTATTGGAACCGATATTCAATCCGGCAATTACACCAGCTGAAAAATACGCCCGATGACTCTGCCGGGCATGAGTGGATTGAAATTCAAGCAGCAGGGGAACAGTAAGGTAATATGTTCTCAACCGGCTTCTTTCAACATTTATTCCCTTTTCATCATAATTCACCGGAACAATTTCCCTGTTCTCCTTTGTTATGCTGACATTATTGGAAAACCGGTAATTATTAATTTCAAGACCGAGTCCCGTAACTAATCCTATATTATCGCGGGAAATCCCGAGGTCATACTGTAAAACATTCAGATTGACATTTCTTGACCTGGTAGTGCTGAGCTCCATAAAATCATCATCCTGACCCAGTGAAAAAGAATAACTACTGCTCAGATAATTATTAAGACCCAGCTCAAGTCCGCGCCAGTTACCTTTAAATTGAAGTGTGCGCTCTTTATTATTATCAGGCCCGGGAACTGTCCGGTCATAGATGCTAATATCGGTTTTCCCGTCCTTTTCGATTATAAGAATCCGCCTGTTGCCAACGGCAATGGAAGTAGTATCGCTTCCTTCAACTATGATGGTTGCAGTATCATTATCATGCTCCATCTGTTTCTGTTCTTCTGGCAACATAGCCTTAACCTTCATTTTCTCAGAATCCCGGGCAAAAAGATCACCGGTAAAACTTCCAAAGGCTAAAGCAATACATAAGATAAATATGGATAGATTTTTCTTTTTCATGTCTTTATAATTTATATCAGTGAATTAAATTTTTATTTGTACCTATGACGTGTAAAATCTATACTTTGTTACAACTAATCCCGAAAAGAACTTGTTGACCGTTTAAATTCGATTAATCCGGAATTAAATGCCAGGGAAACCACATCTCCCTCTTGGTTGTATTCACGCTCAAGTTGCATACCGGTACCTGCAAGTTTGTTTATGCCTCTGACCCCTGCATCAGCAAGGTCCCAGAAAGAAAGTTTCTCCTGTTCTCCGGAACTGTCAATAACCCCGGCAAGTATGCCTGTAACATCATTAATAATATTTCTTCTGCCAATGATTTCTTTTTCATTTGATGCAAAAGGGGGCTGGTAAAGCCCGGCAAGCTGCAACCCTTTGGCATTTTTACCGGGAGAGGATGTTTCGATATTACTTAAAAGTTTCGCCTGAATGGGGCGCAATAAAGGTTCCCTTTCAGAGAAACTGTTGCCGGTTTTTTCTCCGGATTCTTTAACCGTTCCTTTATCATGAAGGTTCTCCGAGCCTAAGGAAGAGGATGGTATTGATTTAGCATAAATTTCAGTAATACGTTCAGGTTCTATCTCTCTGACCGGCATTACAGATAAATTAAGGGATGATTCCCGTTCCCGTGAAATTGCAATTTCCAGTTTATCTGAATTCGAAAATGGCTGGTCATACCTTTTGCTGTTCCAAATATAAACAGAAGCGGACAAGAGTATGGCCACAGATGCGGCAACAGAAACGGCAAGGCGAACAACTCTTTTACTGAAAAATCCGGGCAAATATTTTACCTCAGGAGATTTTCTTTTAAGCAAATGCTTATGTGGAAAATTTATATTCTTATCAGTCCGCAACACAAGCTTTTCATATAATCTGGCCGTGGGAACACATTCGGGGTTTTCTAAAAGAAAATTATCCAGTGCCCTTTCTCCTTCAGCTGACAGATCGCCTTCAACCCTGGCAATACAGTGCTGCTGGTAATTCCCAACGGTGATTGTATTACCAGATGCACCCTTTTTAATATCCTCTTTTACAGGGAAATCCAGTTTTGACGGAGAGAGAGTTATATCCTTCAAATCAGGACATACCTCCAGTTCCGGATTCCGGGAAAGGAACAGCATTAGCTCTTCTTCCCTTTCCGGGGAAAGCTCTCCTTCGATCATGTCGAGGAGATAAGCTTCGTAGTTCCACCTGTTGATTTGCATAACTATAAACTAATATTTTTTAACACTTAATAACTTATTAAATATTTTATTACCGATATTTAATTAAAGTATTATATTAACATTTCCATTTTCCCGATATATTTTTTCATGCTCTCCCGGGCCCGGTAAATATATACTTTCACCTGTGACTGATTCAGTCCGGTTATAACAGCAATTTCATTATATGAATATCCTTCATAATCCCTTAATAACAGCACAGACCGCTGTATTTCAGGTAATTTATCAACTGCTTCATGTAATACTTCATTCAAATCAGTGTATTGAGCAGAATGTGAATACATTTCATCATGGATAATCTCCATGCCTATCATACGCTTATCCTTCCTTATTACATCTATCATTGTATGGTAGGCAGTTGAGAACAAATATGATTTTATCTTTTCCGGAGCAACAGTTTCGAGTTTATGCCACAGCTTCTCAAAGGCATCCTGGACAATGTCACGTGCCTTTTCCTCATCCTTTATGTTTTTAAGGATGAAACGGTACACTCCGTCGGAATGATCATCAACACATCTGTTAAAATGCTCTATACTCATTTTTTTCCCGGCAGTTTTATATTATGACGCTGACTGGTACCCATAAGTTACAGTTATAACTTATAGGATTCGTAAAATTTCAGGTTTCAGAAATCAAATAAAAATTATCCCGGCTTATTTCAACTAATAACGGGCCTTTCGGCCCGTTATTAGTTGAAATAAATTCTTCAATGTTTATGCAGCCTGAAAATAATCCTCGATTTATTCAGACTCCATGGCCATTTCGAGGGCCCTTGTGGTCGTATAATATTTAGCTATCATATTTGGCACCTCCCAGTCCGGCAATTTCCCGTCAACCAGAAACCGAAGATATTTTTCAGTAACCTGTGCAAAATGCGCTTCATGTCCCACATCATAAACCTCAGGTACCACAACTTCCCATATATTATCCAGCTTCTTTAGTTCTACCCCGGGAAACTTTTCTGAGATTTTGGTAAATTCACTCAAAAGCACTTTTTCAAATTCATCCAAATTATCATTATCTGAGGGTTCTATATAAAGGACAGGTTTGAAATTCTGTTCCTGGCCCTGCCTGATAATAAGATTGGCCTTGCTGCCCCTGGTAAAAGAATAATGCGTATCGCCGGTACCTTCCGGGGCACGGTAATCCCATTTAACAATTACCCGTGAATGAACGCCATTAAGGCTGTAATTCATTTCTCCATTGCAATAAACCTGCAATACAGTATCATTTTCAATATAGGGTTGCAAATAATCGGGAAATTCCGGCACCCTGGTAATGCTTTCAAACTGACTCCTGGTAACGGCAGTCGGCCATCTTCTGGCGGAGATCATTTCAATATCCCGTTCATAATCAATTATCTTTTCCGGGAAACTGGCCCACTGAACAAGATCAACAAGGTGGGTGGTAACATCAACTATACCTTCTCCCTGCTGGGTTACATCAAAATACCAGGGTGGGCGGCGAAGTACCTGTCCGGATACATATTTAAAAAGATAATGGACACTCTCCTTGATAACAGCAGGATCATCCGGACTACCTTTTTCAAGCTGACCAAAAATCAATGGCATCTGCATAATCTCCTTTTGAAGTATGCTGGTTATCTCATATCTCTCAGTCATTATGTCATACAAAAGAACATTGTTCTTTTCAGCAGATTCAAATGCATCCTTTAGCAGTTGAAAATTACCGGTGTTGATGGCCATTGGCTTATCAGAAAGCACATTCAGACCGGCGTCAACGGAATGCTTAATGTAAGTTGTTTTACGCTGGTTATTGCCGGCAAGAACAACAACATTACCCTTTTTTTCTTCAAGCATCCTTTCAAGATAATCATCGCCGGCATAAACTTCAAGATCCCAGGAAGTGGGATCCTCCCCGCGAGTGTTGTAGTTCTCAATTATTGAGATGTGATTTTCAAGTTCAGGGCCTGCGGGAGCATAAATATGCACCCGGGGATCAACCTGATGATACATATCTTTCTGAACAAGATAAGCATGAAAATGACCGGGGTTAAGTGTAATGAGTTTAACTTCATTAAGCTCGCCGGTAAACTGAGCCGGTTCTCTTTCTGAACATGCATTCATAAACAATAAGATGAGGATCAATTTGGTACTGTAGACAATAAAATGTTTCATATAAATATAAATTAATTATTAAATAAAAAAACCTGTTTTTTCAACTATACTACAAGAGACATTATGTAAAAATCTCTTTTTATCTGCAACTTACTCTTATCATCAACAGTCAGCCACAATAACACAACTTTCATTATCTACCGGGCTGCTTTTCAATTAATATGGCGGGGGGATTTGAAAAATCGTTCCAGATCTTTTCTGCCTGTTCATCATCCATTTCTCCGTCAAAAACGAGCATACGGTATCGCAGTGAATAATTAATGCCGGGATTAAGGATCCATTGTGTATTTCTTGTAGGAGAAAAATTAATAAAATGATCACCCCTTCCTCTTCTGGCATTAGAATTCCATACCCTGACAGGTTCAGGATGATTATAATTGGAGGGATTACCCATCATCATAATACTTGCCTTGCCTTCAGGATTGTCTCCGCTGACTACAACCCACCTGGCCCTTTGTCCGTCGGCATTATCCCTGTCCAGTCCTTCAGAAGTATAGAGATAGCTGTTTTGATTGGTCCAGTTTTCAGTAGCCCTCAGAACAAACCCTCCATAGCGGTACTCTTCAAGTATTAATTTTTCAACAGGGCTAAGCCGGGAATATATATCAATCAAAAAGGAACCATCATTTCTGTTGAATACTTTTATCTGCTGCATTTCATTCATCGCTACTGTCTCTTGCAGCGAATATGGCCAGGCAACATGTTCATGGCGGACCTGCAGGGAGCTAAATACATCCCCCTGGTTCAATGATATGAGCCCGCTAAAACGGACCCTTCCTTCTCCTTTGGCCAGATTCCAGAAATCGATTTCTTCTCCCCTGAAAGTAGTTTTGGTCCACGGATTCCAGATTCCATAGTGGTGAAGATGATCGGATGGTTGGATATTTGTGAGAACAGCACTGTTGGGGGCATAAAGTGGATGAATATACCCGCTGCGCTGATATGCAGGATTTGTTCCCTCGGGGGGCATCGTGACTCCTGAATTGTATTGCAGGACAGGTTTGTTGCCGGAAAAAAATATATACGCACCATTCTCCTTTTCTATTCTCATTTCACCCTCCGGTAAAACAGCTTTTTCTCTCTTAAGTACAAAAATCCTCATCTGATCTGGCCCTGTTGTTCCGGTAAGTATCCAGTGCATATACCTGTGTTCTCCCGGACTGAATTGGACAGCCACGGGGACATGAATGCCGTCAACAACTTCATACAATTTCAGTTCTGCCTCATTTATCCTGGTAACAGCATCTATTTCAAGCGACAAGGGCGTATCAATCCGCTCAAATTCACCTGATTCAACTTTAATTGTTGCAACAGGATCTGAAATGGCATAACCGGTAAAGCTGCTTAAAAAAAGTGCCAGTGCAGTAAAAACAAGTTTAGTGAGTTTCATATGAGTAAAAATATAATTAATAAAAAAGATTATTTCAAGTTTTATTACTTCGTTGCTTTTTCGATGTATAATTCTTTTAAAATATATTCTTACATTGAAAATATTTCTACCATCAAAAGTAATAAAAACAGGAATAAGAAAAAATATGAAGACATTCCCGTTATCCGTTAATATTTGACAATTCGTCCTTTCCAGTTAACAGCACAGGTAATTGAAGTTATTGCAATATAGGCAATGTAAAAAAAATAAGCCCCTTGTATTGCGGGGAAATATTTCATTAAGCCCCTCTTCCCGTAATAACTTGCAACACTGTACAAAAATGGAAAATCAATAAATGATTTAAAAATGAAAATAAATACTGCAATCATTAAAAATTGGGGCAGGATCAAACTAATTAATAAACAGATAATTGCATAAAAATGTATTGTGAAAACCAGCAAAGCGGTAAAAACTGAAGCTTTTGTTGTATAATGAATACTTTTTGATGCCCATCTTTGTCTTTGCTTTATAAAATCATCAGGATTATTTTGCACATTTGTTATTACACATGCATCCCGGGATTTTAAAAACCCGATGCTTCTATTTGTATTTTTATGTACGGAAAATAAAAGAAATACATCATCTCCTGAAGTGACCTTTTTTAATGCCGGGTCACTGTTTTCAAGATAAGCATCTCTTTTGAATCCAAGATTTGCTGAACTGCACATCACCGGATTGCCAACAGAAATAGCACCTGCTGTTGAGCCCAGAAGACTAAAAAATTCCAGCTGCTGAAAACTGTTAAAAAACCCCCCGTCTCCTTCCATTATCACAGGACCGGCTATAAGATCCACGGAGTTTGTTTCAAAATAATTGACCATGGTTTTAACCCATAATGGGGATGGTTTGCAATCTGCATCAGTTGTCAGAATTAAAGGAAACCGCGAGACTGTTACGCCTTTTCTGATGGCTGATTTCTTTCCGGTTTCACTGTTATCAAGTTTGAAATAACGGATGTTCCCATTGAGTTTAGTGAAATCTTTTATGATATCGTAAGTATGATCAGTTGAATGATCGTCAATAATTATTATTTCCAAAAAATTTTTTGGATAATCAAGTGTTGTAAGACACTTGATCAGTGATACAATATTGTTCTCTTCATTTCTAACGGGAACAATAATAGAAACATATCTCCTGTTTTTTAAAGGCCCAGGCAAATCAGAAGGAATTTTTAACCACCCGTAATAAAAATAACCGATCCATGCATAATACAGGAATACCAAGCTTAATGCTATAACCCAACACACCTGCATAGTACCGTAAAAAAATATTATTTAAAAATACCTGTTATACAATTAAGAACTTATCCATTCAAACATCTGGTAATGTTCATCATTCATTCCGATTTGTCTGTACACTTCAAGGGCTGTTCTGTTAGTTTTATCAACATATAAACGTATACCCATATAATCAGGATTATTCACAACAATTTGCTTAATATGTGAATATAAACGCCTGAATACACCTTTATTTCTGTAAAGTGGCAATACATACACAGACTGGATCCAGATTATATGTCCGTTTCTCCAGTCACTCCATTCATCGGTTGTGAGCAGGGATCCAGCAATTATATCTCCGATTTCAGCAATATAATAACAACCTTTGGCAGGATCAGAAAATACAGCTCTAACGCCTTTTTCAACAGTGCAGGGATCAAGACTTATATTTTCTGTTTCATATGCCAGTTTTTTCTGAAAACCGGAAATAATCATGCTATCATCAGGGGATGCCCTTCTTATTAGGGTCATATCGCGGACTAATTAAAATCATTAAATAATAATCCGCAAATTACTAAAATTAATCTGATTCAAATGAGAGTACAGCGGGGGCCTCTGCTCTTGATAAAATATAATTTGAGAAAACCCGGCAGGTCCGGTTAAATTCGCCTATCCCTGGATATCAAGATTGGTGAGGCCGGCACCTATTGCAGATTTTATAGCGTTTCTGTATTCTTTTACCGTAATCCTGCGGTTTATTTCCGGATACTCATCAGCCCTGAAAACAGGTGTGTACTGTGACATAAGGTTCACATATGTATTCCTGGGAAGATTGCCGGCAATCCATTCCAATAATTGATCAGTATTACCTACATTGTTGGGCATTACAAGATGCCTGATAATCAGGCCCCTTTGCAATATGCCGCTGTTTGCTTTGGGATCAGCAATTCCAACCTGCCGGTTCATCTCAATAAGTGCTTTTTTGGTCACTTCAGGATAAGTCTCAGCCCCGGGTGAATATTTAGCAGACATTTCTGAATCAAAATATTTAAAATCTGACAAATAAATATCGACAATTCCATCCAGAATTTTAAGTATTTCAAGCCTTTCAAAACCACTTGTATTATAAACAAGCGGTAACCTTAACCCTTCTGATGCAGCTCTATCGAGCGCAAGCAGTATATGCGGCGAGTAATGGCTCGGAGAAACAACATTAATATTGTGACACCCCATTTTTTGGAGCCTGAGCATCATATCGCTTAGCTGCTTAATGCCGGTGTCCTTACCCATTCCTCCCTGACTAACCTCCCAGTTAATACAGAACACGCAAAGCAGTCCGCAATGCGTGAAAAAAACAGTTCCCGAACCATTGGTTCCCACCAGGGGCTTTTCTTCACCAAAATGAGGATTATATGAAGAAACCCTGAGCTGGGAAGTTGCCTTGCAATAGGCCCCTTTCTGTCCGCTGATCCTGTCACTTCCACATTTACGCGGACATAATCTGCAAACATTCATCATTTCCCACAAAACATCGGCACGTGCACGAAGTTCCCCGGTGCGGTGAAGCCTTAAATAACCCGGTTCAAAAAAATTATTTTTCTTTTGGTCAGCTTTTGACATATCGGTCATTAATTGGTTTCCGGGATTTTCAGATTCCCCGGAAAAGCATGCATGTAAAACTGGCACTGGCAATATTCCAACCAGAGAAAGGGAAGTAATTTCTCTGCAAAATTTTCTGCGACTCCTTATTTTTTCATCCATAATAACATGCTTTATATTATTAATAAAAAAAGTGAATTGAGATTTTATAAACTCCCTGGAGAAACCTGATCAACATTTTCTGTTATACCTGATTTTGCCACTGTGAAAAAAGCATGACTTTATAATTGCGAATGAAGGTATATAAATTATATCTTCATTTTTCCGAACATAATAAAAGATTAATTCATATATTTTTTAACGTAAAAATTAATTATAAAATTGCCGCTTCAGTTACGATCGCCCGGAAAGGTTAATTGTACAGAACAAAGGATTTTATTATAACTTTGACTGAACCGGCCGGTTTATTTTTTTTAGTTGTTCCAATTATAAATATTTAAACTCCCGTACCAGGAACTACGGTTAAATCAGCCCATTAAAGCTATTATTGAAAAGTTGTTTATAATCCCATAAAATATAATTATAAAATTAACATAACCTTAATAATTATCACAATATGAATTCCCCTGATACTAAAGTCTCACAAAATAAAATAAATAAAACAGGGGGATCCATCCATTTGAAACATTTAACATGAATTACCTGCAAAAAATAATTAACTGATTATTAATTTGATTAACCTGTTTTATTAGGATGAAACCCGCATCAGCCTTCGGCAGACAAAATAGCATGAATAAAGCATGCGGGTTCCATGGATTGAAAAGTAAAATATCCGAATCATGAATTGGTAACACATTGTTAAACAAATTGCTAACTATACTTTATACGAATGAAGCCCCATGTGGGCGGGTTC
>SLPB01000121.1 GCA_007132225.1 Bacteroidales bacterium | reverse complement strand
TTCCTTCAGTAACCGAAAGCCATGTACCACCAACATAGGTTGCCTGGGCCCAGAATACCCATAACTTTCCATCGGGATCAATCCATATCTCGGGATCATAGGATCTGACAATTTCCTGTCCATGATCAATAACAATAACCTCTTCCCAGGTTTCCCCCTTATCACCACTTGTGGCAACCACTACATAATTATTCTTGTCTTCACCTGGAGTTATACCGGCATACCAGGTAGCCCACAGACGGCCACCAGGACTGACTGCCATACTTGATATTCCGGTAAATTTCCTGTTGGTTGCTGAATACTCGTCAGTTGATGCAGGATTATCAATTGTTTGAGGAGGATCAAGATAATATTTGTCATCCTGGGCAAACGATACCGTGAAAATAAAAGTTAATGACATACTTAAAACAAGGGTAATAAGTATCTTTCCATCATTCTGTTTTATACCTTTAAAAAATTTTCTCATAATAAAGATCTGTTTTTGGTTATTTTTTGATTATTATTAATACTTAACCGGAATGAAAAATGGTATCTCTCAGTCTCTGGCTTAAAATAGTACTGATTATTTGATACTCCAAATTGACTGGAATAATTGTGCATTATTATTATCAGACATGGTCTGATACCATAAAGTTAATAGCTTTTCGTCGGGAAGAATTACTGTTGTAGGATAGCCAAAATCTCCGGTAGTTTCACCCAGGGAATGCGGATCAGACCAGCTAATTCCACAATCATCACTAAATCGGACGTATATATTGCGTGGCTCCCTTCGATGGCCATAGGTCATAATAAGAGTATTGTCAGGCATACGTAAAAGATGCGAAGGCAAACCCCATACATCAATGGAACGAGGAACAGTCCATGTTTTTCCACCATCTTCAGATCGGGTCTGTAAAGTTTCAAAACTGTAAGGCTCATTATGATTTCTGATTTGAGAAATCAGTGTTCCATCCTTGCAATCAATTATATCCAACTCATGATAGTCTGCCGGATCATGTGCAGGATAACTCGGGATTTTTCCAATTATTTCCCAGGTTTTACCATCATCAAAAGATTCTGCTACGGCTATCAGAGATTCATCCTTCCCTGCCCAGATAAGTCTGTTGTCCTTGGTCAGTTTAGGTCCGTTAGGCGACATCAGGGGAACATGATACGGATCTGACCAGCTCTTCCCTCTATCTTCGCTTCTGATCATCCATTGTGTTGGCGGATATAAGGGGGCATTCCCCTCCTGTTCTACTTGTTCCATAAACTTTCTTATTTCAGGATAGGAACAATTGGCAGATGTCATATTATCTCTTGCTTCTTTCCAGGAATCGAGTTTTTCCTGAGGCCAGTCGGCTGTTCTGTCCGGTCTATCTAAAATTCTGTCTACGTACGCAGTAGAGGTAAACCAGGTTACCAGCAAAGTACCTTTATCTGTCTCAACCACTCCGGCATCACGATCATCCATTGGAGTATTGGCAATAACCTCAGGGTCTGACCATGTTTTACCGTTGTCTTTTGAAATTTTCAGCTCAACCCGGCCAAACGGACAGACATGTCCTTCTCGTCCTCCGGAATATACTGCAAGCAAATCTCCTCTATTTGTATTAATCACGGTTGGCCAACCCGAGAAAATATCCCTGTCTTTGCTGATGATCCCGGTACTCTCTACTGTGATCTCAATATTGGCCGGATCAATGGATCTTGAACTACATCCATTAATAACTGCGAACAATGACAATACTCCTAAAAAAACAATTCTATTTCTCATCCTGTTTACTCTTCCCTTTTTTTGTTAGTGGCTTAATAAAACTCAAATATATAATTATTATAATATCAATCCGGCACTACCACCCTTTTCCAGGTTTATATCCATATTTTGTTTGTTGGTTTCCCATGCGCCTGCTGTAAAGTCGGGTATATCAATGGAATTGGAGCGATTGAGTACGGACCATTCGCTCAGGGGAACAATTGAACTCAAACTTGCTGCATCATAAACATCCTTGTCAGGGGGCAAACCATTTTGCAGGCAATCAACCAGCCTCCATGCGATTAAAAGATCTGAACCGCCATGTCCGCTATCTTTTGCTAATTCTCCCATTCGTTTGATAATCCCGGGTGTATACTTTTCTTCAAGTGAATTGAACTCTTCCTGTGATGCCCATTTATGGTTACCTGTTGAAATACGGGGAGGTTGAGGATCATAAAGGGCTGCTCCCTTTGTTCCGTAAATACCATGAATGACATTATGTGGCGAGGGGGAAGTGGCATCATGTTGAAGCATGATAGTTTTTCCTTTTTTAGTCCGGATGGTAGTAACATTCATATTTCCACGGTATTTCTTTCCTGCAAATGAGTTGAAAAAGGGATCTTCTCTGGCCAGTTCCTGTGCTTTTTCCTGCATCATGAAATCATCACTCTCCATTGAAACAAGGTAATCCAGCCTGTCTCCACTATTGATGTCCATGATCTGGCAAACGGATCCCAAACCATGTGTAGGGTAGATATTACCCCTGCGGTCAGCATACTGCCTGAGCCACCACATGTCCCAGTACATGTTTCTGGAAAAATTGTTTCTCATTTTACTGGTATTGTATGCACAATCCCCATGTACTACCCGGCCAAAGAATCCTTTTCTCGCCATATTAAGGGTAAGCAGCTGAAACGACCGATATGAACTGTTGTCCATCATCATAAAATGCTTGCGGGTTCGCTCCGAGGTTTCAACCAGCTGCCAGCACTCATCAAGGGTAGCTGCCGCCGGAACTTCTGATGCAACATGCTTGTCGTGTTCCATGGCAAAAATACCCTGACTTGCATGCATATACCATGGAGTTGTAAGAATGATCAGATCAAGATCATTCCGTTCACACATTTTTTTCCACGCTTCGCTGTTACCAAAATACAGGTCCGGATTGTGCCCATGCACCTCAAGCTGTTCTTTTAGTTTTTGGGCCTTTTCAGGCACAATATCACACAGTGCTTGTATCCGGACATTTTTTATTTGCCTCATCAGCCTTGCCCACGCGGGTCCCCGCTGTCCAAGACCAATTATCCCAACCCTTACATTTTCTATTTTGGGAGCTGCAAATCGGGACATGTTAAACCTTTGCCGGTGAGATTGACTGTATTCCCTTATTTGTCCGGGAAGATCGGGATTTTTAATCATACTGCTGTACCTGGCAAAGCTTTCAATTGAGCTGCCCGCGAAACCTGCACCCGCAAGGCCGGCAAGCTTAATAAAATTTCTTCGGTTGCTTTTCATTATTAACTAATATTTCGCACTAAAATTAATATGCTGAATAGAGGAAAAAAGAAAGAAAAAAAATAAATATAATACAGGACTAACACAAACAAATTCTGCACATTAAAATCACCAGCACCAACATAACACCATGGGACAAAGTAAAGATATAAATAAGATATTAGAATTAAAAAACGATTTTCCCACAGGTTATTTGAACAGAAATATTTTTTTTCGCTCATTGAAATGTTATAATATAGCTTTAAACCGGCTAAGTTAAAAACCCATACGAATAAACTATTGTTATCAAATTTAAATTCAGTTATTTACTAAGGCATGGTATTCATATTCAGTATTCCGCTCGTATGGAACCCTCATGTTTATTCATGCTATTTTGTCTGTCGAAGGCTGATGAGGGTTTCATGTGACAATACTGCTATTTTTTCCAGAAGGAGGGTAAAAACAGAACAAGTACCGTAAATAGCTCCAGCCTTCCCAGTAACATCAAAAAAGAGAGGAACCATTTTCCAAAATCCGGGAAATGAGCAAAGTTCTCGACCGGTCCCACCATACCGATGCCGGGACCAATATTCCCAAGGCATGCAGCTGCTGCACCAATTGATGTATCCATACCGTATCCCATTGAAGATATTAATACCACGCTGATTGCAATAATTATAATATATATAAAACCAAAAGCAATCACATTGCCGGTTATATTCCGGGATATCTGATGATTATTAAGTTTTACCGGTATGACGGCATTCGGGTATATCAACCTTTTGATCTCAAGATGTGAGTTTTTGAGAATGAGCAGAACCCTCACTACCTTGATGCCGCCTCCGGTAGACCCTGCCGATCCGCCAATAAACATAAGAATAAAGATCAGAACCGAAAGAATTGGTATCCACAGGAGATAATCGTCGGTAATAAAACCGGTGGTGGTAATGATGGAGACTACCTGAAATGCCGATCTCCTGAACGATTCCTCAGGTTCGTATCCTTGAGAAAAAAACAGACCAAGGCTGATTATCAAAATAAAACCAAGGATCAGGGCCAGGTAAAATCTGAATTCTTCATTATTCCACACCTTATCAAACCTGAGATGCATTGCATAATAGGAGAGGATAAAGTTAGTACCGGCAATAAACATGAATACCGTAATTACATATTCAATAAAAGGAGAATCAAAAGCCGCTATACTGTCCTGCCTGGTTGAGAAACCTCCGGTGGCCATGGTGGAAAAGGAATGATTCAGCGAATCAAAAAGGTCCATACCCCCAATCAATAAAAGGACCGTTTCGAGTCCGGTAAAAATTATATAAATTACCCACAGATGCCTGGCAGTTTGTTTTACCCTCGGGTGAAGCTTCTCTTTGGCCGGACCGGGAACCTCGGCAATAAAAAGCTGCATGCCCCCTATTCCAAGGATTGGAAGGATGGCCAGCGAAAGTACAATTATACCCATCCCCCCCATCCATTGTGTAAGCGACCTCCAGAACAAAATTCCGTGCGGAAGTCCCTCAATATCACCCACTACTGTGGCTCCGGTAGTGGTAAACCCTGAGATGGTCTCAAAAAAAGCATCGCTGAAAGACGGAATGGATCCGCTCAGCCAGTATGGCAGGCTTCCGAAAAGACTGAAAACGATCCATACCAGACTTACGATTATAAAACCTTCCTTTCTGGTTACTGATTTGTCGGCTCTACGGGTAAAATACCACATTGCTCCGCCGGTTATAAATGTTGTTGCAACGGTGATCAGAAATGCCGTCAAATCCCCGTCACCATATATAAAAGCCGGCACGAGGCATGACGACATAAAAAACCCTTCAATTATAACAAGAAGGCCAATAATATTAATTATCCGTTTAGTATTAAGCATTTATCTAAATAAACGCCCCAGTTTGTAAATTGCCTGGGGGAGTGCGAAGACTATGACAATATCATTGGGCTTTATCTGAGTGTTCCCGTGGGTTAAAAAGCACGATTTCCCTCTTATAACCCCTCCCACCATTGCATCGCGGGGAATATCGATGTCTTTCAGCAGCCCCTTTGTTACAGGACTTCCGGGGCGGGCAATGTATTCAAGTATTTCAGCATCGGTGCCTGTCATAAATTTGATTGAAGAAACCGAATCCCCCATTGTAAACCTGAAAATCCGGCTTGCGGCACTTATTTTTTTATTGATGATTGTATCAATCCCCATATTTTCAGCAAATCCAACATAATCAAAATTCTCAACCTCGCAAATCACCTTTTTTACTCCGAGTTTTTTAGCAGTCAGGCAGGCAAGGATATTTGTCTCAGCACTCCCGGTAACTGCAAGAAACGCATCCATATTATTTACTCCGGATTCCCTGAGTAAATCAATATCACGGCCGTCACCGTGAATAACCAGGGTGTTTACAACCGACTCTGTAATTATATCGCATTTTTCCCTGTTTGCTTCTATCAGTTTGACATTGATGCGTTTTTCCATGTCCTTTGCCGTCCTGATCCCAATCCTGCTGCCTCCGAGGATCATCAAATTTTTTACCGGCACATCTTCTTTCCCGCTGTATTTCAGTATATCATGGATGCCTGATGGACTGGTGAGAACATAAACAAGATCATTTAACAGGAACTTATCGGATCCCCGGGGGATAAAGGTTTTGCCTTCCCTGGTAATTGCCACCGCCCTGAATTCGGGATGTATTTTCTCCCTGGCTATATCCATTAATGATCTATTGATGACGGGCGCATCCCTATCTAGCTTGATAACATAAAGCGCCATTTTACCCCCGGCATAATCAACAAAATCGGAAGTAGATGTTTTATTAAGAAGGGTTATTATCTCTTTGGAAGCTATCCGTTCGGGGTATATCATATAATCGATCCCCAGAGCAGTAAAATTTTCCTTATTATGGGCCAGAAGAAATTCCGAACTGTCAATCCGGGAAATAGTTTTTTTTGCACCCAGCTTTTTGGCCAGTATTGCCCCCAATATATTGGTTGCCTCTGAGTAAGAAACAGCAATAAAGAGATCGCAACGTTTTATGTTGGCATCTTTTAAAATTTCAAAAGATGTTGCCGATCCCCTGAGGGTCATCAGATCATAACCGGACTCGATGACATGAAGCTTATCAGGGTCGGGATCAATAATTACAATATCGTGTTTTTCATTGCTTAGCATTTTGGCCAGGTGCATGCCAACTTCGCCGGCTCCGGCAATTATGATTTTCATAATTAATTTTAGTGAAAATTCAGGAATCTTAATACAACAATTTGTAAAATTACTAATTTAGGACGAAGTATTGTGGATTCCTTTATTTTGTTTTGCCTGGTTAATTTTTGTTTTTCTTTTCCACCAGTTTGCAAGCATGGATCCGGAGATATTCATCCATGTGCCGAATAGATTAGGTGGAAGTGCTGCTACATGACTTTGCAAAACATCCATTGCGAGCCCTGTTGCCATTCCGCCGTTTTGCATGCCAACCTCAAAGGCGACAGTGCGGCACTTAGCTTCGTCAATAAGTGTTAACGATGTTTCCCGAAAACCAAGCCTGTAACTTATCTGTCCGAGAAAAACTCCAAGGCCACGGGATCCCCAGTAGCCAAAAACATAGCCTAAAGAATTATGAATAACAGCAGCAAAGACCAGCAAGATGCCCGCCTCCATTAGAACATCATGAGTCTGGGCTATAATAATCGCCAATATAGCACATATACCAGCCATTGATACAAGCGGAAGCGCCTTGTCTATCCAGGTATTGGGCCTGCCAAGCCATACACTTATAATAATTTTTGAGAGTGCCACTACCAGCAAAAGCGCACCACCAAGAATTACTCCATTGCGAAGCGGGGCAAGAACACCAAGAATCTCCGGACTAATTATCAGAACACCGGTTACAATGGCTGCAGAGATTATTGCTATTGTCAGAAGCCGGCTTACCTGCCTGGCCCATGGCCGGGGACTGTAAAGGACGGCATGAGCCAGTAAACCGGCAACTACCGGTATAACAATTATATTGAAAACCCCGATCATCATTTCAATAGTGTTAATTGGGATAAACCTCCCGGCAAAAATACCCATAAGCAAAGGAGTCATAACAGGCGCAATAAATGTAGATACTACCGTCATAGTTACTGACAAAGCAACATTTGCCTTTGCGATAAACGCCATAAGATTGGAGGCTACACCACCTGATACCGAACCAATCAGTACGATGCCTGCAGCCAGTTCACCTTCAAATCCAAAACTTATGGCAATAACAAAGCCTAGAACAGGCATAACACAAAACTGAAGTATCACACCAAGCAGAACGGGCCAGGGAGCAATAAGTATCCCTGTAAAGTCTTTAAGGCTCAATGTGGTACCCATACCAAACATGATAATTTGTGTTAGGGGTACTATCAGTAAAGAAAGATTAAATCCGCCCCATTGATGCAACAGGTGAGGATAAGCCAGTGCAAATGCCACACAAACCAGTACCCATGCGGTAAAGGAAAATCCTTTGAGCATATTCTGGCTCATGATACCAAGCGCACCCGCTACAAGCAAAACAAGCAAACCCACCCGGTACGGAAAATCTATTGCTGCAGCTATTATAAGCATTACTAAACCTGCAATTGCAACTGCTATTGCCGCCCTTTGAAAAATTGTCATTCGATTTTCCATTAATAACCCGGAATTGAATTACGAGAATTTTACTTACTTTTAGCTTTATTAAAAAGAACCTGAAAAATATTCCTTAATAAGATCAGGGGCATAATTTAGTGACAAATTTATTATTAAACCAATTATCTTAATCTAAATATTTATTTATGAAAACCAGATTGATAATTTATATTTTCTTTTTACATACAGTTTTTGTTTTAAGCCTTAAAGCTGAAATAATCCTGCCTGCCATATTTGGTGACCATATGGTCCTGCAGCAACAAACCGAAGCGGGAATCTGGGGCAAAGCCTCTCCTGGCAATACTGTAGATATTTATACCTCCTGGGATAATGCTAACTACAGTACGCGTGCAGATTCAGCAGGGAACTGGAAAATAAAGGTAAAAACACCCTTAGCCGGCGGTCCATATGATATAACTATTTCAGACGGTGAAATGCTTAAATTGTCCAATGTTCTTATTGGAGAGGTCTGGATAGTCTCGGGGCAGTCCAATATGGCAATGCCAATGAAGGGTTATCGCAATGAACCTGTTACCGGATCAAATGAAGCTATTGCTACTTCACAGAACAACGATCTAAGGCTCTTTACCGTGAGCCGTGATAAAAGTCTGATACCTCTGAATAACCTTACAGGACAGTGGCAGGAATGTAATCCGGATAATGTGTCTGAATTCAGCGCCACAGCATATTTTTTCGGGAAAATGCTCTGGCAGGCACTTGGAGTTCCTGTAGGATTAATAAACTCCAGCTGGGGAGGTACCCGTATTGAACCATGGATCAGTAAAACCGGAATACAGAAATTTGACTGGGTAACAATGTCCGATAATAAACAAGCCGATGATTTCTCCCACCAGACACCAACCGTACTTTTTAATGCAATGATCCGGCCTCTTACCGATTTTTCTGTCAGGGGTGCATTGTGGTACCAGGGAGAATCTAACCGTAATGAACCGGAACGCTATGCTGAATTAATGAAGGGATTGATTGAAAACTGGCGTGATGAATGGGGAATAGATGAAATGCCTTTTTATTACGTACAAATTGCCCCTTTCGATTATGGTACCCCGGGATTAAATTCTGCCTTTTTGAGGGAGGCCCAGCTAAAAGTTTCGTCCCTGCTGCCTAATTCGGGAATGGCCAGTCTGATGGATGCCGGGGAAAAGGACTGCATCCATCCGGCGGACAAGAGGTCTGCAGGTGAGCGCCTGGCATATCTGGCTCTTGCAAAAACCTATGGCAAAAAAGGTTTTGAATATTCAGGACCTCTGTTAAGAGATATGACCGTTGAAGGAAATATAGTAAAACTGACTTTTGATCATGCTGAAAATGGCCTTACAACCTTTGGAAAAGAACTGGTAAATTTTAAGCTGGCAGGAGATAACAAACGGTTTTATGAGGCCAGTGCATATATTACCAGGGAAGGCATAACCCTGTTTTCGCCACGGGTTCCAAAACCTGTTGCCGTAAGGTATGCCTTTGATGATTTTGTTATTGGTGAGCTATACAGCACCGGCGGATTGCCGGCTTCATCCTTCCGTACTGACAAGTGGGAATGATGCTTATGTTTTCCCCCTTAACCATAACTATAATCCACGGTAATCAAACAGCCCGGAGTAAAAGCTCCGGGCTGTTTGATTAAATTTCATACTCCTGGTATCAGGAGAATACAGTAAGGTGTTTAAACTGAATATTACATTCTGTCAAATCTCTCCATAATCTCTATCCAGTTAGTAAAGATAAGGCCTTCATCCTCAAAAAACTGTTTCACCACAGGGTCAGCAAAAACATCCACCTCCCATTGACGTTGCTGCCATGAGCCTGTAATATTTTTAGTTTTTTCAGTTGCATACTGAGGATGGAAAATAATCTCAATCAGTCCGGGCTCAAGATTCCTTACCTGCTCCATAAAGTTTTCACGCATATCTTCATACGAGTCTCCTTTGGGAACTGAAGAGAAATAGTCCAGCTTAGGAAGTGAATAGTTCGCAATCATCTCAAGTAATTCGTCACTCACAGGATATCCTGCCTCCTTGTATGCCTTCACAACCTCAGGATTCGCAAAATCAATCACCATGGCAGGGATCCTGTATTCCTCTGCAAGTCTCAAATAAACCTCGGTGAAAGCATTTGATCCAAAAAGTGTTCCCATGTGTGTATCCATATGATCAGGGCGGTAACCCAATGCCAGTGTTTTTTCTATCTGTGCCCTGAGCTCAGTTTCAACTTCCTCGGGTGTGGCATTCATAACAACCTGCAGAACACCCCTGTGCATATTACCTGCCTCAGTCAGAAGTCCGGGAACCTCTTCCGGATCGGCAACAGTACCCCAGTGATACGATCCCCACTCGTTGGTAAGTGTCAGGTGTATTCCTACATCATATTGAGGGTTGTCAATTGCCCACTGTATAAACTCTTCATAGGCGGGACATGGTGGCATGGCAGCAGCACTCTGGATAAGATTGTTTTCCAGTAAATAAATTGTGGCTTCATTGGCTTCCTCAACCATGCCTGCATCATCGGCGTGGAAAATAACCACCCTCTTATCTGAAGGGAAGCCAAGCTTTTCAGCCCAGGTTTGATGTTCAGATCCGGATAATTCCGTTTCTGAATTCGTCTGCCCGCAGGCTGTAATTAAAAGAATTAAGAAAAATGACAACACCAGTGTTGAGCAATTTTTAAAAAATTTTTTACGCATAATGTCCATTCGTTAACAGTTTTAAGTTATATAATAGTTTTATTAATTTAATTAAACAAACATAATAGAAAATTTTAATATATAGATAATTTAAATAAAAATAATCATTCGTTAATATCAAGAATGAATCCCATAAATCCAATACCGCCTTCGAGACCTGTTCCTTCAAGAGTAAGCTTCAGGTTATCTAAACCTTCATAGACAGGGAAGCGGATATTTAATCTTCCATTCTGCGCTGATATCAGCTCTGGTTCCCAGTGAACAGTGGTCTCCGGCAGTTCTTTCCTGGATTCAATGACGGAATCCGGCAAGCGATCGTGGTAAAATTCACCGGGTGAATGATAACCCATAATTGCCAGCCGTGTCACATCTTCAAATCCCCTGTGGTCAGCTCTTCTTGAATAGGCAAGGATAACTCCCGTTCCCCCTCTTGACCCAAAAATAGCTGCGCTCGGTCCCGTGAATATTTCAATCCGTTCAATGTTCGTGGGATTCAATCTAAGGAAATGACTGCGGTCAACAAAGGTGCCGTCAAGCATATATCTCGGCTCATTTCTTTGAGTTAAGCTGGATTGTCCGCGGATAAGGATTTGTTCCCCCTGAATCATCAGGGAGGAAGATGCGTTGTTCCTTAAAACCTCAAAAAGATTGGTTTCAGTTAATCTATCGTGGTCAATATAGATGGTCTGAGTGGGATTACCGTACATCTGGGGAGCTCTTCTTCTTTCAAGCGATGACCTGTAGGGTGTGGAGGAAATTCCCCTGACACGCTCCCAATCATCACCTCTTGAAGTTACTCTTCTTTTTTGGGTGTAAGCATTAAGATCATAATCATAATCCTTCCCCGACTTTATATTCAGGTCAAATTCCGGGGGATAGCCCCGGGGAAGCCGACTGCTTGAAAGTTCAACTTCAACAACCCCTTCATAAAAGAGGCCGGGGAAAGCGAAAAAGCCCCGGCGCCCGGTCTGCGTTTCGTATACATCATCATGGCCGCTTCTTACAATTAACTTAACCGGATGATTGTTCAAGGGCTCGTTATTTGCAGGATCCAAAAGTCTTCCTGCAATAGCAAGTCCGGTTAAAGGGGGAACGCTTATATCCGGCAATTCGCCCGCCAACACCTTGTCCCACTCAAATCTTCTCCATCCATAGGTAAGAAGCAGATGATCGGCAGTAATATCAGCATCTTCCTGTAAATATACATAAGGATCAATGATCATCTCCTTCAGATCAGAGCTAAGCAATAAATAGGACAAAATATCCTTATTTTGAAAATCAGGATTTTCCTGACCGGTAACTGCAGAAAATGAGAAGTTTCCGGCAACGGGGTTGCCCCTATGATCACTTATTGTAATCTGTAAATCAATGTAATCCTGCCCGTCAAGATTCAAAGCATTAATTTGAGGAGAAAAAGTTAACTGATCATCATTATCGACAAATATGAGTCTCTCTGCAACAGGAATATAATTCTCAGTAAAAAGAGTAAATTGAACTATACCTGATGAAAACAAACTTTTATCAATACTGGTTTCTATTTTGCTGTCTGAAACAGAGAAGGAGTTTCCAAATTGAGGCATACCCCTTGAATTAGCTATTAGAATAAGTTGTTTAGAATATAGCGGGTCATCCTGTTTCAGGGTTGACATTATTCTTACATCTATTTTTCCATCGTTCTGGTCAATTCGTAAAGAGTAACCTTCGTATAATACATCCGGGAAATCATAGGTACTATGCCTGCCGCCATCAACTGAAACACTCGCACTGTATGATTGACCTGGTTCAGGTTTGATCTCAAAAACACCAATGCCTGAAAATCCTGTCCTGAAACTGGCAACAACGGTTCCTGATCCATCAGTTATCTCACCCTTGGCATCCTGGCCACGACCAAGCATATCAACAACCTTAAAGGCGACCCGGTTATTGGTGCCTGCAAGAAGATCTCCTCCCTCGGGGAAAAAAGCAACTTCATGGTTATTGGTCCTTCTGTTCAATCTCCAGTTAAACACCCTGTTTTTAAGGACATCTATCCTTGGAATCATGTTTTCGTAATCTTTATTTTCAATATAGAGATACTGGGTGAAAAAATAATCTTCGCTAAAATTTCTCATCCATCCGGTATAAGCCCTGAGAACATAATTACCATCCGGAAGTTCTGACGAAAGTTCTATTTCTCCTTTAGCAAATCCGTCATCAGCCAATAATATTTTCATATCCATGGCTTTGCCGTCGGAATTTATCAGCTCAACAAAAACATTAGTGGTGTCGTTATCAGGCATATGACTTACCCCGTCAAACAAATAAACTTTAAACCAGATAGTTTCACCAGCCTGGTATCCTGATTTGTCAAGATGAAGATAGACTTTGTGAGGCTGTGAAAAAGAGGTAAAAGACTTTAAATGCTCAGTTATCTCATTTACCGGGGAACCTCCTCCGGATGCAAAAGCAGGTTGCATTATAAGTCCCAGTAAAAAAGTAAATATTATTCTTATTGTTGTTTTCATAAAAATCCGGTTTATTTGGCTGACCCAGGATCAATTGTAAATAGCATCAGCCTTGATAGTTTTAACATCTAATTATTAAACAGAAAAACAACCTGATTGTTATCCGGCAAGGATAAAAAATTCACCTTATAAGTCTGCTTGCATAAAACTTTAAAAACCAACAGATCAGTAAAAAACACAGGCTGACTTCAGGTACAGGCCGCTATCAGTCTATTTCAATCGGAAAATCAGTATTATTACTATTCAATTAAAAGTGAATTAAAAAGTAATTTGTAGGTAGCGGGTGTTGATCCCCTGAATTGTGGACAAAAAGAGAGCAAAACCATCTGTCCCTCGCCCTTCTTAACCCAAACCATAGCAACCTGATCGGATAAAAGTTTTTCATTTTCAATATAGCCGCTTAAAAGAATATTATCTCCAGGGAAAGTGGCAATCACTCTTCTGTCCATATCAAAATAAGGAAAACTTGTTGCAAATACCGGATTTCCACGGTGAAATACGCCTGTGTATTCAGGCATTCCAAGTGTAAGAGGGTGGTCAGGACGAAGTTTCACGCGAAGAAATGAACCTGTAACATCAAGTCCCCGGTCCGACAGTCTTTTGCTGATGTTGCTTACAGGAAGGCTGAATTCCTGTTTTTCACCTGCATTCTCTTCGATGCTAAGGTTGCCCATGAATAGTTCTGTTGATCTGCCCCATGAAACAATCTTACCTCCATTGTCTAAAAAAGCCAGAAGGTTATTGAGTCCTTCCTGCTCCATTCCTTTGGCATATTCAGGTGGATATCTTGTTATAGTGTAGTTTCCCGGACTACCGCCTTTGCCGGCCATCAGAACTGCCTGGCTCTGATCAGGGAAAATCACAACATCAAAGTGGTCAACCAGGTTGGCTTCCTTCAAATCGACAGGTCTTAAAATTTCGTAGGGTATGCTGTATGTATCAAACAAATATCTTGTCCATCCAGCATCCATATCATGAAACCAGCTTTCTACAAGAGCTATCCTGGGTAACTCAAGGGCACTGGTTTTAAAGGGTAAGCTTCCGGTCACATAAAATGGCATGACAAGTAGGTCGGCAGTCAGCTTATCCAGGTTTGTGTGCGAGGCTATATAAAAACTGCCTTCGGGAAAAGTAGTCCCGTCAATTTCAATGCTCTCCATAAGCCTTTCAACCTTCATTCCCATATCAATGGCTTTAAATGAAGCTTTGTAGCTCTCATTGTTGGTTCCGGTTAATAATATTCCGTTAAATGAACCGGGTTTATCAGCTGAAAAACCAAATGGTATTTCTATCTTCTGCAAATCTTCTTCGGGTATTTTATACTTTGTATTTATCTCGAAAGATTTAACGCCCTTGTGAAGTGGAAGTGACCAGCTTGTAATATCATAGGGTCTTATCATATCACCTCCGGTAGTATAATGACGTACAGGAAATTCCTGTGATTCCATAACCTCCTTAATAAATGCACGATATGGTTGGGCTAGAGGAATCACCACATCTCCTTTTATGTGCAATATATGATTAATGACCTGATCATTCAGCAATCTGTATGAATTTACACCATGCTGATCCATTAGATTGATCAGATCTGCCAGCTCGCTCCTGTCATGCTGTTCAGCAGGAAAGATATAATAATAAGGAGCTTCGGTCTTACCTCTTTCCACTTCCTTCCTGGTTATATCATTCCGGTGCCGGAGTATCTCTTTCCTGTGTATAGCTGCGGTGTTTAAATAAGATAAAGTATTCACCCTTTCATATTCCACTATATCACTTAAATGCCACCACCCACCCGGCCATGGATCAGGCATATTAATGCTTATATCATATTCTGCAAGCCCTTTCCCGGTTACTGAAAGCTCACTGGGTTCGATGTAAATTGGTGTGGCTATATCAACGCTGGCAGCCTCGGATAACATGGCAATTATGCCCTTCCATAAACCGGTGGAAGTATTTCCCGGCCAGTACATATCAAAGAGGTAGTTCACCGAAACTCCCTGCAGTCCGGCTTCCGTCATTTCTGTAAGAGCTCTTGAGCCAAAGACCCTTTTCCAGTTCCATATTCCCGGAAGGATGTTCTCTGAAACAGGGTCGTGAGGCGGGGAAACATAATATCTAGGTCCCCTCGACCCCATCTGATGCCTTTCTACACTTAATTGCGGAAACCATACTTTACTATAAGCCTTAGCTATAGCTTCATTTTCACTCATAGCCAGGGTGATGAAGTCACGGTTTATATTATGGCCTACATATTTATGGTATACGCCGGGATGTGAGCTTCCCTCATAGCGGGTACCCTTATACTTTTTATAGTGGTCCGTAATCATATTCATACCGTCAGGATTATGGGAAGGGGTAATCATATAGACAGTATTATCAAGTATATATTTAATTTCAGGGTCTGTTGAAGTAATAAGCTCATATATTATAAGAGGAGCTGCCTGCGCCGGACCTACCTCATTGGCATGCATTGAAAGGGTCATAAGAAAGAACACCTTCCCATTATTAAAAAGGTCCCTTCTTTGGTAATCCGAAAGTTCAGGATCAAGCGCAAGCTGACGGTTAATATTTTTAAGGTGGTCAATATTTGCAATATTATCTGCAGAAGAGACAAATAAAAGGTAGATCGGCCTGCCAAGTTCAGAATATCCGATATTTTCCATTTTGACTTTTGGAGATGCTTCTTCAAGTTTTTTTAAATAATCGATCATCTCTTCATATTTAAATAACATTTTATCATCCCCTGGATTAAACCCGAAATGTGACTCCGGTGTGGGTATTGGCGATGCCGGAACATTACCGTAACCACAGCTTGTTGCAAAAAGATACAATATGCTGGCTAAGAGCAGTATAGCAGCAAAACGATTGTTATATATCATAATATAGATTCAATAAATCAAAGGAAAAAAAACTAAATTCCAGATTAATTAATACAAGGATTGAAATAGAAAGCAGGCAAAAACAGTTGTGAAAACCCACCCTAAATATAATAAACCTTTATTAAAAAAGACTTAATTTTGACATCCCTCGTTATAAAAATATCATAATAAACGGAATAACCGTCATGGCTAAATTTATTTACATATAATATGATATCAAAATATAGAATCAAACATTTTTATTTGTTCCTGATGTTTATATTTGTTAGTCAGGCTAATTCACAAACTGACCAGATTTTCCTGGAGGTTGGAAATTCACGCCATGAGTTTGGAGAGTACCAGGGGGCAATTGAAGCATATACTCTGGCTATTGAGATGAATCCCAAATCAAGATTAGCATATAATAACAGGGGGATTTCCAGGTCAACGCTTGGTGATGACAGGGGCGCAATAGAAGATTTTAGCAAATCAATTGACTTAAACGAGAATTACCTTCCAGCCTATCTCAACAGGGCTGCATCAAGATATAATCTTGGTGATTATTACGGGGCAATAGAAGATTATAATATTGTAATCGAAAGGGATCCCGAAAATCCGATAGCATGGTACGGGAGAGGAATATCACATTTACAGATAAGATATTTTGTAGGAGTTTGCGAGGATTTGAATAAAGCTTATGAGCTCGGCTATGATTTTGTCCTGGATATAATTGAGGAACATTGCAAATAGTGGCATTATCCGCAAAACATTTGTTGGATTAGCAAATTTAAGTATATCCTTTTGCACTGCTCCGACTGATTTGTGATAACTGCATAAATATTGAGAACTGCAATAAATAAAAGTTTCTGCGTTTAATAAACACAGAGACTCAGGTTATGCTATAGAAAAAGTTGATTTGTTAAGGAAAAGCCCTGTATCTTGAACCGCGGTGCCTGTTACCAAAAGGGTCGGAAAAAGGAGACAAATGCTGATATGGATTATCGGACCTGTTTACACCCAACTCTGCACCAAAATGTAGATTATCATTCATTCTGTACTCAATCCCCATGCTCATTCCCTGATTGCTAAAGTTCATAATTCCCTGATTCATCAAATTAACGGGCATGTGGCCCTGCTCGCTGTAAACTGTTCCGGTCATGAAAAGTTTATCGTTAATCATATACCTTCCAGACATAAATAAGGAATGATCATTAAGGCCTTGCTGCACTGGCGCCACATTGTCATGAACCACAACTGATTGAGGAAGATTACCATATTGGTTAATAGAAAAACTGCCCCCTGCAATGATTGATAATGAAGGACTCAGATCATACTGCAGCTGGGGTGAAATATAATTACTCAGCATGTTGGTGCCGGAAGAAAATGAGCTGAAATTTGTTCCAACTGTAAGATTGAAACTGGCATTTTCCGGCAATTGCCCTGTCAGCCATCCTGCTCCTCTTGCAGAACCGGGGCTGAACAAGCCCTGTGAATGGACCTGAAATGAGGTAAGGAAAAGGATAAAAAGAAGATGTAGGGATATTGTCTTTTTCATGGTCACGAAATAATTATATCCTTTAAAAGTACTTTTTAATTAACGGGTTTGCAAAAATTATATTGTCAAAATTACTATTTTGAATTCACTTATTTACAAACTACTATCAACAATTTTAAATTTTAAACCTATGCCTAACTGTCCAGCCTGAATGCTTTCTGTATAACCTTCACCCTTAATAACTTATGAAGCAGTAAATCCAGCTGTGATTTATTGCGGACAATCACTTTTATAACTCCTTCAAACATGCCGTCCATTGGCTCAATACTTATTGAGCGGAGAGTCATTTTGAGTTCCTTTGAAATCAGATCGGAGATCTTAGTAACAATGCCCACCTCATCAATACCAATAAGTTTGATCATTACCGGAAAGGAACTGCTGTCCGAATTACTCGTCCACCTTGCCTTTACAATACGATAATCGTACCTGCTAAGCATTGATGAAGCATTAGGGCAACTTATCCGGTGAATTTTTATGCCGTCGTTTACACTTACAAAACCAAAAACAGAATCTCCGAATACAGGATTGCAGCAAGGAGCAAACTTATAGTCGATGTTATTTAAACTCTCATCTATTATAAGGATATCGGGTGATCTTTCCAGGGTCTTCCCGGGTCTGCTTTCGCCGGAAATACCTGGTGCATCAATTGAAATGTCTGAAACTTCTTTTTCCTTATTTTCAAATTTAATTATGAGTTCCTTTACATCTGCCGGATCAATCCTGCCAGATCCTATGAGATAAAAAAAGTCAAATGATGTCTTAACTTTATAGTGCTTCAGCAGCCGGGTCTTTATCTTATCAGGGAAATCAATTTTCCAGTTTTTCAGTCTTCTGCTTAACAGCTCCTTTCCGTTATCAGAATCAACTTGTTTGGCTTCTTTAAGGCTCTGTTTTATTTTTGTCCGCGCTTTTGCAGTACCAACCCAGTTGAGCCAGTCAATTTTCGGTGTCTGATTTTTTGAAGTCAGTATTGATACCTGATCTCCGTTTTGCAGAACCTTTTTTATAGGTACATTTTTGCCATTTACCTTGGCGCCTGCACAACGACTGCCTATGTCGGTATGTATATCAAAGGCAAAATCAAGTACAGTGGCACCGGCAGGAAAACGTTTGAGATCCCCCCTTGGAGTAAACACAAAAACTTCCTCACTGTAAAGGTTTAATTTAAAATCATCAACAAACTCCAATGCATTGGGTTCCGGATTCTCCAGTACTTCCCTTATATGTAAAAGCCATTCACCCAGTCCCCCATCAGCACTTTCACCCTTATATTTCCAGTGAGCTGCAAGTCCTTTCTCTGCAATTTCGTTCATCCTTGTGGTTCGGATTTGCACCTCCACGAATTTACCTCCGGGTCCTACCACGGTCGTATGAAGCGATTCATAACCGTTTGACTTGGGCACTGAGATCCAGTCCCTCATCCGGTTGGTATTGGGCTGATAAAAATCAGTTACAATTGAATAAACTCGCCAGCAATCGGTCTTTTCATTTTTAAGTTCTGTGTCGAGAATGATCCTGATAGCAAATATGTCAAAAACTTCGGAAAATTTGGCCTGCTGCTTTTTCATTTTATTCCATATGGAATAAACCGATTTTGTCCTTCCCTTAATTTCAAAATTAAAACCCTGGCTGCTAAGCTCCTTTTTGATAGGTTCAGTAAATTCCCTGATAAAACGGTTACGTACTGTCGTTGTATTTTTAAGTTTATTGCTAATATCCCCATACACTTCCGGGTTGGTATATTTAAGGGAGAGATCTTCCATCTCTGATTTCAAAGTATAAAAACCAAGTCTGTTAGCCAGTGGTGCATAAAGGTAAAAAGTTTCAGATGCCGCTTTTATTTGCCTTTCGAGGGAAGAATGCTCAAGGTTTCGCATATTTTCCAACCGGTCAGCTATCTTAAGCAATATGATCCTGGCATCAGTAGACAAAGTAAGAAGAAGTTTCCGGAAATTCTCGGCCTGTAGTGAAGTATTCATATCAGAAAGCCCGGACATTTTGGTCAGACCTTCAACAATATTCCTGACCGGTTTACCGAAATTTTTTTCAATATTTGTAAAGCTATTCCTTCCTTCAGTTATGGTTTCATGGAGTAAAGCAGCAATAATTGATGTTGAGCCCAGTCCGATTTCCTCAACTGCAATCCTGGCAACAGCAAGCGGATGATATATATAAGGTTCACCGGAATCACGTTTTTTGCTTAAATGAGCATTAAGTGCTATATTGAATGCCTTTCTAATTTTTTTGTTATCCTCACTGCTGATACATTTCCTGCATACCCTGAGCAACCCTTTGTATTTGTTCAGTATATCCCTCTTTGTTCTTTCCGGCAAAACCGAGCTGTCTATTTTGTCTATCATATCTGTTCAGGATTAAAATAATAAGATTGTACTTAAGCACCGAAATCCCGGAACTTTACTTCCGCCAAAAAGCCCTTTTAAGCAAAGATCAACAATGGCAAATCCCATCATATCCAAATATAACGACACAAAGATATAAACCAGTATGCATAGATATCGAAAAGATCCCGGATAAGTTTTATCCGGGATCTAAGTTATTAAATCAAAAGCCTGCTTTAATATATATTAAGTGGTTTAGAGTACTGTAATTAAACTCTTAAAGATAATTTATTTACAACAAAATAATTATCTGAAGCTTATACCGAGGCCACCTGTTACAACAGAATAATTGGCATAGGTGTAATCAAAATGAATATGCAATACTGCAAGCTTAAGTTTAAATCCTGCTGTTGCTCGTGGCTGTATGCCACCTGTCTCTCCGGAAAGTTTAAAATCTATGGGATCCTTGAGAGCAGAATCGTTAGTTATTTGAGCCTGATCTGTTTCAGGGTTAATTTCGGGAACAGGGTACCACCCCAGCATTTTAAGGTTTGTATTTGTGGAATTAATCCCCAGTCCGAGATACCCCGTAATAAAAGGAATATCAGCAGAAGCGATCACGTTTGCAGTAAAACTGCCAACACCAAAATCCAGTTTCTGATCATCAAAACTGACCGGACCAGACGTATAGTCATGTTCGGCAAGATCAATGTCTGCCGGGGTGAAACTGAGTTTGGAAGTAGTTTGAAATTTAGTATAACCTGCCATCAACGAAAGGTTAAGAAAAGGCACCCTGTTTATAACCGGGATCCATTGTTTTAGGCTATGTTTCACACCTATACCCCACAGTCCGAAATTACCGACATCACCCATTCCCACCTGGGGAATATATCTGCCAATTATATCTGTTCCCAGCGGGACACCTATGCCTAGCTGTAAGGTAGGTGCAGGAATAAACCCAAGACCTGTACCCTGAGGCAAAGTGTAATCTGCCAGATGTTGTCCGTCAACAGTATACTGCAGCCGGGTTCTCTGCAAATCAGACTCACCTGCAATGGTAGGTGTTGTCTCCGGTCCACTAAAGGTTACATTATGTCCCAGTCCAAGCTCCCGGGGAGAAAAGAATTTTGCCTGATCAGGAATAAGAGCTACATTAGCTGACAGTGTTAGATCAAATCCCAGGACCCTGTGAGGCCTTGCAGTATTGTACCATCCTGCATTTAGTGTTGCACCAAAGGCATTGGTAAAAGGAGAAAGATATGCATCTGCAATTTTCTCAGCATCACTGACTCCCCCGGTAAGAATTTTTCCCATATCATCAAGCTGGCCGAAAGATTTATAGGAAGACAGGCCAAGGAAAAGGAAAACTGTCAGAAAAGCTGAATTTCTAATAAATAGTATCATAAAGGCTATATTATTTAAAATTAACGGGCATTAAAACAACTATGCCGGCATTAAACCCAAAATTCAATTATACAGATGAAAACTCCTTATTGTTTCAATTATCTCATCTAAATTTATTCTAATTTACCTCCGGGATGGTTTAGTCCTATATTAATCGGACTTTCTATAGATAGTTAAACATACATTCAGCGATAACACAACCATGTGATATTAGAGCAGGGGGCTGAAAATCCTTGCAAATGACTCGGATAACTTTATTGAGAAGCTCCGCTTTCTGTGCAGTTCAATGTCAATTTCGTTGCAGTTGAGGAGATCTTTGATAAATGATTCTTTAAGCTCATCACAAAGTTTCTCATCGTAGATCAATGCATTAATTTCAAAATTGTCGTCGAAACTGCGTATATCCATATTAGCAGTGCCAATCGATGCAAAAACATCATCAACTATAATTAGTTTGCTGTGCAGAAATCCCTTTTGGTAAGAGTAAACACGAATACCGGCTTCAAGAAGTTCCTCAATATATGACTGAGTACCATGAAAGGCAAAAAAAGAATCAGTTTTTCCCGGAATTATAATTCTGACATCAACACCACTCAGGGACACTGTTTTTAAAGCAGTCAGAATGCTTTCATTGGGAATAAAGTATGGTACAGCAATATAAATATAATCCTTTGCAGTGCTTATCGCACTGAAATAGGCCTGCATTATACTTGCCCAGTCCGAGTCAGGTCCGCTGGCTATTATTTGAACAAGTTGTTTACTTTGAATCTTTGATTTCGGCAAATATGAATGACTACTCACTACCTTTCCTGAAACAAAATGCCAGTCTGTCAGAAAAACAACCTGTAGTGAATTAACAGCCTCTCCTCTGATTTTCAAATGTGTGTCGCGCCAAAATGGTATATCCGCGTTTCCATGAATATACCTGTCCGCTATATTAATCCCGCCGACAAATCCCACCCTGCCATCAATAACAATGATTTTCCGGTGGTTCCTGTAATTAATCCTGTTTGCAATGAACGGAAAGCGGACAGGCATAAAGGGATAAAGTTCAACACCTGCATCTTTAAGGGAATTTATATATTTTTTACCAAGTTTCCAGCTTCCCACATCATCAGCTATAATTCTGACCTTAACTCCCTCCTTTGATTTACGGATTAGAACAGCTCTTAACTCATTTCCAATCTTATCATCATCAATAATATAATATTCAAGGTGTATATGATTTTTTGCATTATTAAGTTCAGATATTATTGATTTAAATGTCTGTTTTCCGTTATTTAGTATTTGTACATGATTTCTGGTAGTCAGAAGAGCCTTACTGTTGTTTAGAAGAAGTTTTATAATAGGTAGTTTGGTAAGGATTTTTTCATTTTTAATAAAATCCTCACCCATTATTTTATTGATCTGCTGATCAATTAAATTATCAATATGTTCGAAATCCATTAGTCCCTTACGTGAAAATATCTTTTCTTTCCGGTAGTTCTTTCCTATTAGAAAATAAAGGATCAGGCCAAGGATAGGCAATACAAATAAAACCACAACCCAGGATATTGTCTTTGTGGGATTTCTGTTATCAAGCATAACAGATATAGCAACAATAATAGCTGTTGTCAGGTAAATTACATTTAATACAACAAAAAAGCTACTCCAGGAATCCGATAATGAATACAGGTAATTCATAGGGAATATCTTCAGAAATGGATGTTGCAACTATGGTTTTCCCGATAAATATAATCGTTTTACATTAAAAACTATATACACAATTTCAGGCTAACCTGTAATACTGATTATATCAGGCTGTTTCCTTATTTACAGGGGGATAAACAAGCTCATTTTCACTTTTTGCAATTATGGTTGATGCCGCGCAATTACCTGTAACATTCACAACTGTCCGAAACATATCCAACGGCCGGTCTAGTGCCAGAACCATGGCAAGCCCCTCGGCGGGCAGTCCTACCGAAGTCAATATAATAACAAGCATTACAACTCCTCCTCCCGGAACGCCGGGTGTGCCAATTGATGCCAGAGTGGCGGTAAGCACAATAGTAAGCTGCTGTGCCATTGAAAGATCAAATCCAAAGGCCTGGGCAATGAAAACTGCTCCCACAGCCTGGTAAAGGCTGGTCCCGTCCATATTGATTGTTGTACCTATTGGAAGCACAAAACTGGATATGGTTTTAGATACTCCAAGATCTCTTTCAACCACTTCCATAGATATAGGAAGTGAGGCTGCACTTGAACTGGTTGAAAAAGCTATCATCTGAGCCGGACTGATCGCTTTGTAAAAGTCCCTGTACCCAACCGGAGTAAACAATCTCATTATCAAAGGGTAAAACATAAAAATCATTACAAGATAACCCAGAACAGTAGCAACAATATACAATCCAAGCGAAGTAAACAGATTCAGTGATTCGGCAACATCATCTCCTGTAAATTCAACTACCAGGGAACCAAGAAGAGCAAATACTCCTATAGGGGCAAATTTCATTACCAGGTCGACAATCTTCAGTATAATCTCATTCAGACCGTCGAAAACCTGCTTAACCACTTTAACCCTTTCATGAGGAATTAATGCAACAGCAAGTCCAAAAAGAATCGCAAAAAATATGATCTGCAGAATATTTCTGTTATCGCTGGCAGCATCTATGATATTTTCGGGTACTATTTCAACCAGAAAATCCAGTGGCCTGCTTTCCTTAACCTGTTGGGCAACTGACTCCTTCTCCCCTACTGACAGTGCATATTCTTCCTGCATTTCAGCCCTTTTGGAATCAGGAAATGCATGACCGGGCTTCATTATATTGACAATAAGCAATCCGACAGTAATAGCTACTACGGTTGAAGCCATAAAGAACCCCAATGTCTTAAGCCCGATCCTTGAAAGCTTGCTGATATCTGTAAGGCTGGCCATTCCCTTAACAAGGGATACAAAAATAAGGGGCACGGCAATAAGTTTCAACATATTCAGGAATATAGTTCCAAACGGCATTATCCAGTTCTCACTGAATTCCTGCCATCCCAATATCACGGCCATTAATCCCCAGATAACTCCGGCAACCATACCGGCAACAATTTTACCCCATAAAGGCATGTTTTTCCATTTTTTCAACATAGAAATGTATCTGTTTTATTTCTTCAATCGGATTAGTTCAGTTT
>SLPB01000144.1 GCA_007132225.1 Bacteroidales bacterium | reverse complement strand
CGGAAAAGATAAGCAGCAGATCTCCCGGGCTTTTGAACTTCGGTATGTGACCGATAATCCTGAAGCTGATGGTGAAACTGATTTTAAGGGTGAAACAGAAGTGTTTGATACCGAAATGCGTGTTGAATATTTGGGTAAATGGGCCGACTACGGAAGAAAATTTTTCAATGACCCGCACCTGGACAAGAAAATTGTTGCTGATGAAGATGTGGATAAGGTTCTAATGAAGCTTAAGCCCCAGCCTTTACCCGGGGTAAGGCAGAAAATTAAACTGGATGACTGGAAATTCCTCGGATACCGCCAGGGACAGCATGAGGAGGAGGCACTGCAACTCAGGGAATGGATGAGCAAAGAAGGAGTCACCATAGAAAACCAACAACTGATACTAAGAAACAACTCTTTTGTTAAGGCGCTGCCTGAACAGCCCTGGCGCCTGCAGTTGACCTGGGAGGCTAAAATCCCTGAAACCTTCCAGCGGGCAGTTTTCAACCTTTCCGATCATGTGAAGGTCGGGTTTAACGAGGAAGGCCGGTTTTTTTACGTGGTAGACGGCATTGAGATACCTGCAGGTGATTATATGCCTGATGAGTATTATACTTTCAGTATAGAACTTGATCCCGATGGTGGACTTGCTGTTGATATGTCGCGTACAGATGTGGAGGCCTCAAGCGAGTACATACCGGAACTGGAACGGTTTTATCCTGCAGCGTTTGCTGCAGGCGGATGGAACTACTGGATGGCCGGGACATCCGAATATCCGCAGTGGATTGCTTTTGATCTTGGCGATAAGCAAAAATTAACCAGTGCAAGACTTGCCTTTTGCCGTGAAGATGATCGCCGTTATAATTACAGGCTGGAGATGTCGGCCGACAAAAAGAAGTGGTTTCCGGTTACCGGTGCAAAAACCTCCTCTGAGGATCAGTGGGCTGAAATTTCACTTAATAATGGCAGCGTGGGCCGTTATGTACGTGTTTACTATACAGGAGCATCAGATGATAATTTCAGGGCTGCCCTGAGTATGGCGGAGTTTTACAGCCGGGAAGGCCGGGTTCCCCTGGCTTCTGACGAAAAAGTTGAGGGCAGGTATAATTTTTATGTCAACGGCAAACTGCTTGCCGACTATGTGCCGTTATCATCCGGATCTTCTGACGGCTTTCCGGTTACAACTAATGCTTTTGGTGCGGAAACCCCCGGGGAAGTTATTATTGATAACATATGGGGAGTGGGCTATGACCAGGTGACCGGCCTGGATGACCGGAGACATCCCTTTTTTATCGAAACATTCATTGATGAGGATTTCAGGCTGAGGCCCGCTCCCAATAATTTTAATATGACCGGTTATGATGATTCTAACTGGGAAACCGTTCCCTACCCCAGGTATGCCCATGGTGGAGAACGCCGCCGGGGTGAATCACTTTACCTGAGAAAAATTGTTCATGTTGGGGATTATGAGCGTGCCGTGCTTAATATTGAAACTGTCCGGCCTTCAGCAAGGATATATGTTAACGGTGAATACCTTAAAGAGGTTGGTCGTTACCCGGAACAACTTGACATCACCCATATCCTCAAGCCAAACCAGGACAACCTGGTTGCTGTCAAGGTGGATCCTTACCAGGTTGATTTTGTACGCGATCATATGAGCTCAGATCGTTTTACAGGATGGTTTGCCGGACTGATGGATATAGAACTTACCAGCAATGAATATATAGATGATGTATTCGCCTATACGGTTACAGTGGAGGACCCGGCCCTACTGCGCCTGGAGATTGAAGCCGGCTCCCGTAATAACAGGCCTTTCAATGGCAGTCTTATCACAAAGGTGTACCCCTGGTATCCGGAGGAGTCGGCCATGCCTGCAGCTGAATCATCCAGATCTGTTAAAATAGAGGCAGGAGATGTTTTGTCGCTGACCGAGGATATAAGTATCCCTGATCCAAAACTCTGGACAACTGAAACACCCCGTCTTTATAAGGTTCATCTTATGCTCCGGGACGATTCGGGCAATATAATAGACGATTATGTGATTACTACGGGATTGCGGACTGTAAGTCAGGAGGGAGGCACCTTCCGCATCAACAATCAACCGGAGATGCTAAACGGGCCGTTAATTTTCGGTCATCACTATCCCATGGAGCGCATAGCGCAATGGATGTTTAGTCCCCCGAAGTCCAGCTGGGTTCATGACATTCTGCTTACCAAAAGAATGAATGGCAATGCATTGCGTATGTCGGTCCATGATAAGCTTATTGCAGGAGTGAATGACCGCCGGCTTGCACAGATAGGTGACCAGATGGGTATCATGTTTATGTGGCAGACTCCTGCATGGATTCGGGTCAGCACAACCGAAGATTTTGACCTTGCAGGTCTTCCTTTATATGTAAAACCCCTGCGCAATCATCCGAGCATAGTGATCTGGCAACCCGGCAATCACCCCAGGTACACCATCGAATGGTTTCAGCAGGTTCATGATAGTATTGCCCGTGTTGACCAGTCACGTCTGATCTCACCTTCTGCCGATATGACCACCATGACAGCAGAATTTGATAATACCATTGCCGGAACCTGGTTCCCTGCAGATGATGATAAGACCTATCCGGTATGGACCTCGCCGCTGCTTGCAAGGGGAACCATGGAAAGGGTCCTTGGCTATGGCCAGGACTGGACTTCTTTGCGTAATATTCCGGGCATGCATGAGTTTCGCGGACTGGAGCTTGAGGTTCGGACTGCATACCTGGAAAGCAATACTCATGCATGGTTCGATTATGAAAGTGAGGAGACTATTGCCCAGGTCAACTGGAATCTTAGCCGCGGTAAACCCTGGCACAGGATGTACTCCTATGAGATATATTATGATAAAGGCAGCATTGGCAGGATCCTGAATTTTGATGAGTGGCAGGAGAGCCAGGCCTGGCAGGCCCTGACTGTTTATGAGGCATACCGGAAAAAACGCTGGCTCGATTTTGATGGCATGAACTGGTGCCCGCTTAGAGGGGGCGGCAACACTGCTACCTATATGAAACCACTGCTGGACTATGAAAACCATGCCAAGCTGGGTTATCATGCTATGGAGATGGTCTACCAGCCGGTTCTTGCCGGCAGCAAAAACGTGGATATTGTCTACGGGCCGGGCGACAAAATTCCGGTTATGGTTATGAACAAGGGTGAAGCAAGAACCGTCGATGTTAAAGTGCTTGTGAAAACAATGAATGGAAATATCGTGGCTGAAACCATATATAAAGGGGTGAACCTGCCTAATGGGAGAGAAGTTATCGATCTGGGTTACTGGATGCCGGAGCTTGAGCCTGAAAACTACTATGCGTTTGAATACATCGTAATTGAATAGACAATAATCCCAACAGGACAAATGCGTTTTGAGCAAATTTATATAGCATTAATAAACGGGCCGGCAATTTATTGCCGGCCATAGTTTATCCCAGATGAAGATCCATTTTATAGCCATTGGAGGCAGTGCAATGCACAACCTGGCTATCGCTCTTGAAAAAATGGGCCATAGCATCAGTGGTTCGGACGATGAGATATTTGAACCTTCCAGGACACGGCTTGCTGAGCGTGGACTCTTACCGCCATCGATGGGGTGGTTCCCTGAGAAGCTTGATCAGAAACCTGATTCTGTGATACTCGGCATGCATGCCCGTGCTGATAACCCCGAGTTAAAAAGGGCCCGTGATCTGGGGATAAGGATATATTCATATCCTGAATTTCTCTACGAGCATTCCAGGGGAAAAAAACGAGTGGTGATTGGCGGCAGTCATGGTAAAACAACCATCACTGCCATTTTGCTGCATGTATTGAAATATTGCCGAATAGATACCGACTATATGGTTGGAGCCCAGCTCAGGGGATTTGATGTCATGGTGAAATTAAGTGAAGATGCCGGTGTAATGGTGCTTGAAGGTGATGAGTATCTTACATCTGCCATCGACCGCAGGCCTAAGTTTCATATCTACCGGCCACATTTGGCACTGATAAGCGGGATAGCATGGGATCATATCAATGTATTCCCTACCTGGGAAGGTTATGTGGAAGAGTTTGAAAGTTTTGTAAATCTTATTGAACCCGGCGGCACACTTATATATTGCAGTGAAGATCAGGAGGTGCTCAGGATTGTCAAAAAAAACGGGGATGATTTGAAAAAAGTTCCCTATGGGCTTCCTGATCATAGAATTGAAAGTGGAACAAGCCATCTTCTAAATGGTTCACATGCCCATCCGTTGAAAGTTTTCGGAAAGCATAATCTTATGAATATTGAAGGGGCAAGAATGCTTAGCAGGGAGCTTGGGGTGAAAGATCACCAGTTTTATGATGCAATAGGTTCATTTCCTGGTGCAGATAACAGGCTTGAGTTGGTGGCCAGTAATTATGAAACTGCTGTTTACCGTGATTTTGCCCATTCACCCTCCAAGCTTAAAGCTACAGTTGATGCTGTAAAGGAGCAGTTTCCGGACAGGCAGCTGGTTTCCTGTATGGAACTGCATACCTTCTCCAGTCTTAGCAAAAATTTTCTGGATCATTACAAGGGAACACTTGACGGTGCCGACATTCCTGTTGTCTATTATAATCCTCACACCCTTGAACTCAAACATCTTCCCCGTCTTGCCCGGGAACAGGTGAAAAAGGCTTTTGGCAATAAGGATCTTAAGGTTTATACAGATTCCGAAAAGCTCAAAAAAGATCTGAAAGCAATGAACTGGAAAAATAAGAATCTTCTGTTAATGAGTTCAGGAAATTTTAATAATATTTCGCTAAAAGACCTGCTATCGGATATTACAGAGCAGAATTATTAGTGCCGGAACATTCCGGTATACCGGAGAGGATTTGAGCTTATGTATATTAAAAAATGTACATTTGCACATCTAATTACAATTTCATGGAGGTTTCTTCTTTCCTGGATATTTTATGGCAAAACATATTAAACACTACCTGGCTTGAGATCATTGCAGTTGCTTTTGGCATGGTGAGCGTATGGCTTGCCAAAAAGGAGAATATCCTGGTATATCCCACAGGTATTATAAGTGTCCTGATATATGTCTATATATGCTTCTTTGCGAAACTATATGCTGACATGGGTATTAATTTTTTCTATTTTCTGATGAGTTTATACGGGTGGTATATGTGGACCCGCAAGGGAGTAACCAGCCCCATACTTAAAATATCCGGAAGCAGATGGTACGGCAATGTTTTGAATATTTTTGCCGTGATTGTCATGTTCTTTGTTTTGAGATATCTTTTGATTAACTATACTGACAGTGATGTGCCTGCATGGGATTCCCTTACAACTGCAATTTTTATTGTTGCAATGTGGCTGATGGCAAGGAAAAAAATTGAGCACTGGATTGCATGGATGGTCGGGAACACCATATCAATCCCCCTCTATTTTTACAAAGAACTTGTTTTTACAAGTTTTCAGTACATAGTATTTTTGGTTCTGGCAATTTTAGGTTATATTGAATGGCAAAAAAAATTACAGGATAAGATGATGAATCGTCAATAAATGTATTTTTGACCAGTGAATATTTTATAATTAACAGGGCATGTTTAAGATTTGCAGAACAGGATTTAACCATTTGAGTTGTTTTATATTTAAGTCTGCTTATGGCAGGAATATTATTCTTGTCCTGCTGACAATGGCTGTTTTTCCTGTTTTTCATTCCTGCACAGAAGAATGCGAATTTAAACCCCTGTCAATGGCCGGTGTTGACTTTCATTCAGTTGTTAATGGAACTGACCAGGCGACCTCTGTCGATAGCCTTTCCCTCCGCGGGCTTGGCAGGGAAGACAGCCTGCTTTACAGCTCCCGTGATAACGTTATATCGGTTACGCTGCCCATAAATGGATCTGAGGATGTATCGGCATTTATTATTGACACTGATAAAGGGAGAGATACTATATGGTTGTCATATAAGGTTATTCCCCGGTTTCTTTCCCGGGAATGCGGGTTTATTTTAAATTTTGAATTGAAGGACTCAAAGCACACAGCGAACATATTTGATTCAGTTGTTATTGTGAACAAAGATATTACCACTTTTGATGATACGAATATCAGGATATATCATTAGTCTTTTGCTACTTACCGGCATCCCTGTTCAGGCTCAGACAGATACTGAAACAGAACCCTTTGCTGAACAGCCAGTAACCGGCAATGAAGCTTTTAGCAGGGAGAAAGATACTACGTATTATCCCGGGATAAGAATTGGTGTTAACCTGGTCCGGCCGCTAATGGTCTTTGCTGATCCTGCAAGGTTCGGAATAGAAGGTGTTCTGGATATCAATATGGGACCTGACTATTTTGCAGTAGCAGAATCAGGATTTTCCCGGCGCAATCTTGACGAGCCGGATTATCATCTTAAAGAGACAGGCTTTTTTCTGCGTCTGGGCGCTGATAGAAATTATTACAGTAATTTCAATGATGTAGTTGGTGTTGGTGCCCGGCTGGGCTTATCTCTATATAACCGCAGTGCTCCTTTTATCTCTGTTGAACCTGGTTACTGGGACGGGTATACAGGGGCACTTTCATCAGAAACGTTTTTGCGGCAATGGGCTGAAGTTGTTTTTGTACTGAAAACAGAAATATTTACAAACATTTTTATGGGATGGAATCTTCGGGGCAAGTTGCTGCTTTTTGATCAGGAAGACGAACACCTTAATGAAAGGTTTATACCGGGATTTGGAGCAGGAGAAACCAACAGTAAATTAGGATTTGATTTTTATCTTTATTACCGTATACCGGTAAGGGAATAAACTACCAGGCATCGTGAGTTCTCCCTGTACTTAAAATTAAATTATAATGAAACGAGGCTTACCCCTGATACTATTTTTCCTGGTTTTAAATGGAATAATGCATTCAGTGAATGCTCAGAATTATATAACCGGTATCGGAGTGCACCTGGGGAACCCGCTTGGAGTTAATTATAAATATTTTCTTACCGAAAGAAGCGCTTTTGAAGGCATTGCTGCTACAAGCTGGAAAGGTTATTCATTAACCGGACTGTACCAGTTACATTTTACTTTTGATAATCCCAAAATGCACAATACTCACTGGTATATAGGAACCGGTGCCCATGTAGGGCAATGGGACAATACTGCCCCCTTTTACGATGGACCGGAGACATATACTACTTTTGGCATTGATATGATACTCGGCATAGAGTCTACTTTTGGGAATTTCCCTTATACTTTTGGGTTTAACTGGATACCCAGCTTGAATATCACAGGAAATTTCGGGATAAATATTTTTCAGGTGGGTATAACAGGAAGATATTATTTTTAAAGAATTCTTTTTGTCAAAAGAAAAAAAAAAGTATCTTTGCAATCCGAATTAAGGTATATGGTCCGTTCGTCTAGGGGTTAGGACGCCAGGTTTTCATCCTGGTAACAGGGGTTCGATTCCCCTACGGACTGCTAAGTAAATATATTAACTATTTAAGAAAACATAATGGCAAATCATCCATCAGCTGCTAAAAGAGCCAGACAAAGCGAAAAAAGAAGAGTGGAGAATAAGTATTATTCCAAATCCACCCGGAGTGCGGTTAGGAAATTGCGTTCTACCGTTGAAAAAGACAAGGCAACAGAAATGTATCCCAATGTTGAATCCATGCTTGATAAACTGGCCAAGAGAAATATAATTCATAAGAACAAAGCTGCAAATCTTAAATCAAGCCTGAAAAGACATTTAAACTCACTTTGATAAATCCACGCTGATCATACATCATTGTGAGAGGATAATTATTAGCCGTTTTCATTTGAAAACGGCTTTTTTTGTATGTTCTTTTTTATGGGGTTAACAGATTTTTTCATAACTTAGGTATACATCTGGTTAACCTGGGTATGGAAGAAATAAAAAAACTTAGTATCAAGAACTGGGCTGTGGATGACCGGCCCCGGGAAAAGCTATTTGCCGGAGGTTGTTCCTCCCTTAGCGATGCGGAGCTTATAGCTATATTGTTAGGCTCCGGAAACAAGAAAGAAAGTGCCGTTGAACTTGCACGGCGAATGCTTGGCTCTTATAAAAACAGTCTTAATAACCTGGGAAAGCAATCTGTAAGAGATTTAATGCAGTTTCGGGGAATCGGCCAGGCCAAGGCTGTAGTGATTATTTCGGCACTTGAGCTGGGCAGGCGCAGGAACGGTGAAGAAATATCCCCAAAGGCGTGCATACAAAGCAGCCGGGATGCCTATGCCATTATGCAGCCCATACTGGGAGATTTAAGCCATGAGGAATTCTGGATATTACTGTTAAATCGCTCCAACAGGATAATTGAAGTTTTACGTACTAGTCAGGGAGGCATTTCCGGCACAGTTACGGATATTAGAATGATCCTGAAAAATGCCATTTTAAATTCAGCTTCATCTATCGTGCTTTGCCATAATCACCCTTCGGGCAATCTTAAGCCCAGTAACGCTGATATTAATATCACAAAAAAAATGAGTGAAGCATCCCGGCTAATGGATATTAAAGTGCTTGATCATATCATTCTCGCTGACAGGAATTACTTCAGTTTTGCGGATGAGGGAATGTTGTAAAGAAATTATGAAAAAACGATATACCAGTCCTGGCTGATCAGAGGGGTTTTGTGGACAAACCCTCCTGTTTATTGACTTTCATCGTGTCCGGGCACTCATTAAGCAGCGTTTTTATGGTCTTTTTAAACACGGGGTGTACCAGTCCGGGTTCCAGTTCGGCCAGGGGTACAAGAGCAAAACTTCTTTTGTGCAGCTGAGGGTGGGGTATGGTAAGATCTTTTTTGTTTAATATAAGATCATCGTAAAACAATATGTCAATATCGATTGTACGTTCGGTATATTGTTTTTCATCCCTTATTCTTCCAAGGTGCTGCTCTATTTCCCGAATTTTTTCCATAACTTGCTCAGGGCTTAAAAAAGTGCGGACAATAATAAGCTGGTTCAGGAAATTGGTTTTGTGAACAAATCCCCATGGCTGGGTTTCAAAAACAGAAGAGACGGAAACCGGTTTTCCAATAAGATCATGAACCTTTTGCCTGGCCATCCGCAGGTGCATTATACGGTCACCAATGTTTCCTCCAAGCAGAAGATATGTTTTCCCCATATAAAAAAAGTATTATCAGGTGCTATAATTAACGGTAAATTTAGATTGAAATGTTATATAATCAATGATTCATAGTTTTCCTTTTGTAAAATAATTATTATACTTTTATACATCTCCAGGATTTTCTCAGTAATCCAATAATTTTCATTATCCTGGATGAGCTTCATAAAACTGGTTATCTAATCAAATCATACGTCGATGAAAAGTTTTTTTAAGTTTTTATTTGCCTCTGTTCTTGGGGTGCTAATTGGTTTAGGTCTTGTGTTTTTTATCTTCATCGGGATTATTGGTGTTATAATTTCCAGGGCTGACCGGGTAACAGAGATTGAGCCCAACACCATATTTTACATGAAGCTTGACCAGCCTATAGTGGACAGGGCTTCACAAAATCCTTTCGAGGATTTCGATTTTTTTTCCATGCGTCCTTCCAGACAATTGGGTCTGAATGATATTCTCGACAATATCGAAAAGGCGAAGAATGATGATAACATTGATGGCATTTTTATTGAGGTGATCATGCCACAGGCCGGGATGTCCACGCTAGGGGAAATACGTGATGCCCTGGATGATTTCAGGGAATCGGGGAAATTTGTAATTGCAAATTCTGAGAGTTTTACCCAGTCCGCCTACTATCTTGCCTCGGTTGCCGACAGTGTTTACCTTACACCAACCGGATTGCTGCAATGGACCGGGTTACGCTCCCAGGTGATGTTTTTTAAGGGAACACTTGATAAACTCGGACTTAATCCGCAAATATTGCGTCATGGCGAGTATAAATCCGCCGTAGAGCCTTTTATAGAGGAAGAGATGAGCGATGCAAGCCGTGAACAGGTGCTGACTTATCTTAGCTCTATATGGCAGGCTATCCTGGAGGGGGTTTCGGGCAGCCGTAATATTGATATTGAACGTCTTGACCAGATAGCTGAAGGCCTCCTGGTAAGAAGCGATGAGACTGCAGTGGAGCATGGATTTGTTGACAGGCTGGTTTATCGGGATGAGGTTATCAGTATATTAAAGGATCTTACCGGAACCGATGATGATGATGATTTGAAAGTTGTTAACATATCCCAGTATACAAAGGTTCCAAAGCCAAGAGAATCCAGAAGGCTGCCCAAAGAAAAACTGGCAGTGGTTTATGCAGAAGGAACTATTAATATTGGAGAAGGCGGGGGAGCGCAGACCATTGGCGCCGACAGGATCTCGCGGGCATTGCGGGAGGCCCGAAGGGATACTACAATAAAGGCCATAGTTTTCAGGGTAAATTCACCCGGCGGCAGTGCGCTTGCTTCGGAAATTATATGGAGGGAGGTTGATCTCGCCGCCAGGGAGAAGCCGGTTATCGTATCCATGGGTGATGTTGCTGCCTCAGGGGGTTATTATGTAGCTGCTCCTGCTACCAGGATCGTTGCTAGTCCACAAACTATCACCGGCTCAATCGGGGTATTCGGAATATTGCTTGACGCAAGTGATTTTCTGAACGATAAGCTCGGGATTACAGTAGATGTTGCTAAAACAAACCAGTTTGCTGATATAGGCTCTTTTCATCGTTCTATGACACCGGGGGAAAGGGAAATTCTTCAGCAGGGAGTAGAAGATGTTTATTTAACCTTTGCTGAGAGGGTAGCCAGGGGCAGAGATATGGAGGTCAGCCAGGTGGATGAGATTGGCCAGGGGCGTGTATGGAGCGGTCATGATGCCATGGAGATCGGATTGATTGATGAGTTCGGCGGGTTAAATAAAGCTATTGAGCTGGCCGCTAAAGAAGCTGAACTTGATGTTTACCGGGTGGTTTCGCTTCCACGATTAAGGGACCCCGTGGAGGAGCTGCTGAAAGCCTTTAGTTATGATGTCAGGATGAGGCTTTTAAGAAAGAACCTGGGAGAGGCAGGACGGTATTATGAAACAATAAAATTTGGTTTGGAAAATCAGGGTATTCAGGCCAGGATGCCTTACGATATCCATGTTTATTAAAAATGCAGAAAAAGCGACATCCCATACTAACTGCATTATGCATTCCATTTTCCTTAATATACGGGGTGATAATTTTTATAAGGAACCAGTGCTTTAACACCGGGCTGTTTCCTTCACGTGAATTTAATTTGCCTGTTATAACAGTTGGTAATATTACCGTTGGAGGAACCGGCAAAACCCCGCATGTGGAGTATGTTGTTTCATTGTTAAATGATAATTTTAAACTGGCAGTGCTGAGCCGGGGGTATATGCGAAAAAGTTCAGGTTTTGTTGTTGCCTCAACCGCATCAACAGCCGAAGAAGTTGGTGACGAACCATTGCAGATAAAAAAGAAATATCCTTCTGTAGAGGTGGCTGTTGATGCCAAAAGGGTGAGAGGGATGAAAAACCTGATCTCTTATAATCCGGAGCTGGAGGCAGTTATTCTTGATGATGCATTTCAGCACAGGTGGATAAAGCCCGGTATTTCCATATTATTGGTTGATTATAATCAACCCCTTAAGAATGACCTGCTTCTGCCTGCAGGCCGGCTGCGTGAGCCGGTATCTGCCAAAAACCGTGCTGCCATAGTTGTTATTACCAAATGTCCACCCGATATCAAACCAATTGAACGGCGCATATTAAGCAGGGACCTTAACCTTTTTCCCTGGCAATCGCTTTTCTTTACCACCTTTTCCTACGGGGAACCATTACCGGTGTTCCCTGATGCTAAATCTTCCGGGGCAATAGAAAGTTTCGAAGATAATAAGCCGTTTGTACTTATGATAACCGGAATTGCATCACCCGATCTTTTTGCCGGGTATCTTGAAGGTATTTCCTCAGGAATTGAATCTGTATCTTTTCCCGACCATCATAATTTTACAAAGCGGGATATGGAAAGGATATTGAAAGTATGGAAATCTATAAATCATAAGTATAAGGTGATGATAACAACAGAAAAAGATGCAATGCGTCTTCAGTTTTTGAGCGAAACAGAGCCGGAAATCAAAAGAAACATTTATTATATACCCATAAGGGTAAGATTTGTTAAAAAAGATGGTGAAGAATTTAACAAGCAAATAATTAACTATGTTAGAAATAATAAAAGAAACCACATCATATCTCAGAAATGAGACCGGTTTTCAGCCAGAGGCCGGTATAATTTTGGGAACCGGACTGGGGGGACTGGTAAGTGAGATTGATATTGTTCATATTCTTGAATATGAAAATATTCCCAATTTCGCTGTATCAACCGTTGAGGGGCATAAGGGCAGACTGATTTTCGGTCATCTTGCAGGTAAAAAAATTATGGCTATGCAGGGACGTTTTCATTATTATGAGGGTTACTCCATGAAAGAGGTCACTTTCCCGGTAAGGGTTATGAAATATATGGGTGTCAGCCATATGTTAATCTCCAATGCCAGCGGAGGAGTTAATCCTGATTATGAGATAGGCGATCTTATGGTGCTGACCGATCATATTAATCTGTTGCCCAGTCCGCTTATAGGAAAAAATCATGAAGAATTCGGACCACGCTTTCCTGATATGAGTGAGCCATATGACCATGATATGATTACCTCTGCCCTTTCAATTGCCAGGAAACACAATATAAAAGCTCATCAGGGTTGTTATGTAGGGGTAACCGGTCCTACCCTGGAGACACCCAGCGAGTATAAGTACTTTAGAATAATTGGCGGTGATACGGTTGGCATGTCTACTATACCCGAAATTATTGTAGCCAGGCAAATGGGCCTGCGTTGTTTCGCTATCTCTGTTATTACCGACCTTGGCATACCGGGAAGGATAGTCAAAGTTACACTTGAGGATGTTAAGGCGGCAGCTGAGCAGGCTGAGCCAAAAATGACTATTATAATGAAAGAGTTGCTTCGGGAAATAATCACCTGAGCCTGCCACCCAGAACGACTGTTTCTTTATATTTTCTTATGTCTCCTTCAGGATGGAACAGTTCAACTAATATGATGTATATCCCCAGGCGTGACTGGCTGTTATGGTCATTCCGTCCATCCCATGAATATGTCCCCGAGGTACCGAAAAACTCGTTTCTTATTAACCTTCTGACACGTCTGCCCCGGGAGTCAAAAATTGTTATATTCCCCGTATAACCAGGCTTGTCAAGGTCAAAAAATATGTGCACCACATCATTGTTTCCACTGTTATCGGGAGAGAAGATCTTTGGATTAATTCCAACAGAATTGTTTGCCGGGTCAGGATTATCAGAGAATTGGGAGTTTTTGTACCCTGGAGTGGCAAATCCGGCAAGTTCGCTTGCGCTTAGCCAGTTAGAAAGATCAGATGCGGGCCTGTTATAATTAATCCTTTCAAGGGAGACCCCTTTTTTATCCCTTAGAACAGGAGAGTGCATCTCTGATGAATATTTCACATCATCTATTATGTTCAATTGCAGGTCGGCAATTATCACTCTTCCGCTTTCATTGTTCATCTTGGGCAAACGTTCCATGGAGATGAAAGAATGGGGTGCCTGTGTATAATAATGGCTTTTAACTGTCTCCGGGTCAGTTGTCAGTACAACATATTCTTTTGGAAAGAGCAAATAGCTTTCTCTTGTCAGAACATATGCGGGGTCTGGTTTTTCATTTTCCATTTCTGCTACGATCAGCTGCTTCATATCAAATGTGCTGGACGAAATATTTAACAGTTCAATGAAATTGAAACCACCGGGGAAAGGATTGAAAAGAAGTTCATTTATTACTATATCCCCTGCTCCCGGCATTACGGGTATCGTAAACCGTGTTTCAGATGCGTTGTTGTCGATGATATTGCCTGCACAGTCATAAAGGTTCCCTGTGACTTTCAGTGTATAATCCGTATCTGCCTCAAAGCTGTAATCAAAATAGAGATCGACCGACTCAAAAAAAGGCTCTGAGGGCTTAACCCATAGTGGGTGTCCCGGGCCCTCTGCTGAGTAATCAGCAGGCGACCATCCTGAAAGAGGATGCATTTGCTTGCTAAAATGTAATCGCAGGCTGCTGCCCCCTGAAATGCTGCCCGCTCTTTTCAGACCGGGCAGCAGGCTATCCGGGTTGCTATAATAAACCGAATTCACCCTTCCCGGAGTTCCGCCGCTATAGTCTTTTGACGCAGTCCAGTTATTATCCCCCCCGCATGGATTGAAAGGATCTATCTTCTCCAGTGACCAGCCTCCCGATGATTTCAAATTACTGTCATACCATTTATCCGAATACCTGATGGCCGAGATTACATTACCCTCTGCATCTCTCAGCACTACTTCCTGTCCTCCCATTGCAAGTACAGGGAAGGCAGGTATACCTGCAACATCACCAAATTCAAGAAGATCTTCCGCATTATTTTCATGTGTAACAAGCAGGAATCCCCCCGGCCCGAGAATATGCCGGGGTAGTATCCGTGACCTGTTTCCCACCGAGAGGGTCCACATATCAAGGTTTATCGTTTTATCTGAACGGTTAAATAACTCAACATATTCAGCTTCAGGCAGGCCTATTGATGGGGAAGGCCGGACCATAAGTTCGTTTATTACAACATCAAAAGGTTCCGCATATCCCGGGTCCTGGGCTGAGCCTGGCCACAGAAAACACATAACCATACTTAACAATATCATCTTTATCATTGCCTGAAAACAATCAACTTTTCATTAACAGGTGTTACCCTCTTTTACAAACTTCCTTAAATATCAGCCTGAAAATATTAAACCATTTCTAACTTACATTTATTTAAGTACCCGGCTTTTATATTAAGTTAAGGAAATTTCACCAGAATAAAAACAAATATTTTCCTCAATTTTTATTGTTTCATCCATCAAATCCTGTAACCTTCATTTTCTAACCAGCTTTTTCAATCCGGCGTAAACAATTCGGGCAATAGCATGTTATTAAATTTACAGAATGCTGAAATATGTTTGATTATTAACAAGCATGGGTTGTTTTATACTTTGCTTAACGTTTTTTGTATCAGAAACCCTATTTTTGCGTTCATCATTTACATATGTTTTATTTTATTAATTAAACCTTTTTAATATGCGAGTTGCCGTAGTAGGTGCCACAGGTCTGGTTGGTGGTGTTATGTTAAAGTTGCTTGAGGAGCGCAATTTCCCTCTTCAAATGTTAATCCCCGTTGCATCTGAGCGTTCAGCCGGAAAGGCTATCAAATATGGAGGACAGTCGGTTCTCGTTATAACCCCTGCAGAAGCTGTAGCACTAAAACCCGATTTAGCCTTGTTTTCAGCAGGCGGAGAAATCTCTCTTAAGTGGGCAAAAAGGTTCACTGAAGCCGGTTCGGTTGTTATTGACAACAGCTCTGCATGGAGGATGGATCCGGAAATACCTCTTGTTGTACCTGAGGTTAACGGTGACAGCATACTCGCCTCACACAAACTTATTGCCAACCCCAACTGTTCAACTATACAGATGATCCTTGCCCTTGCTCCCCTGCACCGTGAATATGGAATACGGCGTGTCGTGGTATCCACCTACCAGTCTGTCACGGGAACCGGGGTAAAGGCAGTGAGGCAGCTTGAGGATGAAAGGCAGGGGATTTCAGGAGAAAAGGCATACGATCATGTTATTGACAAGAATTGTATTCCGCAGTGTGATGTATTCACCCCAAACGGCTATACAAAGGAGGAGATGAAACTGGTTAATGAGACAAGAAAAATCCTGAACGATGATTCACTTGCTGTTACTGCTACTGCGGTCAGGGTCCCTGTTGCCGGCGGACATTCGGAATCTGTCAATGTGGAGTTTTCACGTGACTATACTATTGAAGCTATAAGAACAATACTGAGCCAAACGCCGGGGATAATTGTTCTTGATGATCCTGCCAGCAACCAGTACCCCATGCCGGCCATGTCAGAAGGGAAGGATGAAGTTTTTGTAGGCAGGATCCGAAGGGATGAGTCAGCCCAAAATACTGTAAATATGTGGATCGTAGCTGATAACCTGCGCAAAGGTGCCGCGACAAACACCATACAGATAGCCGAATATATGCTTGAAAAGGGGTTAATATAGAAAATCGTTATAGGGATAGCGCTGGATATGAATTTCTTTCACCCTTGAGTATATAAGGTTCCTCAGCTCTTCAATATTGGTCTTGTTTTTGGCTGAAATAAAAATACAGGGTTCGTTGTTTTTAGCCATCCAGGTTTGCTTTAATTCATCCAGACTGATATTTTCCCGCTCCGGGGGAGTGAGGTCATCCTCTTCGCGGGGAACATGTTTGTACAGGTCTGTTTTGTTGAATACCATATAAACAGGTTTGTCCTTAACATTCATATCCTGCAGTGTCTGATTAACTATGTTGATCTGCTCCTCAAAATTTGGATGTGAGATATCAACCACGTGAATAAGCATATCCGATTCTCTCACCTCATCAAGTGTGGACTTGAATGATTCAACAAGCTGATGGGGCAGTTTTCTTATAAAGCCAACTGTATCGGAAAGTAGAAAGGGAAGATTTCCTATTACAACTTTTCTCACTGTTGTATCAAGAGTTGCAAAAAGCTTGTTCTCTGCAAACACATCAGATTTGCTCAGTAAGTTCATTATTGTTGATTTTCCAACGTTTGTATAGCCAACAAGTGAAACCCTGACCATCTTGCCGCGGTTCTTGCGTTGCGTAGCCTTTTGTTTATCAATCTTTTCAAGTCTTTGCTGAAGCTTTGCAATCTTGTCACGTACGATACGGCGGTCTGTCTCTATCTCAGTTTCCCCCGGCCCCCTGAGCCCTATACCTCCCCTTTGTCTTTCCAGATGAGTCCATAATCCGGTTAACCTGGGTAGCAGGTACTGGTATTGTGCCAGCTCAACCTGGGTCTTGGCATGGGCGGTTTTAGCCCGCCTTGCAAAGATGTCAAGAATGAGGTTGGTACGGTCAATTACGCGGCAATCGATTATTTTTTCAATATTACGGAATTGTGAAGCTGAAAGCTCATCGTCAAAAATTGCCATATCTATCTCGTGTAGCTTTACATATTCCTTTATCTCTGCCAGTTTGCCGGATCCTATATAGGTCCGGGGATTGGGTATATCCACCCTCTGAACAAAGCTTTCTAAAGGCTCAGCACCCGCGGTTTCAGTTAAAAAGGCCAGTTCATCCAGGTAATCCTCAACTTCTTCTGGCGACTGGTTCTGGTTTATTACGCCAATAAGAATGGCTTTTTCATTTTTTATATCGGTTGAAACGTGTTCTATCATTAAAAATAAAAAGTTATGTTTTATTAAATCCTGCGTTGGAATAGCCAAAAAAACCCTGATAAAACATCAGGGTTTTTTTTGATAATTTTATTATATGGCACTATTTCCCGGGTTACTGCAGTACAAAGTTTATGGGAAAAGTAAATGCAACACGTACTGGCTGGTCTCTTTGTCTGCCGGGGGTCCACCTTGGAGAAGCCATGACCACCCTCACTGCTTCACGGTCCAGTATTGGATCCACTCCTCTTACCACAGTAGCATCAGAAACTGATCCATCCTCGTTAACAACAAACTGTACGAAAACTCTTCCCTGTATCCCGCTCTCAGCAGCCATAGTTGGGTAACGCAGATTTTCGGCAATCCATCTGCGGAATGCTTCCTGTCCCCCGCCCTGAAAATCAGGCATGTCTTCAACTACGAAAAAGATTTCGGCTTCTTCCTCCTCTTCTTCTTCCATTATCATCCGGGAGAATTCAACCCTTGTATCTGCCCTTGCTTCAACATCGTCAATAAAAAGTTCATCATCTATATCAACGTCATCTTCAACAATATTAAGCACCTCGGTGACCTGGGGAGGTGGTGGCGGAGGTGGTGGTTGTATTTCCTCGGGACGGGTAATGGGTATGATCTCCTCCTCCATTACCACATCGGCCAGTTCGCCTAACGAGCCTGTACTTACTTCGCGTGTTGTCCACTCAAATGCTATAAGCATTAAGGCAAGCACGGTTACGAATCCTATCTGAAGAAACAATCCTTTTTTCTTCTCAAGATTCGCTTTATCGGATTTTTTAAGTTCCATGTCAATTATTTTTTTGAGGCCTTAAAAGTAGTTATTTACTCTATAAATGCAAACCTATTATCCAAAATTATCATTTTTTGAAAAAAAAAGCAAATTTCAGATACCTGATAATTTGGATTTTCCGGGTATCTTTTCAATAATAAAACATAAAATCCAGTAAAATATTATATCCTCCTGCATAAGTTTTTTGTGAAAGTTATTGGATTACATTTTGTGATGTCATATTTCTGCGGATTTTTCGTCTCAAATTGTTACGCTCACATGGAGCGGCAGACATTTTTGGTTAAAAAGTATTCCCCGGGCCTTCAAGTGGTTAATTAAAAAAAGAAGTGCAAAATATTGAAAATAATCTTAAGGCCGGTTCATAACAAATTTTTTTATTAATTTAGCGCTTCTAAAAGTCGGGGATTTAGCTCAGTTGGCTAGAGCGTTTGGCTGGCAGCCAAGAGGTCAGGGGTTCGACTCCCCTAATCTCCACGAATTTCAAGCTTTACTTTGCCCAAGTGCCTTAAATATAATGTTTAAGGCACTTTTTGTTCTTAAGGACCTGCCAAAAGCCCATCTGGTATCGTTTATTTTCTTATCCCATAGCCCCCCTGCATATTGCAAATCTTTACTCATTTTGGTCCATCGTTAAGGATTTTAAAATAACAAAATTCCTCACTTTCTGACTATGCTTCAGGGTTTTCCCCCAATTAACGCCAACGTGCCTGCTATATCAACTGTAGTGGGTTTGCGGGCCATCCTGGTTATAACGTTCCCAGGAGTTTACATAATCATTATATGTTAATGATTATGTAAACCAATTTCTCTGAAAATTTAGGTAATAAAAGTATTTTTTTAACCCCCGGTCACAATATCTGAAATCTGGCGGATCAAATCCATGGTGTATTCACCCATATTAGGGCCAAACCAACCCATTAGCTTTGATTCGTATGAGTCCATGTAATAATACCGCCCCGGAACAATATATCCCACATAACTGCCATTGAAACTTGTGACGTTACCATGAAATCCTTTTGCAGCAAGGGAATTATGAATTTGAAGTGCATATTCACCGCTAAAATCAGCAGGTGTGGTGATCCAGACAGCATCACCTATTCTTACTGCCTGCAGGTATGGGCTTTCAGGCAGAGGCATCAACTTTTTATTTATAAAGGAAGAGAGGGTTAAGTTCCTTGTGATTCGCATCCGGTAGTCAGGTAATTCCATCAGCAAAGAGACGTGGGAGAATTCTGCTTTATCGTGGTGGGTTACCCCCGCTAATTTCATGATAAGACTATCTGCCAGTGCTTCACCCAGGAATCTTGATCTTTCAAAGCCGCTGCCTTCAGCTACCGCACTTTGACTTCCCATTGACCCGGCAAAGAACAAGGCCAAATCATATGATGCATTCTCCATCTTGGCTGCCCAAAAACCAGGATAATCAGCGCTGATTTTCATATTATCACCCCCAAGGGTTGTTGTGTGTGCGGCAAAAGATCCTATAATTGCTCTTTTATGCCCGGTTTGCTCAATGGAAATAAAGCCAAAATCACCGTTTTTGGTTCCTGAGCTGCCTATTAAACGGTTCCTTGTATATGCTCCCGCATCAAAAGACCCTGTTCCTATCCTCGCGGGGTGGAGATCGCTGATTGCTGCAGTTACTGCCTCGGAGATCCGGAGGGCAAGAAATCTTTGAATGTTCTTGTTTTCTGCTCCTGAAAACTGTTTGCCAACATAACCCGGTCCCCATCCCCCGAGACTGGAGTGGGTGTGGGTTGCCGAAAAAAACAGTTGTTCCCGCTTAATTCCTTCCCGGGATAAAAGCATGGTTACAGAGTCGATAATATTATGAGGCATTATAAGTAAATCTGCCGTCACAAAAACAATGGTTTGTCCGCCAGCTTCCAGGGCAACCGCCTTGACAAAAATACTGTCATGAATGCCTGTGGCGGGCTTTCCTTTTCGGTCTCCATAACCTGAAAGGGGCACCTCCCTGAATTTGCCTTCCAGGTAATTATCTTCATCATAATGCAACCCCGGCGTGATGCTCACTTTAGCAAAACCCGCCTGAAACCGGTCTTCAACAGCTACTGTGGTTTTTTTCAGGCTATCTGCCCGGAGGCTGCTGATTTTATAATAATCATTGTCAAAATAAGATGTATTATCAACGAAATCAGTAAACACCAAGAACAGAAGGAACAAAAATGCAAAAATGGAACCCAGAATAATGGCAAACTTTTTCATAATGGAATATTTATATTAAATTAATGGTCTTATGGGCGGGTTATTTGATTAGGGCCTTAATGTGTTATAAAACCTGATTTAAGTCCGTGAAAAAAAATTGTTTTTAAAGGCACTCCTTAAAACTTTTTTGGTTACACCGTCAGAAACAAATATATGTTTTTGTTTTGTAAATACACTAACTATTATTACTTATGCCCCTGTTTTTATTGACCAGTTAATTTTGAAACATAAAATTCTCCTTATCACCTGTTTCCGGGGTGAATCGGACAATGCCCGGTGGCCGGATGGAAAATAGTTACTTCAGAAAAATACTCAGGATCTGCCCGGTCCCGGAATAATTCATCTGACATGTAAAACGACAGCCTGAATCTGGTTATTATTGCCGGCAAAAACTCACCGGTAAAGTTGGGTTTAATATTAAAAATTTAGTTTTATGGAAAGACGCAAATGGGTACTCTATCTGGACGAGATTCTTAACAGCCTCACCCATGGAGCCGGTATTTTGCTTAGTATTGCAGGACTTGTTCTTTTGCTTGTATTTGCCGGGATCAAGGATGCTGATGCCTGGAAGATAGTCAGCTTTTCGGTTTACGGTGCCAGCCTGATAATTATGTTTACGGCATCAACTCTTTATCACAGTTTCAGGAATAAAAAAATAAAACATTTTTTTAACCTTTTTGATCATGCATCCATATATGTGTTAATTGCTGGAACATATACTCCCTTTACCCTGGTTTCGATGCGGGGACCCTGGGGATGGACCATTTTTGGGGTAATATGGGGACTGGCAATTGCCGGCGTTATATTCAAACTTTTCTTCTATAAGGATAAATACCGTTTTTTATCGGCAATTGTATATATAATAATGGGCTGCATAATAATAGTAGCTATCGGGCCAATGATAAGAAATGTTCCTGCCCCTGGATTATACTGGCTTCTTGCCGGTGGGATAAGTTATATAGCTGGTGTATATTTTTATTTGCGCAGAGAAAACCGGTTCAATCATGTCATTTGGCACCTGTTTGTACTCGGGGGTGCAATATCACATTTTATTTCCATTTTTAAATATGTCCTGCCACATTGATCATATGGCTAACCACAGATAGATCATCTGGGACCTGTCATCTCCCTGGTCCGCTAATCCATGGGTGAGATGATTTGCATGATGACCAAGCCATTTAAGGATTTTGCTAATCAATGATTTTTAATATCTCTTCAAGGTCCCTGGCGGGCTTTGTTGCCGGGATACTCCCGGGAACACCAACTGCAACAAAGGCAATCAGATTGAATTTTTCATCCAGACCCATCATCTTTTCAAGTGCGTCTTTGGCAATCATAGGAGCGCTTAACCAGCATGCTCCATAATTCATATCAACGGCTGAAAGGAGAATGTTCTGAATGCAGGCTCCGGCACTTTGAATATCCGGGAAATTTCTTTTGCGGTTTATCTCATCATGGCTCATTTCAACTCCTTTTTCCAGAACAGATTCATATGACTCCATTGCCACTGCTATAAGAGCAGGTGCATCCTGAAAAAATGTAGCAAACCATTCCACCTGGGACTTAATATTTTGTGCTGCCCGTGACTCATTGGGGGGAATAGCTTCGAGATGCAGTGCAACCTTGCGTGCCATATCGTTAAGAAGCTCCTTGTTGGTAATTATGACAAACTTCCATGGTTGAAAATTTGCCACACTGGGAGCCAGGCTTGCCATTCTAACCAGTTCTTTAAGGTCTTCAAGTGGAACCGGCTGATCTTTATAAGCTCTTATGCTTCTCCTGCTTTCGATCGCTTGTTTTAATTCCATGGTTATTACCTTTAATGATTTAGTAAAGATTGAAGTAGCTTTTATATTTTATGATATGCTAATATAATGCATTTCCCGGAATCTGACAGCCGGGTAAATGGCAATTATTTATATCAAGTATTCAACAGTATAGAGGAAAAAGAGTTTTATTAATTAATTTTGTGATTTGAAAATATTTCAGCCTGGTAATATGCAAAAACAATACAAAGACGAAGAAATAATTACCCGTAAGCATGTCCGGAAAATCATTTATCCCATTATTATTGGAATTGCGGTAGTGGTTTTCCTTCTTCAGCGCGAAGTCGATGTGGATATGTTCGCAGTAATAACATTTACCTGGTATTCTGCATTCTGGCTTGCCATAGCCTTTTTGATGATGGTCATAAGAGACCTGGGGTACATTGTCCGATTGAAGATACTCAGCGAGGGTGATTTTAGCTGGCGGCAATGTTTTAATGTGATCATGCTATGGGAATTTTCTTCTGCTATCACTCCCAGTGCCATTGGCGGCACGGGAGTTGCCATATTTTTCGTGAACCGTGAGGGCCTCAGCATTGGGAGAAGTACTGCGGTTGTCATGGCAACCTCCTTTCTTGACGAGTTATATTTTATTGTCATGTTTCCGCTGCTTTTTTTTATAGTAACGGGCAGTGCCCTTTTTGCTATAGGAGTCGAGCCCGGGGAGGATGTCATATCATTTACAAATGAATTTTTTTATTTTGCCCTCATCGGCTATACTGTCAAATTCGTATTTGTTCTTGTTATAGCTTATGGATTATTTGTTAATCCGCGAGGCCTCAAATGGGGGTTATTGTGGATATTTCGTCTCCCTCTTATCAGGAAGTGGAGGTACAAGATGCATGAGACAGGCACTGATCTTATTCACACATCCAGGGTGTTCAGGAAAAAACCAGCAGTTTTCTGGATAAAGGTTTTTACCGCAACCTTTTTTTCATGGACAGCCAGGTATTGGGTTGTTAATTTTCTTTTACTCGCCTTTTTTGTGGTCGACGAACATATCCTGATCTTTGCCCGGCAACTGGTTATGTGGATAATGATGCTTGTCAGTCCCACTCCAGGAGGAAGTGGTTTTGCCGAGTTCGTGTTTTCAAGGTACCTCGGTGATTTTATTCCCCTTGGATTTGCCGTTGTGATGGCTCTTATATGGAGGCTTGTAAGTTATTATCCCTACCTTTTTATTGGAGCGATAATGCTTCCGCGCTGGCTTGCCGGAAAATTTTCCCGTAAAAAAAAGTTGTAAATTCAATTAAATTCCTATTTTTGTTTACGCAGACAGTAAAAACCTGTTATGAGAAAACTAATAATCATTACTCTGTTTCTGTCTTTTTTACTTAACTCTTGTCATTCCGGAAAGGATCAAAAAGCATTATCGGAATTTAAGGTTACGGATTCTGCCCTGCAGGAAGGGGTACTAAATTTACCTGAAGAAGTATTGTGGGATATTGTTTATAACTTCTCTTCGATAGTTGAGATTCCCGCCCTGATAAAAGACCTCGGTGTTCCTTATCATAATGGTTTCCTGGAAGCAACAAATTTTACTGGCTCCTGCAATGACAACCTCAGAGGAGCCTTTTTGCTGGGAGTCCTTGGGTTGGACCTGGGTTACATGAGCATATACAACCGAACCTCAGAGGCATCTGAGTATGTTGCTGCCCTAAGAGAGCTTACCGGCAGCCTTTTAACAAGCCATCTTTTTGATTTTGCCAAAATAGAAAGTTTGTCCGCTTCACAATCCGAACCAGGTTTGTTAGTGCATGATTATATGAAGGGGTATAATCGTATGGAGCAGTTTCTCAGGGAAGATGGCAGGCGATACCTCATTACAGCAATGGTAACCGGAGTCTGGATGGAGGGTTTGTATCTTCTTACCCGTTCTGCCGACCTGTATCCTGATGAGTATATATTTGAAACAATAGGTGAGCAGAAGATTATTCTCAATGATTTGATATTACTGCTAAGTAATCATCAGCCGGCAAATCCCCTGTTTTTATCACTTATTGAAGATCTTGAAACCCTCAAAGCCGAATTTGATAAGGTGGAAATTGTATACGAGGTTGACGAACCGCAGGCCGTTGAGCGGGACGGAATGCTTGTGATCGTTCAGAATCAGCGAAGTACTGTGAACATTACCCCTGAACAGATCGGGAGCATAACACGGAAGATGGAAAATATTCGAAATGATTTAATCCTTTAGGTGTATGAGATTATTTTTACTGGTTATATTTGTTTTTACCGCAATCACATCCGTCCGTTCCCAGACCCTTGAGCAGCTAACGGATATATGTATTGCCGGTACCGAGGGTGCCACCTACCTTAGAGATTTT
>SLPB01000098.1 GCA_007132225.1 Bacteroidales bacterium | reverse complement strand
TTCATAAGTAAATATTAATACTAAATCATTGGTCTTATGGATCTTACCATGACAATATTTTCATTGTATTTTGTGAAGATATTGAAAATATCGTCATGGACGATTCATTCGTATAAATCAGGTTAATTATAATATTCGTCAGATAGTTTAATCCGGCAGGTAATTCAGGTTCAGTGTTTAAAAACAACGGACCCTGCCTGTTTTATACATGGTATTCAGTGAGACTGAGGATAATTAAAAATTACTTAAAATATTATCCCATGGTATAAAATGCATGAAGCCCGATCCTATCATAAGTCCTATCAGACCTAAAACCAGTCCGAGACCTGCCAGTATTGTGCCGATAAGGGCACATATCCAGCCGGCATTAAGGTTTTTATACGATGAAAGTGAATACCGCTCAGGATTCTCCTTATATAATTTTTTTGATTTCGATCCGAGTATCAAAGCTATTATACCCATGATCAGTCCCAGGCCCCAGCAGCACCAGAAAAGAATTGACAGAATACCCAATACGAGTACTGCGGTTGCATTGGGCACGGGTTCTTTTACAACAATTTCCTTGTTGTCCTGTTTTTCTTCAGAGGGTTGAATTGTTTCACTCATAATAATTTAATTTAAGGGGTTAACAATTTATAAATATAATTAAAAATCATAATAACAATATTCAACATGAATAAAGTTTTAATATAGAGAGCTCCGTGTTTAAATTTAAAGATAAGATGAGTGGCAACAATCATGATGAGAAGTATGCCCGGAAGAAGTGCAGGGAAAATTGTTAAGGAGCCTGAAATATTGCCTTTTAAAAGTTCTATAAATGCTCTTTGTGTGCCGCATCCGGGGCATTCCACCCCCAGGAATTTTACATAGAAGCAGGGCTGCATTAGTGATTCCAGCCAGTTTATGAGTTTTTCAAGCAAATCCTGATTTTTGACGGAAATTTATGCAAATGTCAGTAATAAAAAAAATCATTCGTATTTTTTTTTAAGAATGGTATAAAAAACAGGTCTGTTACAGGAAAGTCAGACTCATCTTTTTCGAATGAGTTTTAGGGATCCTTTTGTTGTCGCTTTGCAATGCTTCACCAGGAGCTTGCTTTGCAAATATATACTTATTATAAATAACTTAATAGACCGGCACAGTGAAAATTAGCCAGCATTAAATACTGTTTTTATTAAACAAATAAACTATTTTTGCTCCCTGTACGTTTAACTTTCTGATTGAAGTGATTATTACCTTGTAAAAATGGAAGGCATTATCAGGCTCGGCTTACTTTTCTGGGAAAATATCCGCATTTCCTTTCAGGCAATTGTTGCAAGTAAACTGCGGACAGTTCTGACCATTTTTATAATTGCATTCGGTATTATGGCTCTTGTTGGTATTCTTACTGCTATTGATGCTCTTAAGTCTTCAATCAGCACTTCTTTTATGAGTATGGGGGCCAACACTTTTATTCTTGAAGGCCGAAGCATTGATGTTGTTTCATCTGGAAGGCAACGGGTAAGGAATTATCAGCATATCGACTTCAGGGAAGCTGTCGCATTCAGGGATAATTATGGTTTTCCTGCCAATGTGTCAATTTATTACAATGCTTCAGGCAGTGCCGCGGTAAGTTATGGTTCAGTTAAAAGCAATCCTAATGTAACTGTTGTTGGTGCAGATGAAGAATATATATTAACAGCAGGATATGAAATAGCAAGAGGAAGAAATTTTACGGCAAATGATCTTGAGATGAACCGTCATTTGGTAATAGTCGGACAAGATGTTGTACGTACCCTTTTTAAAGCAGTTGAAGATCCGCTTGACAAGATTATTACCGTAGGAAATGGCAAATACAGGATCATAGGCATACTTAAAGGGAAGGGAACCAGTTTTGGTGGCGGTGGAGATAATATATGCATATTGCCAATTACAAATGTGAGACAGTATTTTTCTCGTCCCAGGATGAACTACAGGGTAAATGTCATGCCAGATTCTCCACAGCTTCTGGAGACTGCTGTAAGTGAGGCCGAAGGTGTTTTCCGTCAGGTCAGAGGATTAAGACCCGGGGATGAAGCTGATTTCCGTATTACCAAAAGCGATAATCTTGCAAATATGGTGATTGAGAATATCAGGTACGTTACCATTGCTGCTACACTTATTGGTGTTATTACGCTGTTTGGTGCCGCGGTCGGTTTGATGAACATTATGCTTGTATCAGTTACTGAACGAACTAGAGAAATCGGAATCAGAAAGGCTCTGGGAGCAAAAAGTGATTTTATAAAGCATCAGTTTTTGTTTGAAGCTGTTATTATTAGCCAGCTCGGCGGGGTCGTAGGTATATTTCTGGGAATATTAATCGGCAATATGGTATCTCTCGTTACCGGATCGCCTTTTGTTGTGCCCTGGATTTGGATAACTTCGGGGGTTTTGCTTTGTTTTATTGTAGGACTTTCTTCAGGGTACTTCCCGGCAGTTAAGGCATCAAGGCTTGATCCGATTGTTGCGCTTAGATATGAATAGATCAAAAACAGATCTTATGAATGACATGGAACTTCTGAGAATTGAAAAAGGATTAAAAACACCTTTTATTGAGCTTGACCCGGTCAGGGGCGTACTTACAATTGAGGGCAGGTCGATACCCGAGGATCCTGAGGAATTTTACGGTGTAGTGTATAATTCTATGAAGGATTACTATAAATCTCCACAAGAATTAACAACATTTAATTTTCAATTTGAGTACATAAATTCCGGATCATCGAAATTTATCCTCAGATTTTTTCATCTTATCAAAAATCATTATGATTCCGGTCATGATTGTCTTATTAACTGGTATTATGAAGAAGATGACGAGAATATCCTGGATCTTGGCCAGCATTACAGGGATACTTTTAAGCTGCCATTTAAATTTATTGAGATTTACGGTTAATCATTTTTTTAACCGGGCTTCCTCCTGTCCAGTTATATTATAAAAAAAGGCTGGCCCAGTGAAAGGGACAGCCTTTTTTTATACAGTCAGAGAAAGTAATTTATTTGACTGACTCGATATAAAGTGCAAAATCAACCAGTTTACTGGCGTATGCCCACTCATTGTCGTACCAGGATACTACTTTTACAAAGTTTTCATTCAGAGCTATCCCTGCTCCTGCATCAAAGATCGAGGTCCTGGCGTCACCATTAAAATCGCTTGAAACCACGGCTTCCTCAGTATATCCAAGAATTCCTTTCAGCTCGCCTTCAGATGCCTTTTTCATTGCTTCTTTGATCTTGTCATATGAAGCAGCCTTTTCAAGGCGACAGGTCAGATCAACAACGGACACGTTTGAAGTGGGAATACGGAACGCCATTCCGGTAAGCTTGCCCTGGAGGGAGGGAATTACTTTTGTCACTGCTTTGGCGGCGCCTGTGGATGATGGTATGATATTCTGTGAAGCTCCGCGGCCGCCTCTCCAGTCTTTTGCAGAAACCCCGTCAACAGTCTGCTGGGTTGCTGTAACGGCATGAACAGTTGTCATAAGTCCTTCAGCAATGCCAAAATTGTCATTCAGCACCTTGGCAACCGGAGCAAGACAGTTTGTGGTACACGAGGCCATAGAAACAATATTGACATCATTTTTGTACTCGGTGTGGTTTACTCCAAGAACAAACATAGGAGTATCATCTTTTGAAGGAGCTGATAAAACTACTTTTTTTGCTCCGGCATCAATATGCTTCTGGGCTCCCTCTTTAGTAAGAAAAATACCTGTACACTCAAGCACGTAGTCTGCACCAACATCACCCCATTTCAGTTGGGCAGGATCTTTTTCAGCTGTTACCCTGATATCATTACCATTTACTACCAGCTTATCTCCTTTAACTTCAACGGTGCCATTAAACCTGCCGTGTGTGGAATCGTACCTAAGCATATATGCCATATAATCAGCGCCGATCAGATCATTTACGCCTACAACTTCTACATCATCCCTGTTTATTGCAGAGCGAAATGCAAGCCGACCTATTCTTCCAAATCCATTAATTCCAATTTTAATTTTTCCCATAATTTAATATTTAGTTAAATGAAACATTTTTCAGCCAGACAAAAAATAACTCTAAAAACCAGGTAAATAGTTGGTTTTTGAAACAGGGTTCTCTCAGGCTGATATTATTAATTTTAATTTATTGAAGACAAATTATACAAATTATTTTGCCGGACACAAATTTAAGCAAAAACACTAAATAGTCAAAATAAACTTTTGCAGATATTTAATATGTGTTAGCTATATGCTTAAAGGGAGAGCAAATTGTTTTACACAGGCTCAGTTGGCCGGATTCCGGAAAATAAAGGCCGGGAAAGGGCTATTTGACTCCTTCTCGGGGCCAAATAGAGGTAAAAACTTAAAAATACGGATTAACCGTTTTGATCTGTCTGCTCTGTTTCGTGGCTGGAATAGGCGGGACATCTCTGCACCGTGCAGGAGCTTAAAACAGCGGCTAAAAACATAATTACTGCCGCCATATGCAAGGCTTTTTTCATTGTTTTATTAATTATCTTATTATTAATTCTCCATGTTTTTTTCGGGGTTAAATATACGAGAATTATTTTAAAAATAACAAAACGAGGGGGAAAGTGATTCTCATCACTATCCATTATGGGTAATTGTGGTGCTTTTGATCTTTGGAGATTATAAGCAGACTTAGCAATTTTAAAGGATTTAACAATTTTTAATTGAAGTGTCTAATTTTATTTTTTGTATTTTCCCGGTTTAATTCTGAGATTTTTAAGACAAACGGTTTAATCTAAATATCAACTTATGAGCCTGGCTAATAAGTATGTAATTATCACCGGTGCAACATCAGGTATTGGCAAAGAGGCTGCCATGGCGCTAGCCCGGGAAAATGCCCATATTGTTCTGCCGGTCAGAAATCTTGAAAAGGGAGAGAAAGTAAAAAAGGAGATTGGCCAACATTACGGTAATCCATTTATTTATATTATGGAATGTGATCTCGCTTCATTTGATTCAATACGCTCTTTTGCCAGAGAGTATAAAAACCGCTTCGGTAAATTGAATATACTCATTAACAATGCCGGTATATGGGAAACTCAAAGAAAGGAAACAAAAGATGGTATAGAGAAAAATTTCGGAGTTAATCATCTTGCCCCTTTTTTACTGACAAATCTATTGCTGGATGAATTAAAAGCTGTTGATTTTGCCCGTATTATAAATATTTCATCAGAGGCTCACCGACATTCAAAGTTTGATTTTGATGATCCCGAGGGTAAGAAAAAATTTAGCAGCTTTAAGTCATATGGACAATCCAAGCTTGCCAATATATTGTTTACCCGGTATCTCTCAAATTTGGTCAGGGATGATGGTATTACAGTTAATTGTCTGCATCCGGGAGTTGTAGCAACTAACTTATTTGATAAGATGAATCCGTTTCTGAAGTCTGTTTTTAGTTTTTTCATGGTGTCCCCGCGCAAAGGGGCAGAAACAACTATTTACCTTGCTACTTCACCTGAAATCAAGGGGCAAACTGGTGAATATTTTGTAAAAAGGAAAATTAAACGACCATCATCGGCGGCTCTTGATGATGAAGCTGCCAAAAAGCTTTGGGAAATAAGCTGCGATTATACAGGCTTATAACTATATGAAAAGGGATTTTTTCTTTGTATTTTTTAATTTTGCCTTAAAAAAACAGTAATTCATGCAATCAACAAGAGGAGATCAGAAACTGTATAAAGTACTTGATGAGCTTCAAATATCCTTTGATTACCATGAGCATCCCCCTGTACCTACCGTTGAGGAGGCTTCAAAATACTGGAAGGATATTGAGTCGGCTCATTGCAAAAATCTTTTTTTTCGAAATCACAAAGGAAACCGCCATTACCTGGTGATATTTGAATATTCCAGGGTGCTTAATATACGTGATCTTGAACTGAGACTGGGCCAGGGGAAAATTTCCTTTGCATCGCCAAAAAGAATGATGAAGTATCTTGGACTGGAGCCAGGGTCAGTGTCGCCGTTCGGACTAATAAATGATAAGGATGACCATGTTCATGTTTTTCTGGACGCTAATCTTAAAAACTCCGAAAAAATAAGCTTTCATCCAAATATAAATACTGCATCCATTGTGATATCATATGCAGATTTTGAAAGGTTTCTTAATTATACGGGCAACAGTTTTGATTTTATCCGGCTTTATGATTAAAGAAACAAGCTGCAAAAATAATTTCTATATATATTCTACTATAACCTCTTTCAGGAACTTGTCTTCCAGCTTCCGGGCAATTCTTTTCAGGACTGTTCGCCTGATTTCCAGCTCAACCGGCAAATTTGGATCCTGATGAGCAACATTGATTTTTGTGCCAATAATTATTTTTATCTCATCACTTTCAAGGAGAAGGCTGACTATTTGGTCAGCAGGACCTTTGCCGGGAACATAGTTCTGGGTAAATTCATTAAGGATTTTTGAGACTTTGCTGAGTGTCAGAATGCCTTCTGTTACCAGGTCAATATCTTCCATAAATGACAACGGGGGCAGATCAGGGTCATGAAATTCGAAGGTGTCTTTTATCTCTGAATTCAGTTCTCTTGCAACTATATCGGCGGTTGTGCCCCCGGAAAGGATCTTTTTTCCGGGGAATTCATTTACAATGGATGCGAGTTTCTTATCATTACTGCTTTTATAGGGAGGGCCACTGCAAAGCAACAGCTTCCTTGGCTCCCGGAAGTAAAGTACAGCGCATGAAGTATCATCCTGTGCATTGTAGTTGTCATTTTTAAATGCAGCGTTAAGTATCCTTGATGCAAGCTTTTGTGCAGATATATCAGGCTGCTGTTCAATTATGCCTTTTACAAACTCCTGCACATTTTCCCATCCCCAGCCAAAGGGATATTTTCTTGAGCCCATACCGGACTGGGTGACTCCGTCTGAGCAGAAAATAATCCTGTCCTCTTTCCTTGGCTGGAAATGGCAGCTTTTTATCTCTTTGCCCTTATTTTTGTCTGAGCTAAGTATAAGGCAGTTCCATTCAGCATCGAAAGAATCGCTGCCCCGCATAATGAATGACCCGGGATTATCATACTCCAGTATGCTGGTTTGGGCATTTATTTCTATATCGACTGCGGTAAATGTGGAGTAGCTTATTTTACGCTGGCTGCAAACAGGCAGGGTGTTCATTATGATTTCAGAGATACGGACAACATCTTTATGCTCCCTGGTGAAATTTATTGCCATAGATGCTGTAAGGGTGGCAAGGATGTTGGCCTTTACCCCATGCCCCAGACCGTCGGAAAGAACTGCAATTATCCTGTTTTCTTCTTTTATTCTCCTCGACAGGAAAACATCACCACAGATTCTCTCTTTACCATGATTTTTTTGCTGATAACCAACCTCGACATAGAAATTACTCTCCATCTTTCTCTGGATTTTCAGGCATTTTGTAAGATTCTATAATACTGTTCAGCATAGCCTCGGTTTCAGAAGCCCCCTCTCCAAGGAGAAATCCTATGTTCTGAACCAGTTCGAGGTTTTTGTCTATTACATCGGTAACCCTTTTTATTACTTCCTCTTTACGGACTTCTGGAACGTACAGGTCCCTTATAACTGCCCCTACAACCTTGTTTTTACGAATGGTGAAAATTGAGACATTATAGAGAATATCATTGAAATGCAGGTCCCGGTTTATGATATTGTGGTCCTGGCTGAGTACATATGAGAAGAGATTGTGGAAATTATAGGGTAAAAGTGTCTTCAGGTCGGCACCTTCAAGACCGGGGATCACATCTTCGATCATTCTCACTTCCTCATCCAGAATATTGATAAAGCTTTTGTTGGCTTGTATTACTTTTAGCTCATGATCAACCAGCACCACACTTGAGGGCAATTTTTCAAGCATAGTTCGGATGGTTTCAAAGGATTCCCTTGCAAGTTGCTGGTCACGTCTTGCATTTTTTTCTGACTTCCTGAGTGCTGACTGCGTTTCTGCCAGTTTCTGGTTGGTCTCTCTCAGGGTTTTTATGTAATCATGGCGGTTTTTAAGGGTAAAGGTAAGGCACATCTCTGTCTTAGCCAGTCCCTGTGCCACTGCAATGGCAAAATCCCTGCAGGATGCATATCCACAGGATGCACATCCTATTTCATCAACATTATTCTCTTTTCCTATTACCTGAAGTACTTCCTGTATCTTTTCTTCATCCGGGAAGGGTAATCGCTGGTCATCTGCTTTGAATTTTACTGACATATCAAGGGTGCTGTACTCCCTTATCTCATTTTTCCACGTATTCATGTCGAAATCCAGCAACCTCTTTTTTACATAATCCAGCACCAGCGCATGGCGTTTATATTTTTCTCCGCCCCTTGAAGTACCCGGGCCCATTATGCAGCCCTCGTTATAGAAAAGGTTGAAATGCTTTTTGATTGAATCTATGTGTTTCTCAAACTGTTTTACTGCCTCAAGCATATTGTTTCTTCCTTCTGCAGTTATGACATTTCCTGAGAACAGCAGTTGATCAATATCAGCAGCTTCAAGTATTCCTGTGCTTATGGGGTAAAGCGAGCCTTTATATCCAATAGGGGGATCAAAATCAGAAAATTCCACTTTCTTTTCAGTGATCCCGTATTCGGAAAACAATTGCCGGAGTTCGGTAAAGGTCAAAACCGAATCTACCTTTCCATCATTACTGATTTTTTCACTCTCCTTTTTGCTTTCAATGCAGGGACCAATATAAACAACCTTTACGTTTTCACCGTATTTTTTTCTTACTACCTTTGTCATGGCGATCATCGGAGATACAATAGGAGCAAGGTTTTCAGTTAGTTCAGGATGAAACTTCTGTATAAATGAAACAACCGAAGGGCAGTTGGCCGTTATATAGTATTTCCCTTTAAAATCATCAAACAGTTCTTTGTATTTGTGTGCCACAAGATCAACGCCGAATGAGGCTTCCACAACATATTCAAAACCAAGTGCCCTGATCATATCCACAAATTTCCTGTAGTCTGTTATATCATGGAATTCGCCCGATATACTTGGTCCACAGATTGCAGCTACTTTGATTTCAGAGCCTAAAAGTGCTTTGGTTTCTTCTTTTGAATCCATGAAACTGATGGCACCCGGCGAGCATACCTTCAGGCAGTGGCCGCAGCCTATGCATGCATTGTGCATCACTTCCGGATAATCCCTGTGTGCCTCAACCTTAATGGCATTAACGGGACAAATCCTTACACAGGCGTAGGACAGGTTGCATTTGCCGGTATCTATATTGATTAATGCCATATTTTTATCTTATTTTCAAAGATACTTTGAGCAAATCCGCTAATTCTTCCGGGTTAACCTCCTCATATATTTTGTCTCCTATTTTGAGGATAGGGCCTTTTTCACATCTGTCAAAACAACGGCTCCCGTGAAAGAAGAATTTTTCTTCAAGTTTATTGTCTTTCAGGAAATTTTTAATAATACTCATGGATAGTCGGTTACCCCTGGAGAAACATGAACTGCCCAGGCATATAACTATCTCCTGTTTTTCGTGCATGGCCCTGATTTTTTTTTCGCATGTTAAGTAACAAAAACCTGATTAATAAGCAAAAATAACATTTTTTTTACACAAAGAGATGTTTAGAAACATTGTTAGTTTTGTAACAATGTTTGCATGGTAACAATAATTTTTTGTAAAATTGTGTTTTGTATAAGGGATTTCTTTTATAATGAGTTAAGATTAAATTCCTATGGATTATCAGACTTCCGCAATACTCGCAAAGTATCCCAGGGGGCAGAGTGATTGCCTTATTCCAATACTTCAGGATATCCAGGAAGAGTATGGATATCTTTCAGAAACAGCTGTCGTTGAAGTAGGGCGGCACCTGGACCTCCCATCCAGCAAGATATTTGGCCTGGCTACCTTCTATAACCAGTTTCGTTTTGAGCCCAGGGGCCGCTTTCATGTGTCTCTTTGCCACGGAACATCCTGTAATGTTGCCGCTGCTCCTGAGATCCTCCGGGAACTTGAAAAAATATTAAAAATACGTCCGGGAGAGACTACACGTGACGGTATGTTCAGCCTGGAAATTTTAGCTTGCATGGGTGCATGCCATTTGGCCCCCCTAATCAGGGTCAATGATAATTACCACACAAAACTGGACCCCGGCAGCATTGGGGATATAATTGATTCATATATAACCGGGGAGGAATAATTATGTCTGAAAAAATTCATATACCAGTTGAAAAGGAGTACCTGGTAAATAATGTTCTTCTCAATGAATCGGCTGATCTGCCGGTTGAAGTGGAAAAAATCCTAAGGTTTGTCCGCAAGGATAAAGTAAAACATCCCGTTATCATGGTTGGTACGGGAAGCTGTGGATTGATATCCGGTGCAGGGGAGACACTTCTGGAGATAAACAAATACCTCCTGGACCGGGATATAAAGGCTGATGTTATCGAGACAGGCTGCACCGGCTATTGTTCCCTTGAGCCTGTGGTCGATGTTCACCTGCCTGGTAAAACAAGGATATCCTTCAAAAATGTCAGTGCAGAAAAGCTTCCGTTTTTACTTGACAGTATGCTAAACAACATCGTCCCCCATGAATATGTAGTCGGACAGTATGAAAATCCCTCTCTTGAATTATGGAAGGATGTTCCTTTAATCGGGGAGTTGCCTTTTTTTGCCATGCAATACAGGAATTTGATGAAAAACTGGGGCCGTATCAGTCCCCACTCAATTGAAGAATACATAGCAGCCGGAGGATACAGGTCATATGTTAAGACGATAAGAAATTATACACATGAAGAGGTGTGTGATATAGTTGAAAAAAGTGGATTGCAGGGCAGGGGAGGAGGAGGTTTCCTTACCGGGAAAAAGTGGAAAATTGCTCATACCGCAATGGCTGATCAGCGTTTTCTTCTGTGTAATGCCAACGAGAGCGACCCCGGAGGTTTTGCCAACAGGTCAATGATAGAGAGCGATCCCCACAGGCTCATTGAGGGACTGGTCATTGCAGCATATGCAATTGGAACCTCCAGGGCTTATATTTACATCCGCAGTGATTACATAACAGCAATAAACAGACTGGAAAAGGCTATTGACCGGGCACAGTATTATGGATTACTTGGATACAATGTTTACGGAAGCGGTTTCAATATCGATATCATAGTCAGTAAAGGTCCCGGGGCATTTGTGTGCGGGGAGGAGACAGCAATGATAAGCAGTATTGAAGGCAAAAGAGGCATGCCAAGTCCAAAGCCACCCTATCCTGCCATTTCCGGCCTCTTTGGAAAGCCTACGGTGGTCAATAATGTTGAGACTCTCTCAAATATTCCTGCTATTTTTGAAAATGGACCTGACTGGTTTATGTCTCTTGGCAATAAAACAGCTCCGGGTACCAAGATTCTTACTTTATCAGGAAAGTTAAATAACCAGGGAATAATTGAGGTGCCGCTTGGCACCAAAGTAAAGGATATCATATTTGGAGCAGGCGGTGGAGTTCCTGCTAAGAAAGAGTTAAAGGCTGTTCAGATCGGCGGACCTTCGGGCGGATTCGTTACTTCAGAAAACATAGATATTCCGTATGACTTTGACTCCCTCGCATCGGTGGGTATTTACATGGGGTCGGGAGGCATGCTTGTGCTGGACGAGGATTGCTGCATAATTGATACAGTCAAGTATTTTATGGATTTCATCCAGAAGGAGAGTTGCGGCAAGTGTATTCCCTGCCGGGAAGGAACCCGCCGGATGCTTGAAGTTTATGAGAACATTACCAAACGGCCGGTCGACGAAAATGGTCATGCCACCCTGGAGAGATTTAAAGGAGTGATGCAACTTGAAAGTCTTGCAAGTGTAATAAAGGATACCTCATTATGCGGACTGGGTCAGAAAGCACCAAACCCGGTAATCAGTTCACTTAAATATTTTCGCAATGATTATGAGGAGCATATATTTGACCGGGAGTGCAGTGCAGGTGTTTGCAAGGAACTGAGATTGTTCTATATTGACGTGGAGAAGTGTACCGGCTGTACTGCCTGTGCACCCAAATGTCCGGTATCGGCAATCATTGGGACTAAACGGCACCCCTTTTTTATTGTTGAAGAGAAATGTACCGGATGTGGAATCTGTTATGATGTTTGCAAATTTAATGCAATATCAGTCAAATAGGATTACTTGTTCCTGGTTGATAATTTGAAGTATATGCTTTAAAAAGGGTTTTTAAGCTGTAAAATATTACAAATATGATTGTCAAGATTGAGGTAAACAGTAAGGTTATCAAAGCACAAAAGGGGGAGACCATCATGTCTGCACTTAAGGCCAATGGCATTAAGATCCCTTCCATATGCTCCATGAAAGATTTCACACCTACCGGGGCCTGCAGAATGTGCGTGGTTGAAGTTGAAGGCAGCCAGGGACTTGTACCTTCCTGTTCCCAGCCTGTAAATGAATGGATGAAGATTAAAACCCATTCACCCCAGGTGATCAAGGCAAGAAAAACAATTGTTGAACTGCTTCTTTCCAATCACCCTGATGATTGCCTTTATTGCGTGCGAAATGGAAGCTGCGAATTACAGGCCCTTGCTGAAGAGCTGAATGTTAGAGAGCGGCGCATTATGGGAAGAAAAAACAAATACAAACTTGACCACTCCAGTCCCTCGATAGTCCGCGATCCCTCCAAATGTATTTTGTGCGGACGCTGTGTGCGTGTGTGCGATGAGAAACTTTCGGTATTTGCAATTGATTTTGTTAACCGCGGTAACAGGACAATAATAGGGACTGCTTACAATAAAGATCTTAATTTTTCAAGTTGCATCAATTGCGGGCAGTGCATAATGGTATGCCCCACTGCTGCTTTATTTGAAAAGGACAGTCTGCCGGAACTTGAGGATGCCCTCCATAATCCTGAAAAGACGGTTTTAGTACAATATGCTCCTTCGGTAGGTGTTACCCTGGCAGAGGAGTTTGGAGTAAAACCCGGCAAGGATATCAGCGGACTGATTAATGCTGTTTTAAAAAAGATAGGGTTTGAAAGGATATTTGATACTTCATTTGCTGCCGATATTTCTGTTATGGAGATGACCAGTGAACTTCTGGCCAGAAAAAACAAAAAAGAGAATATGCCTCTTCTTACAAGCTGTTGTCCCGCCTGGGTAAAGTATGTTGAACAACTTTACCCGGATTTGCTTCCTTTCCTGTCAAATACGAAATCTCCGCAGCAGATACTGGGATCTGTTTTGAAGTCCTATTATCCTGAAATTTCCGGCATTGCAGCCGGCAGCATATATTCTGTTGCTGTGGCTCCATGTACAGCAAAAAAGTTTGAGGCCCAGAGAGAGGAAATGACTAAAAAAGGGATATCAGAAGTAGATTTGGTACTGACCACAAGGGAGCTGGCCAAGCTTATAAAACTCTATGGTATTGACATGAATCAAATTGAACCTGAGATAGCTGATGATCCATATGGAATGAGAAGTTCAGCTGGTAAGTTGTTCGGTGTATCAGGAGGAGTGACTGAAGCTGTTATTCGCACCATGCCTCATGTATCCGGAGCCAGGGAACCTTCCCGGGTCAAATACCAGGAATTAAGAGGAGGCAAAGGAAAAAAAGAAGCAGAGATCAGGATCGGGAAAACTACATACCGGTTTGCTGTTGTAAGTGGACTTTCAAATGTTCTCCCACTTCTTGAAGATATAAAGGCAGGAAAATGCGAGTATGATTTCGTTGAAGTAATGGCGTGCATGGGAGGATGTATTAACGGGGGCGGTCAACCTGTGGGGAGTGATGAGAATGCTGTAAAAGCAAGAATGAAGGCACTATATAGCATTGATGAAAGGGAGATTATAAGATTTTCTCATAAAAATCCGAAAGTCAATGAGCTATATAACAATCATCTTGGCGGTTTACCTGGTGAAAAATGCAAATCTCTTTTTCATACTACTTATTCAGCAAGGAAAGTTCTGTTATAATGGATGTCAGTATATACTGAAAAACCATTTAAACAAGTAATTATGGATAATCTATCCGATCACAGGAAGCTTCTTATTACACTAAAGGACAGGTGCAGGGTTTGTTATACCTGTGTCAGGGAGTGTCCCGCCAAAGCAATTAAGATCATTAACGGTCAGGCTGAAGTTATTATTGAACGTTGTATTGGTTGTGGCAACTGTACACGGGTATGCAGCCAGGGAGCCAAGGTTTACAGGCTTTCCGGATTACCTGTAACCGAGCTTCTTGACTCGCCCCGGCATGTTGTTGCAATAGTCGCACCCAGCTTTCCTGCTGAATTCACTGAAGCAGGAGATTACCGGCAGTTTGTCGGTATGATGCGTGAACTTGGATTTGATAATGTTTTTGAAGTTGGATTCGGAGCTGATCTGGTAGCTTTTGAATATAAAAAGATACTGGAAGGAAAACTTGATCAAAGGTATATATCTTCAGATTGCCCCGCCATTGTAAATTATATCAGAAAATATCATCCCGGCCTTGTCACCTCCCTTGCAAATATTGTATCTCCCATGGTTGCTATGTCCAGGGTGGTGAGAGCAAAACTGGGGAATGATGTTAAAATAGTTTTTGCCGGTCCCTGTGTTGCCAAAAAGGAAGAGTCGGCTGAAGTGGATGAGGCCCTGACCTTTACCGAACTGAGAAACTTGTTCAGGGAGAGGAACATTGATCCCGGAAAAGTTGTTCCTTCCGAGTTTGATCCGCCTGAAGCAGGAAAGGGAGCTGTTTTTCCCATAAGCAGGGGACTGTTGCAGACGGTGGATATAAAGGACAATGCCTTTGAGGGGAACATAATTGTTGCTGAGGGGAGGGAAGATTTCCAGGAGGCCCTAAAGGAGTTTGAAGCTGGTCTGATCAGCGGACAGCACCTGGAACTTTTATGTTGTGAGGGTTGTATAATGGGCCCTGGTATGTCAGAAGGCGGCAAACATTACGCAAGAAGGTCCTATATCAGCAATTATGTAAGGGATAAGATTAAACATTTTGACAAGAGCGGATGGGAGAAAAATATTGCTGAATACAGTACCATTGACCTTATATCTGAATTTACTGCAGATGATCAGCGGCTGCCGCCACCTTCGGTCGGTGAGATAAGAAAGGAGCTGGAGAAGATGGGGAAATTTGATGCCAGGGATTTTCTTAATTGCGGGGCTTGCGGTTATGAAAGCTGTGAAGAACATGCGATAGCCATTATTGAGGGACTGGCCGAGATTGAGATGTGCCTGCCTATGACCATAGATAAACTTCATAATTCCATCAATGATCTTGCAGTGACCAATGAAAAACTGGTTTCAGTGCAGCAGGCCCTTAAGCAATCTGAGAAAATGGCCAGCATGGGACAATTGTCCGCCGGCATAGCTCATGAACTTAATAATCCCCTTGGTGTAGTGATTATGTACAGTAATATTTTGCTTGATGAGCTGCCAAAAAATGCTGAGGCTTATGCAGATTTAAAACTTATAGTTGAACAGGCCAACAGGTGTAAGAAAATTGTTGGCGGATTGCTTAATTTTGCCCGGAAGAATCAGGTTAATCCCTGCGAGGTAAAACTTAAAAAGTTAGTTAATCAGGTTATTGACGGACTGATTATTCCCGGTAATATTGATATTGAGTTTGATATGGACGGCTTAAGTCAGCCGACAGCTCAGCTTGACACAGAGCAGATCATACAGGCACTTACCAACCTGGTTAAGAACGCAGTTGAGGCTATGCCGGACGGAGGTGAGCTGACGATTAAAACAAAGAATGACGGGGAAAACGTGGAATTTCATATTATTGATACCGGCACGGGTATTAAGGAAGAGGACAGGGAGAAAATATTCGAACCATTCTACACTACCAAGGGTATAGGGAAAGGAACCGGACTGGGGCTGGCAACAACCTACGGAATAGTGAAAATGCATAACGGACAAATCAGTTTAATTTCCAATGCAGATCCTGGCAAAGGAGATACTGGAACAAAATTTATTGTGACGCTTCCGGCAATCAATGTTTAACCTTTTTCAATAATGAATCATAGATGATGGACAAGAACAGTAAAAATATTCTTCTGGTGGATGATGATGAGGATTATCTTTTTCAAACCAGGCTTAATATTGAACAATTTGGTTTCAGGGTTATTACAGCAGAAAGCCAGGCAGAAGCTGAAAAACTGCTGGACTCCTTCAAGCCTGACCTGGCCATACTGGACCTTATGATGGAGAACGAAGACAGCGGTTTCATACTTGCCTTCAAGCTGAAAAGGAAATATCCTGATGTACCTGTAATAATTGCAACCGCCGTAACTGCTGAAACCGGTATGTCATTTGGCGTAAAATCGGAGGAAGACCGGAAATGGATCAAGGCTGATCGTTATATTGAGAAAGGTATCAGGGCTGATCAGCTTTATAAGGAGATAATTAAATTACTGAAAATTTAAAATGGAAAAATTACATGTCCTCGTGGTGGATGATGAGTCTGGAATCTGCAGTGGGATAAGCAGGATATTATCAAAGTTTACTGTTGGATTCCCTTTTATGGATGAGAACATCGGGTTTGATGTGGATGAGACCTATACAGGTGAAGAGGCCATAAAGTTTATTGACAGAAAGGTGCCGGACATTATCCTGCTTGACAATAAATTACCGGGAATACCCGGCATAGATGTGCTTGAATATATTAAAAAAAGCCGCTTCGATACAATTGTTCTGATGATTACCTCATATGCATCACTCGAGCTTGCTGTAAAGGCTACCAACCATGGTGCACATGATTTTATACCAAAACCTTTCACGCCCCAGGAGCTTCGGTCGGCAATAGAAACTGTTACCAAGCATATATTCCTGAAGCGGATGACAAAAAAACTCAATAAGGAAGGGAAACAGATAAGGTTTCAGTTCTTGTCGGTTTTGTCACATGAATTGAAAGCACCATTGAATGCAATAGAGGGATATTTGCGGATTATTCAGGAGAAGCAGGCAGGAAATGATCTGGATGCATATGAAAAAATAATTGACCGGTCGCTTGTGCGCGTTAAGGGAATGCGCAATCTTATCATTGATTTGCTTGATCTGACTAAAATAGAATCGGGTAAGAAGAAAAGGGAAGTGGTGCCCGTGGATATCGCTGAGATAGCAAAATTATCGGTCGATACAATGGGGCCGATATCAATTCAGAAAGCTGTCCGGATATTTTTGCAATCTCCTGATAAATGTATGCTTATGGCAGACCAGGAAGAGATTGAAATAATTTTCAACAACCTGCTTTCAAATGCCATTAAGTACAATATAGAGGGAGGCAGGGTTGACTTTATTATAGAAGATAAACCGGACCACCTCATTATTACCGTAAAAGATACCGGTATAGGTATGACTGAAGATGAGATCCCCAGGCTCTTTGAAGATTTTGTGAGGATTAAAAACGAAAAGACAAAAAATATATCAGGGAGCGGACTTGGTCTGTCTATCGTAAAGAAGTTAGTTCGGTTATACAAAGGGGAAATTAGTGTAGAGAGTACACCTGGCGAGGGTAGTACTTTTGTGCTTTTATTCCCTAAAAATTCCATCATCTCCCAATCTGAATAATTATTATCAATTAACTGAAATGAAGTTACCAGGAAAAACCATTGAAAGACTTAGCCAGTACAGAAGAATGTTGCTGAATTGTATTAGTATTGGCAAAACGCATATTTATTCACATGAACTTGCAGAAATGCTTAATCTTACTGCGGTGCAGGTGCGGAGGGATATAATGCTGATGGGCTACTCAACAAGTCTGAAGAAGGGCTATGACATACACGAATTGATAAGTGTAATTGGTTCCATACTTGATACCGTGAAAGGTCAGAATGTTGCAGTTATAGGCGTTGGTAATTTCGGAAGGGCAATAACCGGCTATTTTATGGGAAAAAGGTCCAAACTCAATATTGTCGCTACTTTTGATACTGATCCTTCCAAAATTAACAGGGTTATTGCCGGAGTTAATTGTTATCCGGTTCAGCAACTACCTGAGCTTATTAAAGAGTTGAAAATAAGTATTGCCATTCTTACTGTGCCACCCGACAATGCAGCAAGCGTTGCTGAATCTCTTGTGATTGCAGGAATTAAGGGGATACTGAATTTTACATCAGTTCCCCTTAGTCTGAGCTCCCATGTTTATCTTGAAGAGTATGATATGATAACATCTATTGAAAAAGTCGCTTATTTTGTTAAAAAAAACACATCAGTTTAGTAACTTCGCGATCTGAAAAAAACAGACAAAAAAATAGAAAAGTAACCAGATGCAGGTACATTACGGACTGGATAAAGATTTTGATATACGCAACCCGGTAGTTACAATAGGTTCATTTGACGGTGTTCATGTGGGACATAAAACTATACTTAACCGTCTTCGGAAACTGGCAAAAAAAGCCAGCGGAGAATCTGTTCTTATAACTTTTCACCCTCATCCCAGAAAAATTCTATATCCCGATACCTCAGGTAAGAATCTGAAACTTATCAATTCCCAGAGTGAGAAAATCAGGTTGCTCAGGACAACCAAACTTGACCACCTGATAATTATTGAGTTTACTACGGATTTTTCACAAATGAGCTCGGCTGACTTTGTCAGGAAAGTACTTGTAAGTAAGTTGAAAGCACGGATAGTTGTAGTCGGGTTTAATCATCATTTTGGGCACAACCGTGAGGGTGACTATGAATATCTATACGAACTGGGTAAGTTTTTTAATTTTGAGGTAGAAGAAATTCCACATCAGGACATTGACAATGAAACCGTAAGTTCGACAAAGATCCGTAAGTCCCTGATGGAAGGCAATATTCAACGTGCCAATGCATACCTGGATCATCATTATATAATAAGAGGCCCCCTTGAAAAAGGTGACCGGGAATTGTATTTAAATGGATTTCCTACACTCAGTCTGGTGGTCGATGAAGATACAAAACTTGTTCCTCCGGATGGTGTTTATGCTGTTCACCTGATATCAGGTAATATTTATTACAGGGGGATGGTCTGGATAAGACGCCCCGAAGGCAATGACTCAGTAACGGCTCCGGAGATAAGCCTCGATTTGCATCTGTTTGAATACGGCAATAATCTTGTGGGAAAAAAGGTTACCCTCTATTTTCACAAACAGATGCGAGATGATTCTATATTCACCAACGGTTATGATATTCTTGCCGAGTTAAAAGAGGCAAGCGAAGAAACCGAAGAGCTTATTTACTGATGGAACAACAAGTTAACCCGGCTATTGACCATAAATGGCAAGAGCTTCTTGCAGATCAGTTCAGTGCTCCATACTTTGTTGAACTAAAAAGATTTCTGCTCGAAGAAAAATCAAAATTCATAATTTATCCTGCCGGCAAAAATATATTCAATGCATTTAATCTGACCCCGGCAGACAGGGTTAAGGCAGTTTTGCTCGGACAGGATCCTTATCACGGGGCGGGACAGGCCCACGGACTCTGCTTTTCAGTCCCGCATGGAATAAAGCCTCCTCCCTCCCTTGTAAATATCTACAAGGAACTGAATGATGATCTTGGTTTTTCTTTACCTCAACATGGGAACCTTGAGAAATGGGCTAAACAGGGTGTTCTGCTTCTTAATGCAACTCTTACCGTGAGGGCCGGCCAGGCAGGATCTCATCAGAAAAGGGGTTGGGAGACATTTACCGACGCAGCTATATCTTCTCTTTCGCGTAATTATTCCGGTATCGTCTTTCTTTTATGGGGAAGATATGCCAAGGCCAAGGAATCTATTATTGATTCCCGCAAGCACTATATTCTTAAAGCTGCCCATCCTTCTCCTTTTTCCGCCTACAATGGTTTTTTTGGGTGCCGGCATTTTTCCCGAACCAACGAACTGCTTTCGAGCCAGGGAAAAGATCCTGTTGACTGGGCATTATAAATCTAAATTTTACTCCTGGTTTTGCGTTATGCCTGGTCGCTGTAATGAAGTACCCGGATGCTTAAAAAAGGCGTGTCGTTTTCTTGTTTACCTTATTTTAAGTTAACTTCGCCAATGGTATTTAAATGTTACTATACCTGGTTTAGCCAGGCCAAATCAGAAAAATGAAGTTTTATCCGGAAATATACAATATCAGGGATCAGCGAATGAAACCATTCATTGATCCGGATGAGATATGGAGCTTGATCCGCAATACAAAGTCCACTCCTGAACGTGTAAGACATGTAATAGCCAAGTCGCTCAGCAAGAAGCGTTTGACTATGGAGGAGACTGCCGTACTTATCAATGCCGGCACACCAGAGCTAATAGAAGAGATTAAAGAGGGTGCAAGGGCACTCAAGGAGAAGGTGTATGGTAACCGGATAGTTCTTTTTGCTCCGCTTTATGTGGGGAACAGGTGTACCAATAATTGTACTTACTGCGGGTTCAGAACCTCCAACAAGTTTGCCGTCAGGCAAACTCTTACCGATCCGCAGCTAATAAAAGAGGTTGAAGCCCTTGAGGATAACGGTCAGAAAAGGCTTATACTGGTTTATGGTGAGCACACCGCCTATAGTGCTGAATACATTTCCCATACCGTAAAGACGGTATATTCAGTAAAAAAGGGCAATGGTGAGATCAGAAGGGTTAATATCAATGCAGCCCCCATGGATATTGACGGGTTTCGTACAGTGAAAGATGCAGGAATAGGAACCTACCAGATTTTTCAGGAAACATACCACAGGGAGACTTATAAAAAATATCACAGGGGAGGTAAGAAAGCAGACTATGATTTCCGTCTGACCGCACTGGACAGGGCCCAGGAGGCCGGTATTGATGATGTCGGCATCGGGGCGTTATTTGGTTTGTATGACTGGAGGTTTGAGGTACTCGGACTTGTACGGCATACAAATCATTTTGAGGCATGCTACAGGGTGGGACCGCATACCATTTCCTTCCCCCGGATACAGGATGCTTCATCGGTAGATGTGGATCCCCGATATATGGTAAGCAATGAAGAGTTTATACGGCTTGTGGCCATTCTAAGGCTGGCAGTTCCCTATACCGGAATGATCCTTACCGCACGGGAAAACGCCATGGTCAGAAGAGAGGTTATGCGATTCGGGGTCTCACAGATCGACGGGGGAACGAAACTGGAAATGGGCAGTTATTCGGAAAGTATTAACGAAGAGCAGGACCTGAATAAAGAACAGTTTAAAATAAATGATTCAAGATCACTTAATGAGATAATTGACGAACTGCTGGATGATGGTTATCTTCCCTCATTCTGTACAGCCTGTTACCGGAAAGGACGGACCGGAGAGCATTTTATGGAATTCTCCGTTCCTGGTTTTATCAAGAGATTCTGTTCGCCTAATGCCATATTAACACTTGCAGAGTATCTTGAAGATTATGCAACTCCTGATACCGCCGAAAAGGGATGGAGGGTTATCGAAGATAATATAAGGGAACTGGAAGGGCATAAAATGGAAATGGAAATACGAAGGAGAATTGAGTTAATAAAAGAAGGTGAACGTGATCTCTATTTATAATTTATTTATTCCGGGCAATGATTAATTCCAATAATATCTCAAAGGATCGAATATGGTTTGCACCCGGGTTTTTTACTTTACGTAAAATTTGTATAACACCGTAAATGTAATTATGATGAATGAGCTCCGTGTTTTGGGAATTCAGGTATTTGACCGTATAAAGGAGGCAGGACGAACCCAGTCTGTTCTTTCCCGTTATGCTCATTGCATACGAACAAGACTTGGTTTCCACGAACTGACAAGCGAGGTTTGCAGTCGCGATGGATTTATTGTTCTTGAGCTCTTTGGTGACAGTAATGAGTGGGACAAGCTGCAGGAGGAGCTGGGAGAGATCGGGGGACTGGATCTGCAGGTTATGTCTTTTGATCTTATTTTTTAATCATCAAAATCTGTTAAGAAATGGAAAAAGAAATTCGCATTCTTGGTGTACTTATCACCAACCGAGAAAAGGAGGCAGGTAGTGTTCAGGGGCTCCTTACAAAATTTGGGTGCTCCATAAAAACCCGCCTGGGGCTTCATGAAATATCAACCGACCTCTGCAGTCCTTGCGGCCTCATACTTCTTGAACTTATTGGTGACACTTCTGAAATGGATAAGCTGGAAAAGGAACTTGGCCGGCTTAGCGGAGTTCAGTTGAAAAAGATGGTTTTTCAAGCATAAAAAATGATAACTCCATTTTTTATTATATCTTCATAATCAAGCAATATTCAGGCAGTATATGCTTATTATATACTGATTACTATGAATACATCAGAACAATTTGACAAAAAGTTCAAATTAAAAGATTTACCTTCTTTGGTGAAGGATGCTGCTGTTTCCTGGAACAGGGACGATCCATGGCGCTTAAGTGCTATCGTTGCATATTATGCAATACTTTCGTTACCCGGCCTGCTTGTAATAATTATCAATGTTGTAGGTTATATCTGGGGTACTGAAATTGTTGAAGGTAAAATCTATAATGAGCTGGAAGATGCTTTGGGCACATCTACAGCTGATGGGGTTCAATCCATTTTTGAAAGTGCCCGGGAAGAGGGGCAGTCATTTGTCTCGGCCGCTATAAGTATAGGAGCTTTAATATTTGGTGCAACAGGAGTTTTTTACCATTTGCAGATTTCCATCAACAAAGTGTGGGAAATACAGTCCGATCCAAAATCTGAAATTCTGCGGTATCTCATTGACAGGGTCAGAAGCTTTGGCTTTGTTTTAATAGTTGCCTTTTTATTACTGATAAGTTTTGTTGTTTCCGCCCTGTTATCTGCTCTTCATGGTTATATTGGCACCTGGTTTCCGGAATTAAGCCTCTACCTGGTACAAATGCTGAACTTACTGATACCATTAGCGGTAATTACCTTATTGTTTGCCCTGATTTTTAAATACCTGCCTGATGCTCATATCAGGTGGAAAACCGTTTGGATAGGTGCAATTATAACATCATTTTTATTTACCCTGGGCAAGGAGCTTCTGAGCTTTTATTTTAGTGAAGCCAGTCCCGGCTCGATCTATGGAGCCGCCGGCTCAATAATTATTGTAATGCTCTGGGTTACGTATTCCTGTCTTATCCTGCTTTTTGGGGCAGAATTTTCCTGGATATACTCCAAAAGATATGGTCATGGAATCCGGCCAAAAAGCTATGCAAAGTCTATTGAGGTAAAAATGACTGTCCACGAAGATAAAGCAACCTGAGTATTTATCACCTCCTGATAATTGATCCGAAGAAAAGTGAATTGGCAAAAAGCTTGTTTGTTCCAAACCAGAAAGCCCTGAAGTTGGGATTGTTGGTAAATGAAATTATTTTTCCGCTTCCTCTGGAATTAATAAGTATTCCGGCAGAGTTATCCAGCAGGTTGGTGTAGGGTTCCCAGACATAACCGCTCATCAGTGCATTTTCAGTGAACATGAGTGGATTAGCAAACGGATTGCTGTCCGGTTTTGCTGCCAGGGTCCCGGTAACATAATAGGGGAGTAACTCATTCCTGTACCCATAGCCGATGGGATGGGTGACATCTATCCGGGTTTTAAAAACAGATCCCGAAATTCTTCTTGCACCCCGGTGTTCAGATATTTTGCTGTAAGGAATAAAATCAGGATCTTCATGCCCGGGCAGAGAAACAAATTCAATACCGGCAAACTCGTTACTTTCCAGCCACCTGTTGGCATTACCAAAGGCCACAATATTACCTCCCGATCTCAGCCACCGGTTGAGTGATTCTTTGCCGGAATCACTTATATCATTGTAACTACCTGAAGTCATAACAATAGTATTGTAGCGCTCCAGGTTCATGTTGTTGAATCGGTTAACATAAACTTTGGTGACAGGAATATTGTAACGCTGATCCAGAAGGTGCCACACTTCACCTGCTTCACGGCTGTTGGTTCCCGGACCAATAAGCATAAGTATTTCCGGTTTATCAAGGGATGCGAAGCTCCCGCTGCCCGGATGTATCCCCTCCTGTGAAAAGCTTGTTTCAATTGAATGGATAGTGATTCCGGCATTTTTGGCCGCTTCAGCAACAAGCTTATGTACTTTTTCAATATCATGGTCCTGGGTGCGCGCAGGTATAAGGATTGACCCATAGTTAAACTCAATCAACTCTTCATTTGCGTTATAAATTGAAAAGGGCTGAGTAGCAACTTTTGTTCTCAAACCATTGTTTTGGAGAAAATATAATGCTTTTGGAGAATAATAATCGTCCCACTGGAAAATGTAGGAATTGTTGGTAATTCCTCCCGCCAGTTTTCCTTCCGGTCTGTCAGCATTCTGCACACGGTCACCCAAAAGGGCGTTATATTCACTTGAAGATGAAATTTTACCGTAAGGTGTATTGAATGCCAGGGGCTTGGTCCATGTTGATACATCATAAAACAGGCTGTCCTCAAATTCCAGCACCTTTTCAAAAAGAGACATAATAAACCTGTATTGTGGCTGATTAACCGGCACCAGCCAGGCACTGCCAGGTGAAAAAGTTTCACCATCAATCTCCGTGCTTTGGGTGATTTCATGAACATGTATCTGGTGAGTGTTCAATATATCAAGCAGATGGTAATTTTTTCCATGATCCCATTGATCGCCAAATATCCAGGCCTGGAAAGGCTCATTGGAAGCTTCCTCCATAGCCGTGTTATAGAACCAGCGGAGATGGTTCAGAAGCGTTTCCCTCATATTAAGTCCCGCCTCTATTGATGAAAGTGAAACTACAACCTGGTTTTTAATGGTTTCTGCAAAATCCATGATTCCATGAATAGTCTCGCGCCGGTGACCTCTTGTTGAGGCCTGTTCAAACAAAATACCTATGCTTCCATGAACATCCGGGTAGGTGGAGCCTTTTCCATAGTAGAAGTCATCAAAACCTTGCTGGGTATAGTATAGCTGTCCTGTTTCATCAAAAGCCGCGGCATGGTACTTTGCCACTTCAAGTGTCAGGTCATCTGTACGCTGAGGGGTTCGCGGATTAACTCTTTCCGGCACACCGGGCTGAAAGAAAAATGTATTGTTTGAGCCAAACTCATGGTGGTCGGTGTTTATGTTGGGCATCCACTTATGATAAGCCTTAACCCTGCCGTAACTTTCCGGATGCTGCACCGGCAGCCAGTCCCTGTTAAGATCAAACCAGTAGTGGTTGGTTCTTGATCCGGGCCATACTTCATTAAATTCAATATTATTCGGATCGGGGTTCAGGGTGCTGCTTTTATACCTGTTTGCCCAGCTTGCAAAACTGTCCTGTCCGTCAGGGTTAA
>SLPB01000081.1 GCA_007132225.1 Bacteroidales bacterium | reverse complement strand
TATGAAACCCTCATGGTACTTCGTCGCACAAGATACAATGGATAAGCATGAGGGATCATTGGATTGAAAAGCCAGGTATCCAAATCATGAACTGGTCTCACATTGTTAAGCAAATTGCTAACTATACTTTATACGAATGGATCGATACGTTATAGGAATCAATACTGGCGGCACATATACTGATGGAGTCCTTCTGGATTACTCCACACGCAAAGTTATTTCCTCATCAAAATCGCTTACAACGAGGGACAATCTTAAAATCGGGGTGATCAAGACCTTAAAAAAGCTGGAAATCAAACAGGAATATGATATAAAACTGGTAGGAATATCCAGCACCCTGGCTACAAATACAGTAGCAGAGGGTAAGGGCAGAAAAGCCGGCTTATTGCTGATCGGGTATGATCAGGAACTGATAGGCAAATATAACCTGGAATCAAAATTACCTGCACAGATAATAGGATACTTTAACGGCGGCCATAATGCCCAGGGTGTCAGGGCAAAAAAGCTGGACCGTAAAGGTATCGGTAGCTGGGTTAAGGATAATCAACACCAGGTAGAGGCTATAGCTGTTTCAAGCTATTTCAGTCCGCTCAACCCTGAAGATGAAGAGGCTGCATTTGAAATTATTCAAAAAAACTCCTCATTGCCTGTGGTTATGGCCCACCAGCTTTCCACCAAACTTGACTCAATCAAAAGGGCGTCGACAGCATCGATAAATGCATCACTGGTGGCTGTAATGTATGACTTTATCCAAAGTGTTCACCAATCATTGTCAGAATTACAAATTGATGCGCCCCTGATGATTGTCCGCGGTGATGGTACTTTAATGCCCGCCGGTGAGGCAGTGATGAAGCCGGTCGAAACTGTCATGTCAGGTCCGGCTGCCAGTGCTATAGGAGGTGTATTCCTGGCGAATAACGGAAACAGCCTGGTTGTTGATATGGGCAGCACCACAACTGATATGGCAATGGTTCATAATGACAAAGTGGTTGTTTCCCGGGACGGGGCCAGAGTTGGAACTTGTGAAACCTCGGTAGAGGCTGCCAGGATCAGGACCATAAGCCTGGGATGTGACAGCAGGATAAGTCATAATGAAAAGAAAGAAATAATTATAGGCCCGGACAGGGTCAGGCCTCTCTCTCAGATAGTATTGTATCATGATAATGTTTTAGAGGACTTTCATTTTCTTAAAAATTCAGCCATGCATGGTAACGACCCTGCCGGTATTGAATATTTGTATTTACATGATTCTATTGACGAAAATACTTTTCAGTCGCTTGATGACAATCAAAAGAGAGTTGTTGAGTTTATTGAAAAGCCCCGCAGAATGCCAGAGATACTTAAAAAAGCCAATGTCTACCATACCAGTCACCTTAATTTGGATAAACTGATCTGTCAGGGCGTAATAGAATGTTCAACGCTCACTCCGACTGACCTTCTTCACGCAGACGGCAGATTGGATTTATGGAACAAAGAGGTGGCTGTCATTGCCCTGGAATACTACTGTAAAATATACGGAAAAAATCCAAAAAATTTTGTTGAAGAGGTCTTCGATACAATAATCAATATCCTGGTAGAGGAAATGATTATTTTTCTTGCATGCCAGGATACCAATCAGTCAGCAATGCCTGTTTCCGTTGATGGCGAATGGGGACAATGGATGTTGCAGCAAATTCTTCACAGTAATAATTATTTTCTATCTATGGAAGCAAGCAGCCGTTATCCGGTCATTGGAGCCGGTGCACCCGCCAGGCATTTCCTTAAAAGGGCAGCACAAATACTGCATGCAAAATTTATTCTGCCTGAACATTTTGAGGTAGCCAATGCTGTAGGAGCTGTTTGCGGATCTGTGTCGGAAACAAGAGAGGCGATTGTGTTTGTTCGTGAAAACAAGGATCATTACACCTATATAGCCAAACATGATGGCAAGCATAAAGCATTTAAAGAATATGGTGATTGTTGTGAATATGCCGAAGATATGGCACGTAAACTGGCCAGGGAGGCAGCAGTTAAAGCCGGGGCAACTGACTGTTTCATTGAAACGGAAAAAAAGGTTGAAGGCTCCCTTCTGCGTTTTGTGGCCCGGGCTATGGGAAATCCTAAATTATCAAGGGGACTAAATTATTCACAAAAGTCCGGGATGTCAGGAAAGAAGACAGCTAAATTAGTAAAATGAACCATTGAATGAACACGATCATCGCCTGTGAAAGTATAAAGCCTGAACTTGAAAATGTCAAAAAGCGGGTAGATGATGTGCAGATACTATATCTGCCGCAGAATCTTCATCGTATGCCGCACAAGCTCAAGGAAGCATTACAGGAAGCCATTGATAAGACGGGACCGGAAGATGGAAGGATAATCCTGGGGTTCGGTTTATGTTCCAATGCTGTTGTTGGTCTGAAGGCACCGTCGCAGGGCTTGTTCATCCCACGCGTTCATGATTGTATCTCATTTTACCTGGGAAGTCGGGAAAGATACATGTGGTTATTCAATAATTATCCGGGCACGTATTACCTGACCGTAAACTGGATGGAAAAAAAGACAGATCCGCTTGGATTAATGGAAAACGAATATACAGAGAGAGTAGGCAGGGAAATGGCTGAAGAAGCTATGCAGCTTGAAATTAAAAATTATAAATATATAGGTTTTATAAATACAACAAAAGAAAGCGGGAAATGGCTGAAAAGAGCAAAAGAAAATGCATCATATTTTAATAAAGAATTTATTGAATACCGCGGAAAGGATCAGTTGTTCATAAAGATATTGTTCGGACCTCATGATGAACCGGACTTTGTTTATGTGAAACCCGATGAAAAAGTCAAACAAAATGAATTTTTAAAATAGGAGGATATCAAAATGCAAATTGTTGGTGAATTAATAAATGCAAGCCGTAAAAAAATCAGGGAATACATTAAAGAGAAAAACCCGGAAGCAATCGCCGCGGTGGCTAAAGATCAGCACGAAGCCGGTGCAGATTACATTGATGTTAACGCAGGGATATTCGTGGGCAAAGAGGCAGAATATGTGAAATGGCTCGTACAAACAGTACAGGAACATGTTGATACACCTTGCTGTATAGACTCCCCTGATCCAAAAGTAATTGAGGAAGCAGCTAAAGTACATAAAGGCATACCCCTGGTAAACTCAATTTCACTCGAATCAGAGCGGTATGAAAAATTGTTATCCGTTATTAAAGGAACAGATATGAAAGTTATTGCACTGTGCATGAGTGATGAAGGAATGCCGCACACAAAAGACGCAAGAATGAAAATTGCCGACAAGCTTGTCAATGGACTGGTGAGTAATAATGTAGCGATTGATAATATTTATTTGGATCCCCTGGTACAACCCATAGGCTCGGGAGACACCCTTGGAATGGAGTTCCTGAATACTATTGAAAGCATACATGAAGAATTTAAAGGAATACATACTATATGCGGCCTGTCCAATATTTCTTTCGGAATTCCTAAAAGGCAGTTTGCCAACCAGACTTTTATGATCATGGCAATTACTAAAGGTCTGAATGCGGCAATAATGAATCCACTTGATAAAAAAATGATGGCCAGCGTAATTGCAGCGGAAATGCTGGCAGGGAAAGACCAGTATTGCGAAAAATATATGAATGCATACAGAGACGGTTTATTTGAACATTAAAAAGATAAATAAAGTTATTTCACTCTCATGGAACCTGCATGCTTTATTGACTTCGTCGATTTCACATGCATTATTTTATCTCGTTTTGAAATAGTTTCCGGATGTGAAATCCAAATTATTTTGTCTGCCAAAGGCTGATGCAGGTTTCATTAAAATGATCAAACTAAAGTTACTATGAGTACAAAATATTCAAAGGATATTGAAATTGCAAGAGATTACTACAACAGCCAGGATGCACACAACTTCTATTACAGGATATGGGGCGGAGAAGATTTACACCTGGGAATTTACGAGTCCGAAGATAAGGATATATACGCTGCAAGCCGCAGGGCTGTTGACAGAATAGCATCTTATGCAGATCACATTGATAAAAACACGAAAATCATAGATTTTGGTGGTGGGTTTTCAGGTTCAGCACGTCATTTGGCTAAAAGATTCGGATGTCACGTTACAGTTATTAATCTCAGTGAAACCGAAAATGAACGCGGACGCAAAATGAACCTCAGGCAGGGGCTGGATCATTTAATTGATATTCTTGATGGCAGCTATGATGATGTGCCCATTGAAGATAACAGTTTTGATGTTGTATGGTCAGAAGATGCCATACTGCACAGCAATAACAAAGAAAAAGTTATACAGGAGGCCAGCAGGTTACTTAAGCCGGGAGGGGATTTTGTTTTTTCAGATCCTATGCAAACCGACAATTGTGACGAAACTGTACTTGAACCCATTTATGAAAGGATAAATTTATCTTCACTGGGATCCCCTGCCTTATACAGGGAATTAGGAAATAAAGCCGGCTTCCGGATAATGGCCTTTGAGGAGCTACAAGAGCATCTCGTCTTTCACTATTCGAGAATTCTCGAAGAAACCGAAAAAAAACAGGACGAACTTGAACAACATGTATCAAAACCTTATATTGAGAATATGAAAAAGGGTTTGAAGCACTGGATTAAAGGAGGTGAAGAAAATAATCTGACCTGGGGTATTTTTCATTTCAGGAAATAAAAATTGCTTAATTATATAGTACCCTTCCAAATAAACTTAATAATTTAATAGCTTTACTTTTGCTATGATATTTGAAATTAAAAAATAATTATTCATTAAAATAAAAATGTTATGAACAAGTTAGAACAGATTGATGAGAAAATTGGTTACCGTATTAAAGATATAAACCTTGCCGGCCTGGGCAGAAAAGACATTCGCTTGGCAGAACACGAGATGCCCGGCTTAATGGAATTTAGAGAAAAATATGGTGAGGAAAAGCCCTTGAAAGGAGCCCGAATAATGGGGTCACTTCATATGACCACCCAAACGGCCGTACTGATAGAAACTTTGACAGCACTTGGAGCCGACGTAAGATGGGCAAGTTGCAATATTTTCTCAACCCAGGATGAAGCAGCCGCAGCCATAGCCGAAACCGGAGTCCCTGTATTTGCATGGAAAGGTGAAACACTTGAGGAGTACTGGTGGTGTACAGCCCAGGCCCTGACTTTTCCCGGTGGTAAAGGTCCCGACCTGATAGTTGATGACGGAGGAGATGCCACACTAATGGTACTTCTGGGTCATCAGGCAGAAAAGGACCCCTCACTGCTTGACAAAGATGCAGAAGCTATAGATGAAATAGAATTGCTGAAGCGCCTTAAGGACCTTCAGCAACAGGATAAAAACAAATGGCACCGGGTTATAGAAGATCTCAGGGGTGTTTCCGAAGAAACCACCACCGGGGTACACAGGCTGTATCAGAGAGAGAAAGAGGGATCACTGTTATTCCCTGCCATTAATGTTAACGACTCGGTTACCAAATCAAAGTTTGACAATAATTATGGCAACCGTGAATCATTAATAGATGGAATAAAGAGGGCAACTGACATAATGATCTCAGGAAAAACAGCCGTGGTTGCAGGTTTTGGTGGTGTTGGAAAAGGATGTGCCCAGGGGCTGGCTGCTTTTTGTGCCAAGGTTATTATTACTGAAATAGACCCTATATGTGCTCTTCAGGCCGCCATGGAAGGTTACGAAGTCAAAACCATTGAAGAATCTCTTGATCGTGCAGATATTTATGTAACGGCAACCGGTAATAAGGATGTTATTACTGTTGAGCATATGCGGAAAATGAAAGACAAAGCTATTGTATGTAATATCGGACATTTTGATAATGAGATCCAGGTAGAAAAACTGGAAAGGGAACCTGGCGTTAAAAAGATCAATATTAAGCCCCAGGTGGATGAATTTGTATTTGAAGACGGGCATTCAATAATTTTGCTTGCTGAAGGCAGATTAGTAAATCTTGGTTGTGCCACCGGTCACTCCTCCTTTGTGATGAGTAACTCTTTTGCAAACCAGGTGCTGGCCCAGATTGATCTGTGGAAAAATGATCATAAGCCCGGGGTTTACAGAATTGCAAAAAAACTTGATGAAGAAGTTGCGCTGGCGCATCTGAAACATCTGGGTGTCAACCTCTCAAAAATGAGTAAGGAACAAGCCGAATATCTGGGTGTGCCCATGGACGGGCCTTACAAATCTGAACATTACAGGTATTAGTAATTATTATCCCTGTAAATCAATCAGTTGCCGAAAGGAATAAGCTGGTTTTTGCCGGATCATAATGGAGAATGCCTATATTTAATAAATAATCTTCTAATAAAATTAGTAATTTAAACAAAGAAATCATGCCATATTTATTTACATCAGAATCAGTCTCAGAAGGACATCCCGATAAAATTGCAGATCAAATATCTGATGCTGTTCTGGATGAACTTTTAAAAAAAGATCCCAATTCCAAATGTGCAGTAGAAACTTTTGTCACCACAGGACTATGTATTATAGGCGGAGAAATCAGGACAGAAGCTTATGTTGAGGTCCAGGACCTGGTACGGGAGGTTATAAGAAGAATAGGATACACTAAACCTGATTACCGTTTTGATGCAGATTCCTGTGGTGTTCTTTCCTCTATACATGAACAGTCGGCCGATATCTATCAGGGCGTGGAAAGAGATAAAGAGGAAGAGCAGGGTGCGGGAGACCAGGGTATGATGTTTGGTTTTGCTACAAACCAGACAGAAAACTATATGCCCCTGCCCATTGATATTTCTCACCGCCTGGTTAAGGAGCTTGCCAATATCAGAAAAGTTGGCGGCGACATGCCATATCTGCGGCCGGACTCAAAAGCTCAGGTTACCTTGAAATATGATGATGATGACAAGCCCATTGGTATTGACTCAATTGTTGTTTCAACCCAGCATGATGATTTTATTAAACCAACCGACCGCACTGCAAAAGCACAGCTAAAAGCAGATAAAGATATGCTTGGCCGGCTGGAGACCGATGTTGAAAACATACTGATACCAAGAGTTAAAGATTCCTATTCTGCAGAAGTTCAGAAATTTTTTGATACAAATTACCGTCTGTTTGTCAATCCCACTGGCAAATTTGTTATTGGGGGTCCTCATGGTGACACCGGTTTGACGGGAAGAAAAATCATTGTCGATACCTATGGCGGATTTGGGAGACACGGGGGTGGTGCTTTTTCCGGTAAGGATCCATCCAAAGTTGACCGTTCAGCAGCTTATGCCGCAAGGCATATTGCCAAAAACATGGTTGCCGCCGGTATAGCTGATGAAATTGAGATTCAGATTGCATATGCTATTGGTATAGCAGAACCCCTTAGTTTATATGTAACCACTAAAAGACCTAAGGTGAAGCTTTCCAGTGAAGAAATTGCTCAAAAGATCAGTAAATTATTCGACCTGCGGCCCAGCGCCATTATAAAAAGGTTCGGACTGAAAAACCCTATTTTTGAGGAAACTGCTGCATACGGGCACATGGGAAGAAAGCCCGGCAAGAAAGTGGTCTATCAGAATGGTACAAGAACAGAGGTGGAAACCTTCACCTGGGAAAAACTTGATTATATTGATAAGATTAAAAAAGAGTTTGGTGTTTAAAAAACAGGCTGTCTTACCATAAATTGATACATTGTCAATTGGCACCTCCCAAAAGGCCACCGCATTTAACGGTGGCCTTTTATATTTATTTTGATGTAAAATCCATCCAGGGGGATCCATCCATTTGAAACATTTAACATGAATTACCTGCAAAATATAATTAACTGATTATTAATGTAATTAACCTGTTTTATTAGGATGAATCGTCCATGACGATATTTTCAATATCTTCACAAAATACAATGAAAATATTGTCATGGTAAGATCCATAAGACCAATAATTTAGTATTAATATTTACTTATGAAACCCCATCCTCTGTAATAGACTTAACGACATTACAGAGATGAGGAAATTTTGCACAGACCTCATCAGTTTTATACAGCACAAAGTCCCTGAAATCAAATTCAGGCGACACCAGGTTGCCAACAAGTGAAAACCCGCCCTTATCTTTAGGCCTGGCAGCAAAAATGGTTTTCCCGGGAACCAATACCTGGGGACGTTCTCCACTTTCAATATCCGGGCCAAGCTTATGCAGGGCATAGCAGCCCTGGTCGTCTATGGTATGCAGATGAACCGGTGAACCATAATGATAAAACCAGACCTCATCAAACTTTAATTGATGAAACATTGATAACTGATCTGATTTCAATAAAAAATAAATGGTAGAAAAAAGCGCTCTTTCCCCCTCAAAATCACATGGAAAACTATCATCAGTTATTTTATAACCGCTTCTGTAAACCTCTGTGAAATACCCGCCCTCCGGGTGCGGTTTCATATTTAGTTTCGAAATAAAATACTCTGCTGAGTACAAGACACATGGATTTAAAGATCTGAATTTAATTACATCAATGTACAGTTAAACTTTTCTGTTATTCTGTAAAATCCCTGTACCAGTAGTCAATATCGGCCGTTTCATGATCACCGGTAAAAACAACTACCCGGTATTTAAAAGATAGATTTTGCCCTTCCTTCATCTCTACAGGCTCTTCATTGAATGTAAAAGGCGAAGGCGAAATAAATCCGTAGTCACGGGTAACCCACAGTCCGGGATAATATGAATTGTCAGGATGTTGCAAGATGGCAAGGCCTTCAGTAACACCATTATTTTCACCATAATACGCAGCCCACTCAGAATCTTTTTCACGGGTTTCTGCCTCATCCCGGTTACCCTGTGAATCTACAATAGTCCCGGTTCCCAGAGGTGCCCATTCCGGACCATGATCAGGACAACCTACAGCAATCTCAGGTCTCATCCGGGCACTAAAAAAGGAGTGGCCGGTAGGCCGGATAGAAAGATCCTTAAGCACGATAAAATCCATTGCAAAATCCATTATACGTACCGTTGGTGAAGGAGCCCAGATGGTAGTGGTTCTTGTCTCCCTGAAATGCTGGGTTCCGGTTTCGGGAACAATCCAGTCGAGATCATCCTGAACCACAACACTTGCCCCGTTACTTTCGAGGATACGAGGATTGCGCGAAAGCACATGGCCTGTTTCGAGTTCATGCCGTGGTTGCCAGTAATTGCCCCGCTCCACATTTTCGCTTTGAACATGGTCAAGGCTCACATACAAGGAGCTATGATGAGGATAAGGGTCCTGGTCCCAAGTGGTTACCGAACGGCCGGACATTGGCCCGTTAACGGGGTAAAAAAAAGGGTACTTATGCTCAGACCCAAATAAATAGGAGGTAAATTCCACTCCTTCGATCCGGACTGAAATATGGTCCGTCTCTTTAACCGCACTGACACTTTGCGAGGTGTCAACATCACAACCAAAGACAAATATTACCAGGGCTATAAATGTAAAATGCAAAACACTTTGTTTTAATAGTTTCATGATTTTTAACTTGTTTTAATATTTAATGTAAGTATGAAGGTTCAATATATCATTATTTATTTTTTAAACCAAATATTTGCATTGTGTATAATAATCTTTCAGGGCATCAGTCAATATTTTCAGCTTCAATGAATTTTTGCGCGTAGAAATCAATTGCAAACAAACTACCCATACCTGTAACGGATTTATAGACACAACCACCATCAATATTAACCACCCCGGTGAATTTTTGTGAAACAACCCTTTCTCTCACAAGTGGTGTATGTCCATGAATTAACTGTCTGCCATCCAGGTATGACTTGTCAGCTTCAAAACCCCTGATCCACAACATAGAATTCTTATCTGAAACAGGATCATCAATATTGAAGTTCAGGCCTGCATGGGCAGCTATAAAATCGTTTGTGCGAACAAAAAATTCTGTCTTCCTGAAAAAGTCCAAATAAACAGGTTCAATCTCTTCTATGGAGCTTATGTTAAAACTTTCCATGGTTGCATCACCGCCATTTGTCAGCCAAAGAGGGATTGCATCCCTCCTCTCTGAGGCATCCAGTAACATCTGTTCATGATTACCACGGAGTGTAAATACTTGATAATTCATTTTTCTTAATTCAAGAATAAAATCAATTACCCCTTTGCTGTCAACACCTCTATCAATATAATCACCCACGCAATAAAGCTTATCGTTTTTTCTGAGGCCAATCTTTTGAGTTACCAGTTTCTCAAATGTTTTAGGGCAACCATGTATATCTCCTACAAAAAATGTTCGCTGCATAAGATATTAGCATAATATTTTGTAATGTTCCCCGGTCAAAAAACTACTTTCCGGGTCATAAGACGTTACCCGAACAGATCCCGGCTGAATCTTCACTTTAAATACTTTTCCAGTGCACTGTATAAACTCTCCCTGGCAATTGGCTTTATAAGATGTTCGTTAAATCCCATTTTTCGGCTTTTCTCCACCTGTTCGGGCATGGCGAAGGCGGTCTGCGCTATCACCGGTATATCAGGATTCTTTGACCGTATTTCCCTGATCAGCTCGTAACCGTCTTTTTTAGGCATTCGTATATCAAGCAAAAGAATATCCACCTGATTGTTCTCAAAGAGTTCGATCACTTTATCACCATCACTGGCAATAAACATGCTGATTCCTGTAGCTTTCAGCATAAATTTCAGCATCTGCAGGCTGTAAGGATCATCTTCGCCAATAATTACCTTTTTCCCTTTTAACCGGGGAATATCTGAAGTCTTTTCGGTGGTTTGTGATTCTTTTGCTTCCGGTGTTTTGCTTTTTTTGAAAGGTAAGGTAAAATAAAAAACAGAACCCTCACCTTTTTGGGAATCCACCCACATTTTTCCTCCAAGCAGCTCTGCTAATCCAATTGCTATAGCCAGTCCCAGTCCTGTTCCCCGTATAACCGTTTCCGAATTATCCGAGTCGTCTTCTACCTGTTGAAACCGGTAGAATATTTTATTCTGGTATTCTTTGGATATTCCTTTGCCGGTATCCTTTACATAAAATAGTAAAGTATCTTTTTTCTGAATCTCAAAACCAAATTCAATACGCCCTTTCCGGGTATATTTAAATGCATTACTTAGTAAATTATGCAGGATTTGCTGCAACCTGTGCTCATCAGCAATAAGATGCAGATCTTCTGCTCCCTCCGGCAGCTTCAGGCTGAAACCGATATTGGTCTTTTTATTTTCAGCTGCATATCCCTCAAACTGATCTTTTGTTTTCTTCATTAACCGGCCGATATTTAAGTTCGTTGGATTAACCGGCAGTTCGCCTGCATCCAGACGTGATACATCTACAATATCATTGATAAGGTACAGCAGTTGATTTCCTGAATTACTAATATTATCTAAATATTTTAGGGGCTTATCCTTTTTGACCTCATCTCTCAGCAAGTCGGTAAAGCCTAGTATCGAATTCAGCGGGGTACGGATCTCGTGCGACATGTTTGACAAAAACATTGTTTTAAGCACCACAGCCTTCTCGGCTGCTTCTTTGGCATGCACCAGCTCCTTCTCCCGGTTTTTGACCAGGGTAATATCTTTAACTATATTTGAAATGGCGACTACTTTCCCGTTATCGTCTTTTATAGGGGACTTGGTTACCGAAACCGGCACCACCGAACCATCCTTGCGCCTATGAAAAGTTTCCCGGTTTTTCACCTTATCACCATTTTTAACCTGCCTGATCATGGCCATGTCGCCGTCATCTTTGGGATAAGCATAAAGCTCATTTGCATTAGTGTCTAATGCTTCCTCTTCTCTATATCCGTATAAATTGATGGCTCCCTCATTCCAGGAAAGAATATCGCCGTTGGGCGATTCACTGAAGATGGCATCTTCCGTTGATTCAACAATGGAGGCCAGGTGTAAATCTGCTTTCATCTCCTCCTTGTCCCTGGTGATATCCTGCACAAAAGTGGCGACCACATTTTCTTCATGGGAAAAATAGAGGATATTGAAATACTTTCCGGATTTTTCAAAATACCGTTCCTCATGATAAGCCTCTCCGGCAAGGGCCTTCTTGCTGGCCTCCACAAACTTATCCCCCAATTTTTTATCAGCGAGCAATTCAGAAACCTTTTTATTCCTGGTTTTCTCCAGTTCAACCTGCATCATATTCTCATATGCAGGATTGGCTTCTATCAGCTTGAAATCATCAATATTTTCTTTTTTGTCTTTTATTACCTTGTAAAGGGCAAAGCCGTGTTCCATGTGATGAAACAAATGCCTGTATTTTTTCCACCGTTCCGATTCTTCTATAAGCTTTTGCACCCTGTGTTTCTCGGTAATATCGGTAAAGGTAATTACCACGCCGTCTATTTGGTCTCTAACTGTCCGGTAGGGTAAAATGCGCATCCAGAATTTTTTACTTTCTCCCCTGGAAACTTCTTTTTCCACCGGCGAAAGCTTATCCAGCACCTGCATGACATCCTCCACCAGTTGCTCCTGGAGAAATTTTATCCCGAAGTCCTGAATGTTGCGGCCCAGGTCAGATTCCCTCAGATTGACGATCTCATTTATTCGGGGAGAAAATCTTCTGATCTTTAAGTTTTTGTCCAGAAACAGGATACCAATATCGGTGCTTTTTAGGAAATTGTTGAGGTCGTTGTTGATATGGGTTACCTCTTCAATTCTACGCTGCAGCTCGTTATTGGAGGTCTCCAGCTCCTCGTTCAGGGACTGCATCTCTTCCTTTGAAGTTTCCAGCTCTTCGTTGGTGCTTTGCAGCTCCTCGTTGGTGGACTGTGCCTCTTCGTTTGCCGATTTTAATTCCTCATTAGAAGTTTCCAGCTCCTCAATGACATTGTTCAGATATTCCCTGGTTTCCTGGAGCTCCTGCTCCATTTGCTCAATGTAATCTTCAGAATCCCTGGATATTTTCTCAATATCCTCCTGGCTACCTGATAATTGATATTCCCGGGAAGAGGGTTTAATGGTGACAATGACCAGGTGATTAAAATATGAAGGATTCTCGATGGGAAGCAGGGTCAGATCAATAAAATTACTCTCTTCCCTGTTTTCGTTTCCGCCAACCCTGACATTCTTAAAGGAAACCGGTTTGTTTTCAGAGTTTAGTTTACGCAATGCGCTGGAAATGGATATTTTCAGTCCCTCCCGGGCCAGGTTGACTATGTTCTGGTTAGGCTCTCCTACATGGAACCGGAAATATTTATCGCAACGGCCCAGGGAATAATGAATCTCACCTTTTTTGTCGATCAGCAAAAACGGTTGCAGATATTCCTTTAACGCTTTACTTTCCGCGAACTCTTTAACCGACATCTTTTTTGTGCCTGTTTTCCCTCTGTCTTCAGATGAATCCACGTGATGTTCTTTTTTCCGCTTCTTGGAAATATAATCAACAATGGCTTTCCGGTTTTCCTTCTTCCTGTAGATGCGGGCATTTGCATCGACTATCCCGAACAGGTCGTCTTTTACCGAATGGGTTTCCGAGTGCCCCAGGAAAAGGTATCTTTCCGGCAATAGTGCATAATGAAAAGTGTTCAGCAAATTCTTCTGTATATCAGGTTCCAGGTAAATCAGGAAGTTCCGGCAGCTTATCATATCCAGTTTGGAATAGGGAGGATCCTTGATAGCATCATGCTCTGCAAAGGTAACCATATCACGAATGTCCTTATGAATCTGGTACAGGTCATCTGTTTTCTGAAAATATTTTTCCAGCAGGTGGCCGGAAACATCCGCTTTGATATTTTCCTTGTATTTTCCTTCCCGGGCTATATTCAGAGCAGTTTCGTCCACATCGGTGGCAAAAAACTGCATGTCTGTCCTTATCTGTTTTGATTCCTGAAACTCTTTGGCAAGAATGGCCAGGGAGTACACTTCCTCCCCGGTGGCACAGGCAGCCACCCATATACGAACGGTATTCTTGTTTGATTTGCCTATAATTTCCGGAAACACTTCTTCCTTCAGGGTTTCAAAAGCTTCTTTATTCCTGAAAAATGAAGTTACACATATGAGAAGTTCCTTAAAAAGACTGTGGACTTCCTCTGAATTTTCTTCCAGAAAATTAACATAGTCCTTTAACTTTGTTTTTTTGTGCATGGTCATTCTCCGCCGGATTCGCCTGTAAATGGTGTTCTTCTTATATCCCGAAAAATCATGCCCCGTTTTAACTTCCAGTAAATTAAAAATTTTACTTAGCAAATCGGCGGAATTTTCATCATCAAATGGTTTTTCTTCCTTATCAAAGTTTTTTTGGAACTCCAGCAAAAGGTCGGGCAGATCTTCCGGCCGGGCAATCTTATCCACTGTTCCTGTCTCAATGGCATTCTGTGGCATGGAACGGAATTTCGCCGATTCCGGATCCTGCACCATAACTAGTCCCCCGCCATTTTTTATCTCCCTGATGCCCTGAGATCCATCCGAACCCGATCCGCTAAGCAAAATGGCAGCCGTTTTACCTTTCCGGTCGGCCGCCAGCGACCGGAAGAAAAGATCGATGGGCAGATGAAGCCCCTTTTGGGTTTTACTGTACTTTTCGAGATGAAATTTATCTCCGGAAAGGGTAACATCGTATCCCGCGGGAAGCACGTAAACATGATCCGGCTCAGGATAAGCTTTATCCTCAATTTCAAGGACCTTAAGGCTGGTCTTATTTTGCAGTATATTGGGAAGAATGCTCTTATAATCGGGAGACAGGTGCTGTATTACCACAAATGCGATTCCTGTCTTCTTTGGCAGGTTAGAAAAAAAGGCTTCCATGGCCTTAATCCCGTCAGCCGATGCTCCGATGGCCGCTATAATATGTTTTTCTGTCTCTTTTTTCTTTTTGGTCATAAAAAAGCTTGTATTGAGAATGTGAAAGAAACCGGTTCTAAGAATTAAAATAAAGGTTTGCTTAAATTCATTTCGCTTTACAACATAAATATTCCACTCTACAATATAAAGAAACTAAAATGAATATTCAAAAAATGCTGCACCTATCTGCTACTATAGCAAAATCATTGCCAGCAATTATTGAATGACCCGCTAGTGCAAAATAAATCTGCATATAAAAACCCGATAATGAAAAAAGCGGGATCATGATCAACATATTTTTGTATAAACAAGGGGAGTAATTATGGCATGAAATTTTCTTATTCATAAATTAATTATCCATAACACTTTTTCAATGTTTTGACCATATAATATGTTTTTGGATTTTTCGCCTTTCAGGATAAAACACCTGATTAAAATATTAAACTGCATACAAAATAATTGCTGCCATGAGAATAATTATCATAAGCGATGTATCAGCAAATTCGGAAAGTATTATCCCATGGGGACTGAATCTCGGGAAACATACCGGATCGGAAGTTGATATACTTCACCTAATTGATCCCCGCGAAAACCAGGGAGTAGAGAGTCAAATAGGAGATTCGAAGAGTGTTACACCTGGAGAAAAATTGTCTTTTGAAGAGATCAGGGAACGAGAAAAAGGAATAGCTGTTAATAAACTGGATAAACTACTGAGCAAGGAGGCTTCCCGCCTGAACTATCCATTGAAGATCAACCGGATCATTGAAACCGGGGAGCTGGAAAAAAAATTAAAAATCATTACCAGCGATCACCCCAGATCATTGCTGGTGACAAGCACAATCTTTAAAGGCAATGTTTTCAGAGATCTGGATGAATTCCTGTCCATTATCAAGAATATAGACATACCGGCCTTTATGGTTCCACCAGGAACTGCCTTTAATAAGCCGGAAAAAGTATTTTTCCTGACAGATTTTTCACAGAGTCCAGGTGATGACCTGAGTTTAATGTTTGAATGGATAAACCCCTTCCATCCAGTGGTAAATGCATGTGAGGTCACAAAAAAAATGGACCAGTTCATCAGCGCAGAAATAGTTGGTAAGACCTGGAAGCAAAAGGTTAAGGAATACATCGACCCCTCCATTGTGCTAAAGACCAATAAGCTAAAGGGGGATAACCATATCAAAACAGTATCCAACTATGTGGAACGAAATGATTTTGAATGGGTGATACTCCCGAAGAAGAAAAAAGAATCAAAGAAAAAAATATTTTCGGTGAATATCACCAGGCAACTCGTAAAATCCCTGGATAAGCCGTTATTGCTTTATTAGTCAAATCCGCCGGATATGCAACCATTAGAGCAGGTAGATGGCTCACTCATATTTTATCGAAAACGATGGTAAACCGGTTGCCTGAACTTAAATCAGTATCAGCTTTTAGATATTGGAGAAATCAGTATTCAATTCCACAAATTGTAGACATTTTTCCCCGACAAGGAAAATATGTTGCTATTTATCCCTCATAATACTAATTTTTATGTAGTAAACTTTTGTATCATTACCGGTCTCTTGCTATGCTTGTCCCAAAACTCTTTCCGGTCAAATGAACAAGTGGTTTTTGCAATGGTCTGCAATGCTTTGCACGGAATGGTTTTTGATTATTATATGGATATAAATCAATACACCAAAAGCTATGAATGCAAAAGAAGAAATGATTGAAAACCAGCTAATGGGGCGCGATATTTACGATGAAAAAGTATTGCAGGCAATGCGAGCAGTGGACAGGAAGATTTTCGTTCCTGACAATATGAAAGATATGGCTTATGACGACACCCCTCTTCCTATTGGAAAAGGCCAAACCATAAGTCAGCCCTATATAGTTGCCTATATGGCGCAGACTCTCGATCTCAATCCTGATGACAGGGTATTGGAAGTGGGAAGCGGGTGCGGTTATAATTCTGCAATTCTCTCGCGTCTGGTTTCCCATGTATACAGTGTAGAGATAGTTGAATGGCTGGCAGAGATTGCACGGAAAAACCTGACCAGGGCAAATATTCCCAATGTAAGTGTCCGCTTTGGGGATGGTATGCAGGGCTGGCCGGAGGAAGCCCCCTTTGACAAGATAATGCTAACCGCCGCAGCCCCGGGAATATCGGAACCTTTGAAAAAGCAACTTAAAACAGGGGGTAAGATACTGGCACCAATAACAGACACATTTCAAAAACTTATGCTAATTGAAAAGAAAGGAGTAGATGACTTTAAGCAACGTGACCTCATCCATGTTCGCTTTGTTCCCATGACTTGATAGAAAGAATGCAACCCGTTAATCAATACTTAAAGATCATTTTTTATTCTTTACAGAGGTTATTTTAACTGCTGAGGTGACTCTCATATTCAGAGAAAGAAAGTGGATCATAACAAAAAAGTGCGGCGTTATGGTGCTCTCAAATTTCGGCCTCAGTTGCTTCTGCTCTTTCACCAGGTATATTGGGGATGGTGAAATAAAATTCCGACCCCCTTCCCGCTTCACTTATCACCCATATTTTCCCGCCAAGCATTTCCACATAGGCCCTGGTAATGGAAAGTCCCAATCCTGCACCCTGTCTTGATACTGTCTGGCCTGTATCTGCCTGGATAAAACGTTCAAATATCGCCTGGTGCTGATCTTCGGGTATTCCTGACCCGGAATCTTTAACAAAAAACTGAAGGTATTCACCCCTGCTATTATATCCAAATTCAATTGAACCTTTGCTGGTATATTTAATAGAATTCTTAACAAGGTTGGTCAGTATAGCATATATTTTTTCACCATCTGTTTTAATAACAGCCTCATTAAAAGGCAAACCGTTTTTATATGAAAACTGCATTCCTTTATTCTCAACCTCCGGTTTAAAAAAGTTATAAACGAATTGTATCTGCTCGTTTATATTTGTTTTGGAAAGTGAAACTTCCATTAGCCCGGACTCTATTTTGGAAATATCTACAATATTGTTAATGATGTTGAGCATATGCCCGCCACCCTCCTCGATTATGCTTATGAATTCCTGCCTTTTTTCACCTGTCAGGCCGGGTGCTTTTAATAATTCGGCAAAACCAAGAATGCCGTTCATGGGAGTCCTTATTTCATGGCTCATATTTGCAAGGAAAGCAGATTTCAGGCGATCGCTTTCTTCGGCCTTCTCTTTTGCCTTGATAAGCTCCTCTTCTGCATGTTTCAGGGCAGTAATATCCCAGGCGGCTCCTATAACCTCTATCTCCCTTTCATTAATTTTATTAACCTTCTGATTACCCTGCACCCATCGATAATTGCCTTTTTTATCTTTAATACGGTATTCTGTATAAGAATCCTTCCTTTCTATGTTGATTTTAAAGGTATTCTCAATTATACTGTAATCGTCAGGATGAATAAGACTAAACCAGAAGTCGGATTTTCCGATAAAATCTTTTGGCTCATAACCCAGAACATTTTTTACATTATCATTAACATAAATGATATGTAATTTACCATCAATTAATTTGTATGAATATATATTTACCGGAGTGTGAGAAATAAAGGTATTTAATCTTTTTTCACTCTCTTTCAGATCTGATATTTCAGTTAACACTCCCTGAACACCTGTCACCTTACCATCTTTTACCAGGGGCCGGGCATGGGTTTTCATCCATACATACCCTCCATCCCTGGTGATCATACGAAACTCGGAAGATTCATTAATTCCCGAGAATACTTTATGAAATTGTTTCAAACCTCCAGGTTTATCTTCAGGATGCACAAAATCAATAAAATATTTTCCAATGGCTTCAGTAGAAGGATAACCAGCCAATAACTCAAAATTTGGCGAAACATATGTTATTTTAGCGTCATTATCAGCAGTATATATAATATCATTCAGGTTTTCAACAATCATACGATATTTTTCTTCACTTTCCTTAAGTGCCTGCTGATAAATGTTGTGATCAACAATGTAATTATCGAATGCTGTTTTCAGGGCTTCATAATCCTCCTGTAACTCTAGAAAATCATTACCAGATTCTTTTGGGGATTTCATGCACAAGAGGTTTAATGTTTAATGGCTGCATATTTAGAGGCAAAACAAATAATTTAAGCTGAGGACTTAAAATAAGTTATGGTAGTCATCAAACCATTGTATTATTAACTAAACGAAATTTCAATTATATGGTTACAGTAATTAACAAATATTGTAAAACCTGAGATATTCAAATCATTCTCAGGTTCAGATAATAGGACAATTTAAAATCCGTAAGTGTAAACTTTTGGTAAAAGCAATTAACCTGTTTAATACTTCCTCCTGTTGGCAAAAGCAACAAGTGAAAGCATGACGGGTACCTCTACAAGAACTCCAACCACCGTAACCAGGGCAGCGGGCGACTGCAGTCCGAACATTGCAATAGCCACTGCAACTGCCAGCTCGAAAAAGTTGCTGGCTCCTATCATTGCCGCGGGAGCACAAACAGCATGTTTGAGTTTTAATTTTTTTCCGCCATACCAGGCAAGGAAAAAGATAAAATAGGTTTGTATCACCAGGGGAACGGCAGCAAGCAGTATTATCAGTGGATTGCTCAGGATATTCTGCCCCTGGAATGCAAAAAGCAATACAAGGGTTACCAGGAGGGCAATTATACTTAGCGGTTTCAGTTTCGGCAGAAATTCCTTTTTGAACCACTCTTCGCCTTTTGATCTCATCAGCATCTGCTGGGTGATCACCCCGGCAACAAGCGGGACAACCACGAAGATCACCACGCTGGCAACCAGGGTATCATAAGGGATAGTTACATCTGTTATCCCAAGCAGCAAGCCCACAATAGGAATAAAAGCCACCAGTATGATCAAATCGTTTACCGATACCTGGACAAGAGTATAATTGGGATCTCCGTCGGAAAGGTAGGACCATACAAACACCATGGCAGTGCAGGGAGCAGCGCCTAAAATAATTGCACCGGCAATATATTCCCCGGCAAGAGCAGGGTCAATCCAGGCGGAATAGATTTTGGTGAAAAAAATCCAGGCAAAGAATGCCATGGTAAAGGGTTTTATGAGCCAGTTGATAATAACCGTCCATATTACCCCTTTGGGCCTTTTGCCGATTTTCCGTATGCTGGTAAAATCCACCTGGAGCATCATGGGATAAATCATCAGCCAGATAAGTATGGCTACGGGTATATTTACCCTGGCTATTTCCATTCCGGCGATAAACTGAATTCTGTCACCAGCCAGATGACCGATCAGGATTCCTGCCAATATCCCCAGGGCAACCCAGACTGTCAGATATTTATCAAAAAAACTTATTGCTTTCTTCTGAACCATTTGATCTATTATTTAAAGGATGTGGAAATTTTATTTTATAAAAGAAAATGTATCGCTGGAAAAATGCAACAACCCGGTCAATTGTTCATCGCCATAAGAGGGTTCAAATAAGTCTATTTTCCCGGTAACGGTACAAATAGTACATTGGATCCTGAATTCCGGGCTACATGGTGACTGACGCTTCCCAGGAAAATTTCGGGAATATACCCCCGCCCCTGGCTCCCCATAACTGTAAGGCATATCTCATTTTCCTTAATGTAGTTCAAAATCAACCGGGTTGGTTTTCCATAATCGATTACAATCTCAATTTCCGTTTCGGGGTGGACTTCATTGAATGATTTTTTAAGACGTTCAAGCCGTTCACCATCGATTCTGTTAAATTCTTCAAGTCTGTGCTTCAGGTGCTTTCCGATCCTGACTTCGTCCTGTACATGCATCAGGGTCAGTTTCGGCAATGACACCTCCCTGGCTTTAAGCCATTGAAAAGCCTCTTCCGCCGTATCGGAAAAATCGGTGGAAAAAAGGATGTGTCCGGTCAGTTTCCGGCAAAAAACTTCCTCCTCTTCTCCTTCTTTTGCCTCAATGGTTTTCAATGAAAGTAGCAGTAACGGATGGTCAATATTGTGGATGATTTCCGATGCGGTGCTTCCTATAAGTGCCTTTGTAAAAGAAATTCCATGGGTGCCTATAATTATAAAAGCAGCACCGGTTGCCTTTGCCATATTCTGCAATTCATCTTTTGGCAGGTGGCGCTTAACCTGCGTCTCCACATCAAAGCCCTGTTCCTCAAGTTTCTTTTTCTGCATTTCGATTTTCTCATCCACATCCTTTCTCAGCAGGTCTTCAAATACCTGTAAATGTTTTAAACCCAATGCATGCAAAAGTGTTATCTTTTCTATTCCCAGTTTCTTGTATTCAGATGCACACTCAATAAGCTTATCTGAGGCCGGGGACAAATCTGTTCCAAAAATAGCATGTGTGTTCATAGCTGATAAACTGTTTGGATTTAACTTGATTTGGTTTTATTATTTAAACTGACTTTTCAGCATAAACAGTGATACTTAAAATACCTGTTTCTGTTTTTTTAAATTCCTCAAGTTCAGTTTTATTGATATATTGAAGGAATATTTCATCGGGAATGGTTACTGGCTTTACTTTCTGTAATTTAATATTTATAAGCCCCGCATCTTCCATGATCGTTAAATACCGGTCGAGCTGTGTCGCGCCGGATACACAGCCGGCATACAATTCCGCTGCCTGTTTCAGCTTTTCAGGCAACTGTCCCTGTAAAACCACATCGGAGACGGAAAGATGTGCTCCCGGCTTTAAAACCCTGCGGATTTCCTGAAAAGCTTTGAATTTGTCTGGTACAAGATTAAGCACACAGTTGCTGACAATCACATCGGCCGTGTTGTCGGCAAGCGGCATATTCTCGATGTCCCCCAGAATGAACTCAACATTTTTATAACCAAGTCTGCCGGCATTTTCACGTGCTTTTTCGATCATTGATTCGGTCATGTCGAGACCGATAACCCTGCCGCTCTCACCGGTCAGCGCACGGGCCACAAAGCAATCATTACCTGCCCCGGAGCCGAGGTCAAGGACGGTGTCACCCTCTTTGATCTTTGCGAACTCAGTTGGTATTCCGCAACCCAGTCCCATGTCTGCATCAGGGCTATAACCCTCAAGTTTTTCATAGCTTTCGCTGAAAATTGTATAGTCAACCCCCGAGCAACAGTCCGCCGATGAGCAGCAATTATTGTCGGTCAATTCTATTTTTGAGCCACGGGCAATTTGCCCGTACTTCTCCTTTACTATTTTTTTAAGATCGTCCATTATTATATTATTACTTTTTACCTGTCTGAAGGGTTATTCATGTTGAATTCAGGTTCAAATTTTTCCTTGTAAAGTTTGTAAAAGCCTTCCCTGATCTCCTCCCTTACCCTGATATATTCACTGTGAATGAATTCCTCGCTCCCGGTAACGTGTGAGGGATCATCAAAACCGATATGGAGGCGGTTTTTCACTTTACCCGTAAAAACCGGGCAATTTTCATTGGCCCCGCCACATACGGTTATTACATAGTCCCATTGCTCGTCCAAGTATTTATCAACCGGGTCGGAGGTATGATGGCTTATATCTATCCCGGCTTCTTTCATAACTTCAACTGCTTTTTCATTGAGCCGTCCGGTAGCTTCTGTACCGGCCGAGCGGACGGTAAGCCGGTTATCGAATGATTCCATAAAGCCGTGTGCCATCTGGCTGCGGCACGAATTTCCAGTGCAAAGGATAAGTATTTTCATAATTGATAAATCTGATAAATCATTGTTTGGGTCACCTGCAAAGCCTGTTTAAGTAATATCCTTTCCTTTCAGTATGCCTGGCAACAAGCTATTTCATTGCTGTAAGCCAGATCAGCAGCAATCATTTTCAACTTTTACTGAATCCGGATCGGTCTTGATTTCCCGGACAAACGAGGAAAGATTTTCTTCAAGCCATTCCACCCTTGCCGGATTAATACAATAATTTGTTTTAACCCCGGCAACCGTGCCCGAGATAAGCCCGGCTTTTTTCAACTCCTTAAGGTGCTGATTCACCGTGGTACGGCTCAGGGGCAGTTCATCGGATATATCACCACAAATACAGGTTTTAATCTCTGCAAGATATTTTAGTATAGCCAGTCTTGCCGGATGACCGAGTGCCTTAAACATGGATGCCCTGACCTGAAGTTCTTTATCGAATAATTCTCCCTTGTTCTTTGCCATATAGCTCAATGTGTTAATAATCAGGACCATCAAGGACATGCATCTTAATAACTCCGGGAATAACCCTTCCGGTTAAATGCCCCGTAGTTGATCCGGCTTTTTATGACGCAAATATAGGTCATTTATTAAAATAACGCAAAATTACGTCATATTTTTTTAAAATTCCGGACAATTGCATTAAATAATGTTTTGCCGGCAACAACAATATCATGCCGCTCGACAGCTTCAAGGTGCTTGAGCGATATGATGCAGGAAGCTTTGTCCGAAATCGGCAGGGCAGGTGGACTTCTCCCTTTTGCTCATCCGGCAAGAAGCTTTGAATGGAACTTTTTAGGGTATTTTAATGATAAAGTTATTCACACAGATAATATATTTGATTACAAAATAAATGGTTCAGTTGATCTTGTTTATGTATTTTTCATACCTTACATATCCGATTTTGTCCGGAAAACCGAAAAGAAGATTTGGCTGAAAGTCAGCTTCCCGGATAATAAAGCAAAGGGGGAAAGAGATTTAATGGTTCACAGCTCACCCTGAGAGAGGATATGAGATTTCTGCTACACGAGTGATGTCTGGTGTCTAACAGATTAGTTTTTATCAATTTGGTCAGGCAATTTAATAAAACGGTAAATGATCCTGCCAGACAGTTAAATATTTTTAATGACCACGAATAATACAATATACTCATAATCAAAAAACAAATTATTATGAAAAATGTACAATACTTCTTTTGGTTCGTTATTCTCATAGTTATTAGTGCAGCTTGCAATAATAACTCCCGCAACCAGCCAATTTTCCCGGGTCATATCTTTGAATATTCAGAAAATCTCGAATCCAGGTGGATCAGTTTTGAAAACATAACAGGTGAAAAGGGCCAGGGTGGTATGGCAAACCATGGGGCAAAGGGGCAGGCATGGGATGTAATTCCGGCCGGGGAAGCCATTACATTAGTTGATATTGAAGGCCCTGGCATAATTAACCGGATATGGATGACTATTCGCCACAGGACGGAATACGATCTCCGGGGCCTTATTATAAACATGTATTGGGATAATGAGGAAAAACCTGCGGTTTCTGTTCCATTCGGCGATTTCTTTGGTATAGGACACGGGAAGACTGCTGTTTTTGAGAATGCTTTGTTTTCAAGTCCTGAAGCACAATCCTTCAATAGTTTAGTGCAAATGCCTTTTAAGACTGCTGCTAAAATAGAGGTTGTTAATGAGATGGAACGACCAGTATCGGATATATTTTTTGACGTGAGTGCTCAATTTATGGACAGGTGGGATGATTCTTTTCTGTATTTTCATGCCTATTGGCACAGGGATACATTAACCACTTTGGCAGAAGATTTTGAGATTCTTCCTTATATCCAAGGTAAAGGAAAATATTTAGGCACAAACATTAGCGTAATAGCTAATCCAAAATATGGGGAGACCTGGTGGGGAGAGGGAGAGGTCAAGATTTATCTTGATGGAGACAAAGAGTGGCCCACCTTGGTAGGAACCGGAACAGAAGATTACATTGGAACTGGCTGGGGGCAGGGTGTATTTGCTCATCGATACCAGGGAAATCCGGTTATTGACAGGGAAAAGCGAAAATGGGCTTTTTACAGATACCACATTATTGACCCGATATTTTTTAGTGATGATATCAGGGTAACCATTCAACAGATTGGTGGTTCATCCAAAAGGGATGTAATAGATATGCAAAATAATGGTATTCATTTGATTCCGGTTTCAATAAGAGACGAACCCGGGCCACTTAAATTCTTATATAAAAAAGATGATCTCGATCTTAGAGATTCTGATTATCCAATGGCCTCCTGGGTTAACTTCTACAGATCTGACGATTGGGCAGCTGTTGCCTACTTTTATCTTGACAAACCATCGAATAATTTACAGGCTATTCAGAATAAAGAAATGAGATTATGGAACTTACAATAAATAGTTTATGCTTGAAAATACAGGTTGCAGAATATAAGGTTTTCAAGGCGATGACCGGTTAAAGCCACTCTATTGCTTGCGGACCGCGGCTGCCGGCTGTAGTTTCACAGCCTTTATTGCCGGGTATATAGATGCAAGGATAGCAAAAACAACTATCATCACCCCGACCTGGATATAAAAACCAAAATGGAGTTCGGGATGGATGATGGGAGAAAATCCGAAATCACGTAATATCTCACCACCCATTGCAGTAAGATCCATTCCCCTTTGGTTCAGGTATCTTACAAGAAAATAAGAAACAGCGAATCCAACTGCCCCGCCGGTAAGTGAAAGAAAAACCGTCTCCAGGACAACCATACTGAATATCTTAGACCTTTTCATTCCCACCGAAAGCATTATGCCAAATTCCCGCATCCGCTCATAGAGCATGGTAAGGATAGTGCCGAAAATCCCGAATCCTATAATTATATAAAAAACCCAGGCAATACCCCGGTATACGGTAT
>SLPB01000050.1 GCA_007132225.1 Bacteroidales bacterium | reverse complement strand
CAGTCGGCGGAGAACCTCGGCGCCTGACCTATACAGCCACCCTGGAGCGCGATGATCTGGGCGACCGTATGGGGCCCAACAACATAGTTATGGGGTGGACTCCTGACGGCAAACATATTACTTTCAGGTCAAGAAAGAGGTCATTTAACTCTTTTAAGGGACAGCTGTACAATGTTCCAATCGATGGCGGCCTTCCCACCCAGATACCCTTATCTGAAGGAGGCTTCCTTTCATACTCTCTTGACGGGCAAAAGATGGCCTACAACAAGGTATTCCGTGAATTCCGCACCTGGAAATACTACCGGGGAGGAATGGCCGACGATGTATGGGTGTATGATATGGTTTCGCGGAAAAACACCAACATCACAAATAACAATTCGCAGGACATAATCCCCATGTGGATAAGAGATGAGATATTTTTTATCTCCGACCGGGAACGCACCATGAATCTGTATGTATACAACACCGTTACTGAAGAGACAACCAGGTTAACCGGCTTTGAAGATTATGATATCAAATTCCCTTCCATGGGAAAGGAATATATTGTATTTGAAAACGGGGGCTTTATTTATAAATTTAATATCAGTACCAAACAGTATGAAAAAGTTCCGGTAACAATAACAGGCGATTTTATCGATGCCCGCGCACAGTGGAAGGATGCATCAGAATCCGTAAGATCCGTTGACATGTCACCCAATGGCGAGAGACTGGTGTTTTCTGCAAGAGGAGAGATATTCAATGTGCCTTCCAGTAGTGGTGTAACCAGGAATATGACACAAAATCCCGGGGTACATGAGAGAAACGCCCGCTGGTCGCCCGACGGTAATCACATTGCATGGGTGTCTGATAAAAGCGGCGAATTTGAGATATATATGCAAAGCCATGACGGATCCGGTGCTCCGGTTCAGCTTACTCAGGCCGGCGACACCTATATATTCAGCTTTCAATGGTCGCCTGACAGCAGAAAGATCCTTTACCATGACAAAAGGAACAGGCTACGGATTGTGGATGTAGCTTCCGGGGAAATAACCGAGGTTGCTTATTCCGGACTAAGAGTGATGTCTGATTACAGCTGGTCGCCCGACAGCCGCTGGATAGCATACACAAGGCCCGAGCAGGCTATGAGTGTGGTATGCCTGTATAATTTACAAAGTGGCAAATCCCATGATATAACTCAAGGGTGGTATGCTTCAGGTAATCCCACATTCAGTTCAGACGGCAAATACCTGGTTCTTGTTTCAAGAAGGGATTTCAATCCAACCTACAGCCATACAGAATGGAACCATGCTTATACTGACATGCACAGAGTATACCTGGTTACCCTGGACAAAGAGACACCCCATCCTTTTGCTCCAAAAGATGATGTGGTTGAAATACCCGGTTCCCCCTCTGCCGGGAACCAGGATGAAAAAGGATCAGCAGATCCTGTAAAAGTTGATATCGAAGGGATACATAAAAGAATTGTGGCTCTGCCTGTTAAGCCGTCAAACTATTTTAATGTTGCAGCACTTGAAAACCGCATATACTACAACGAACGTTCCAGCAGCGGAGGTCCTGCACGCATGAAGATGTATGACCTGGAAAACAGGAAAGAAACTGAACTTGGTGAAAATATGTTTTTCAGTATTTCATCAAATAACAAAAAGATGCTGGTTACCAGTCAGGACAAATATGCTGTCATCGACCTTCCTGCTTCCCCGGTCAGCATCACCGACCATATAGACCTCTCCGGTATGAGAGCCCGGGTTGATTATTCCCGGGAGTGGCAGCAAATCTATGATGAGAGCTGGAGACAGATGAGGGACTTTTTCTACGATCCCGGTATGCATGGAGTGGACTGGGAAGCAATGTACGAAAAATATAATGTACTTATTCCGCATGTAAAGCACCGTACGGACCTAACATATGTTATAGGAGAGCTTATTGCCGAGTTAAACGTCAGCCATGCATATGTACAAAATGGTGAAAGGCCCATGCCTGAAAGAATCAATATGGGGCTCCTGGGCGCGGAATTTAGTCCGCATCCCTCGGGTTATGCAAGAATCGACAGGATACTTGAAGGTGCTGACTGGAGCGATGACCTGCGTTCACCATTATCGGGAATAGGTATGGATATAAGAGCCGGTGAATTTATCCTGGCGGTAAACGGTAATCCTGTAAACGAGGTGAATAATATATACAGCCTGCTTGTCAACACAGCCGGCAACATTGTTGAACTTACCATTAACCGGGAGCCTGAAACAAAGGGAAGCCGGAAAGTTTTGGTCAGGCCTGTTTCAGACGAATCAGAATTGTATTATTACAACTGGGTGCAGAACAACATACGAAAAGTAGATGAGGCCACAGCAGGACAGGTTGGATATATTCACATACCCGATATGGGTGTTAACGGCCTCAATCAATGGGCGAGGCTTTATTACCCGCAGTTGCAGAAACGCGGACTGATCATTGATGACAGGGGAAACGGAGGAGGCAATGTCTCTCCGATGATTATAGAACGGTTAAAAAGGACCATGACCTATGCCACCATGCATACCAATCAGCAAGAGGGATCTGTTAATCCTGTAGGCACCCATGTCGGCCCCAAGGTTGCCCTGATTGACAATTATTCAGCTTCCGACGGAGACCTGTTCCCTTACCGCTTCAGGAAACACAACATAGGAAAGATAATTGGGGTAACCACCTGGGGTGGAGTGGTTGGATACAGCGGGGCAATACCCTCCATGGATGGGGGGTCCATAATAACCCCGTCCTATGCACCATATGCAGCCGACGGCAGCGGCTTTATCATTGAAGGGGAAGGTGTTGAGCCTGATATATGGATTGACAATGACCCTTCCAGGGAATACAGGGGAATTGATGATCAGCTCAACAAGGCCATAGAGGTTATCCTTGAAGAGATTGACGAATGGAAGCAATGGGTTCCACCCATTCCTGAATTTCCTGACAAAAGCAACTGATAAAATAGCTATCAGCCCTGAATAATTGAGGGTTTATAGCTATTTTATTATGGCTCTTTTGGCCATCTTGCTGCCCGCTGTTGATATAATAGTCAATACTGCAGTCATATTGTTCGTTCCCGGTACAGCCTATCAGTGCAGGGTTTGAAAAATGATAATAAATAATTATTCCCTAAATTCTTTCACTCCCCAAAATATAACCAGGAAACAGTAACTATTTAAATTGACCATCGTATTAATTTAATATATTAAAAATATTTGGATGCTCTATATTTTAATTGGATCCGGATTTACTTTACAAACGATTGTTGATATATGGACAATAACAGACCCCTCAGGCCAGTCCGGAATTACTGGATGCTGCCAACCATGTTTTTAACACTTTTCATGGTCCTGTTCGGTCTGTTGATTTATCATAACCACCTGCAAAAAAATAAAATAAGAGCCGAAAAATACGAGTTCCTTGAATCTATAAGCACTCTAAAAACAGAAATTATAGATATATGGATCAAAGAGCGAAAGGGAGAGGCTCGCTTCACCCACAACAATAAGCATTTTTCAGAGCTCATAGGTCTGCTGGTTAATGATCCGCTCAACGAAGATCTTTCAGAACAAGTTACAGAGTGGCTCAGGCCAATGCAGAAAAATCACGACTACTCACTGATAAGCTTTGTATCAGCCAAAGGTAATAAGTTGATACATTTAAACGGAGATACAGGAATTATTCCCCTGCATATCAATCCTGCCCGGGAAGCTGACAGTAGCTTAAATATATTAATTGCCGATAACCTTCAGGGGCATCATCATGATAAATTATTCATTGATATGTTCGTTCCTGTAATTGACCAGGAAGAAGGATCATTGCTTGGCACCGTAATATTCAGGATTGATCCGGAAGCCGGGTTATTCCCTCTCCTTGAAAGATTGCACATTTCCGGTCAAAGCCTGGAAACAATTCTATTAAAAAGAGAAGGAGATGAAGTTGTAATTCTGAATGATCTAAAATACAGTCCGCAAACACATCCCGGTACTCGCAGTTATTCCACTGTCATAGAGGATTTTGCCGGAACAACATCGCTAATGGAAAAGGAGGGAACATTCACGGCAAAAGATTACAGGGGAGTACAGGTTCTTGCCAATATCCAAAAAGTCAATACATTTAACTGGATCATTATCACCAAGGTTGACACGGAAGAAGTATTTGAGCCACTGGCCGTGCAGAGAAACCAGTTTATAATGACGATATTTCTTTTTGCAGCTTCTGTTGCAATCACTGTATTTTTCATTATCCAATCCAGGAAGAATAAGTTTTATAAGGAAATATACAGAAAAGAAAGAGACAAAAAAGCTATGCTCAGGCATTTTGAATACCTGAAAAAACATGCCAATGATCCCATATTCCTTATCAACCCGGATGGCAGCATCATAGATGTTAACCAGCGTGCGCTACAGACTTACGGATATTCGGAGGAAGAGATGCTCAGAATGGAGGTAAACGATATAAGGGCTCCCGGCAAGAGGCATGAAATTGATTCACAGCTGAAAACGGTGATTGAATTCAAGGGTCATGTTTTTGAGACACTGCATATCAAAAAAGATAAAACCGTCTTTCCTGTGGAGGTTAGTGCAAGGTACATCGAAGTGGAGGGAACACATTATTTTCATAGTATTGTAAGAGATATTTCAGACCGTAAACTGGCAGAAAAAAAGATACGCGAGCTGTATGCACATAACAGAATAATACTGGAATCAGTTGGAGAAGGTATTATTGAATTAAACACAAAAGGCGAAATAACCTACGTGAACGAATCCGGCGCACTAATGCTTGGGTTCAAACCCTGTGAACTTCTGGGTAAAGAGAGCCATAAAAGCTTTCATCATAAAAAGCCCGGTGATTTGCAAAATGAACACGGTGAATGCCTGATAATCAAATCTATAAATAGCAGAAAAAGGCTGAAAACGACAAAAGATTATTTTGTAAGTAAAAATGGCACTTACATTCCGGTTGAGTACACCACGGACCCCATCATAAAAGAGGGGCAATTCAAAGGCTGTGTCCTGGTTTACAGAGATATAAGCGAGAAGCAGATGGCAGAAGAACATATTATTCTTGCCAAGGAAATTGCAGAAGAGTCCAGCAAGCTGAAATCTGCAATACTTATGAATATGAGTCATGAACTCCGCACTCCCCTTAATGGCATACTTGGTTTCGCCCAGCTGCTTCAAAGAAAAATGAAAGATACTCCGGAAGCGACAATGGTCGACCGGATAGTGGTTTCAGGCGACCGCCTTCTAAGCACCCTGACAAATATCCTGGAACTGGCCCAGTTAGAATCCGGGCAGCCCCAGGTTACATTAAGCCGGTATTCCTTAAAAAGCATCATTCCCGAAATTACAGCAAGATATGAGCTTATTGCCGAAAAGAAGAATTTGTTTTTCTTAAATAACGTGGATAACGATTACATGGTGTATACAGATATTGGCATGCTGATGGAGTCACTGAGCCATATAATTGACAATGCAATAAAATTCACCACTTCCGGCGGGATAATTATATCGGCCGACCAGATTGAAAAAAACGGCAATTTATTCAGCCGTTTACATGTTAAAGACACGGGTATCGGGATTCCTGAAAAAGATGTAAAAAACATTTTTATGGAATTCCATCAATTGAGCCAGGGTTGCAAGCGTAACTATGAGGGGACGGGCATAGGATTATCTCTTGTTCTTAAAATGATAGTTTTGATCAAAGGTAATATAAGTGTGAAAAGCGAACCTGGCAAAGGTTCAGTCTTTACTATCACTTTGCCATCGGGGATTGAACACGGAAGAGGAGTTATTCCTGCACCCGGTAATTATTCCGGATATAATAATTTCACTATACCCAGTAAAATAGAACCTCAAAAAATTCTGGTTATTGAAGATAATTACATAAATTCACAACTCATAAGCGCCTATCTGGAAGATTTAGTAATTCTGGAGCATGCAACAGACGGGAAAACCGCACTAAAGATGGCTGTGGAAAAAAATTATGACATGGTACTTATGGATATTAAGCCGGGAACGAATATCGACGGACTTGATACAACCACCCGGTTGCGCAGGATTCCGGGTTATGAGGAAACACCCATAGTGGCAGTGACGGGTTATAACCTGAAATCGGACAGGGAAAAGATACTTAAGCAGGGTTGTGACTACTTTATAGGAGAACCTTTCAGTGAGGAAAAATTAAAGTCCCTGATAAGAAAAATAGTAAATAATTACGACAGGTAATTATAATTAATTTAAAAAATCTCAATTATGGAAATGGTAATAAGTTTTGAAGGCGGGAAAATAGTCAATGCCCATTACAAGGATATGATTATAAAAACAGACCAGTCTGTCAGTGCCGGAGGGGAAGGAAGTGCTCCCGAGCCTTTTACTCTTTTCCTGGCCTCGATAGGAACATGTGCAGGTATATATGTAAAATCATTTTGTGATCAGCGGGGCATATCCACAGACAAAATAAGCCTGGTACAGTCCATGAGTTACAATAAAGAAAATAAACTGATTGAAAAAATAAATATAGAGATTCGTTTACCGGATAATTTTCCGGAGAAATACAAAGAGGCTGTAATAAAGGCTGCCGATCTTTGCACGGTAAAAAGACACCTTGCCAACCCTCCCTGTATAGAAGTAAAAACAATTACCGGTTAATACTTACAGTGGCATTACGAGGCTCAGCACTAAAAGTCAAAGGCATAAGGATGTCAACCGGTTAATACTTACAGTGGCATTATGAGCCGGTACTAATTGGTGCCGGTAATTTCAAATTCTGTACGCCGGTTAGCTGCCCGGCCCTCTTCTGTTTCATTGTCAGCTACGGGCATTGTTTCACCAAAGCCCTGATAATCGATTCTCTCCTTATCAACACCTGCACTTACCAGGTAACCGGCAACAGTTTCGGCTCTCCTGCCTGATAATTCCAGGTTGTATTGAGCTTCTCCTGTATTATCGGTGTGCCCATTGATACGGATCCGGATATCAGGATTATTGTTCAAAAATCCAAGCAGCTTTTCAAGTTCTACTATAGATTGGGATTTTAGTTCATAGCTGTCAAACTCAAAAAAGATGTTGCGCAAAACCGTCTTTTCTCCTTCCTTGATAGGATGCATGGGCACATCTTTGAGATAGGGATCGGTCTGATGGGCAAATCCGCTAAGGGAAAAATGATCCGAATAGAACAAATATCCGCTTTTTGAAACATTAAGAGCGTAATCTTTACCAGTAGCAAGAGGAACAAGGAACTCCCCGGTTCTTGGATCGGAATATGACCTGATTATGGTTTCAGCAGAATGCAGGTCGATAAGCTCGAATCCTGCATCCAGTCTCCTGCGACTGTCAGCGTCATAAACAGTGCCTTTCATATATGAAACCTCCAGTGGCCTCACCTCATCGTATAGCTTAAAAGAATAAATATCCCTGACATCACCACTCATCCTGTCGGAAGCAAAATATCCCTTATCCCCTCTTGCATTAACAATAAGGCCCATCTCATCAAAATGGGTATTCAGAGGGTAACCCAGATTTTCAGGTTCCTCCCATTCACCCTGGTCATCTCTGCGGGTTACAAAAAGGTCATATCCCCCCATCCCTGTATGACCATCAGAAGAAAAATAAAGTGTCTGATTATCAACATGTATATATGGAGACATTTCATTGCCTTCAGTATTTATAAGCTTGCCCATATTCACCGGTGTCTCCCAGTTGCCATTTTCATCCATCCTGGTATACCATAAATCCATATTCCCATGCCCTCCACTCCGGTTACTGGCAAAATAAAGTGTTTTCCCGTCGAAGGATATCGAGGGTTGGGCCTCCCAGGCGGCAGTGTTTACAGGAGCCCCCAGGTTGACAGGTTCACTCCAGTCATTGCCGAGTCTTTCAGCAAAATAGATATCACAACTACCCAATCCGTCTTCACGGTTACAGGCGGTAAAAAAAATCATCCTGCCGTCAGCGGTCAGAGAAGGTGCACCTTCATTCAGCTCTGAGCCAAGCGGCGGACCAATACTTTTGGCGACGCTCCAGGTATTTCCCTGATTGAAGCTTATATAAAAATCTTCACGCAAATTAACGGGAACCCTTCTTCCTTGCGGATTCTTCCTTACCTGCCGGGTGAAAATAAGGGTCTGCTCATCTGCAGTCAATGTTGGCCAGTACTCATCATCACCTGTATTAACAGATGGTCCAAGATCCAAAGGATTAAACGGCACAGGATTTTGAATTGCGCTAATGGCAAAATCACAGTTTTTAATTTTTTGCCTGGCAATACGTTTGTACCTTTCAGATATCCGGTCATTTGAAAGCATTATTCTGTAAGAATCTCTTGCCTCCTCATATTCACCGATAGCCATCCATGCATTGCCCATGTTGAAATATACCATAGGGAAAAAATCAGGATCCAGAGATACAGCTTTTTGAAAATACTCAGCTGCTTCACGGTATTCTTTTATTTCAAAATAGACATCTCCGGCAAGTAAATATGCTTCATGAAAATTCCTGTCCGCCGATATTGCCCTTTTGAAAAGCTCAAGGGCCTCATCATAGTTCAGAAGCTCAAATTGCCTCATCCCGGATTTAAAAAATCTTTCTGCGCGATTGCTGCGGGTGGATAGATCCTGGGAAAACAGCAAAACAGAGTTTAGCAGAAGGATAAATAATATAACCAAATATCTCATTGATGTAATTTTCTTTATCAAAATATCAGGGAATATGCATGAATTTATGTACCTGCAGCGAAACACTCCATTCAGGATATTTCTTTACATAATCTACAAGGGGAGAAATAATATTTTCGTAACGGCTCCATTCAGGTTGTAAATAAAGCCGGCATGATTTACCTACCCTGCCGGAATTTTCTTCTGCCCATTTCAAATCGGAGATATCAGAAACAATAATCTTAAGCTCATCTGCTGATTTATATATTTCAGGTTTCGGGGGACTGTTTTTTTTGGGTGAAAGGCATATCCAGTCCCATTTCCCTGTAAGCGAATATGCTCCTGATGTTTCAAGATATGTTTTGATATAATTATCTTTAAGCCTGCTGCATAGATAATCAAGCGGATATGCCGAAGGTTCTCCGCCGGTAACGACAACAGCCTTTGCCGGCAATGACGATGCCCGCACTACAATGCCTTCGGTATCAGCAAGCTGATGAAGATTCCTGTCCCAGGTAAATTTAGCATCACACCAGCTACAACCTATGTCGCAACCACCCAGCCGGATAAAATAAGCTGCCTTTCCTGTGTGGTATCCTTCACCCTGAATAGAATAAAAATCTTCCACCAGCGGCAATTTCCTTCCGCCATCAAACATATCTTCCATTAATACTATTTCAATATAACGGGTAAAAATACAAATTCCTGCATTGCCATTTAAAAAAACACCTGGCAAACTTACATTTCCAGGTATTTTTTTAAATGGCAATATTAGCCAGGGCAAGGGGAGTAAAAATCAGTTTTTACTAAACCCGTAGGCTTCAAGCATTCTGTCAAAAACGCCGGTGTTTTCATATATGCCATTAAATTTATCTGCACCCGGTCCCCATGCAAGCACCGGCTGAATCAGTGCGGTATGTCCGCCGGTAGTCCACCCTGCTGTTATCTCACCGGTTTCAGGATCAAAGTCATGAATGGCCATCCCACCGGTGTCATGGTCGCTGGTAACAATAACCAGTGTCTCTCCGTCCTGTTTTGCAAATTCCAGTGCCCTGCCCACAGCCCTGTCAAAATCAAGCACTTCAGATACTACATAATCAATGTCATTGGCATGAGCACCCCAGTCTATCTGTGATCCTTCAACCATCATAAAAAAACCACTGGGATTCTGGCTTATTATGTTAATTGCGGTTTCAGTACCATCGGGGAGCAGATCACCACGGCCTTCTGTGTACCTGGGAGGACTTCCCGGCGAAACAAGCACACCCAGTTTGCCTGAAGTTATCTGTTTTGCCTCTTCCATATCGTAAAAAATCTGGTATCCTTTGGCTTCAAGCTCCTCAAGAAGGTTTCGTCCATCTTCACGGTTGTCAAAATGATTTCTTCCCCCTCCAATAAACACATCAATATCGGTACTGAGAAAGTCCAGCGCTATTGCTTCCCCCATGCCCCGGTGAGGCTGGCTTGCAATAAATGGTGCCGGAGTGGCATGTGTGATGGCACTGCTTGCAACAAGAGCTGTGGAAAGGCCGTTTTCATCTGCTATCTGCAGGATACTCCTAACAGGATTGCCATCGGGATCCAGCCCGATAACCCCGCTATTGGTCTTAACACCTGTAGCCAGTGCTGTTCCGGCAGCACCGGAATCGGTAACAAAAGCATCGGCAGAGGAGGTTTTTATAAACCCGATATGTTTGAATTCTTCCATATTGGCAGAATTATCACTGGCAAGCATAGCAGCCTGGATATGAGCAAAGCTCATACCATCACCTATCATAAGGATAATATTTTTGGGTCTTTGTTCTTCCTCGACATGAGGTGTACATGATGCTATAAAAAAAACAGCAACTAAAGTGTATAAAAAAAACATTTTTCGTTTCATAATTGAGAGTTTATATTGGAAATTAAGATTATCATTAATTAAATAACAACATTTTCCCTTTTTTGTTGTAAAAACAGCACATTTTGAGGCCTGGCAAATTTATGCGGATTGGTATTTACAGATTAAATAATAAGCTCATATTATCATTCCCGCACCAACTGTTTCATTGGTCGCCTCATCGATAATGATCAGGCTGCCGGTATTTCTGTTAAGCCGGTAAGGGTCATAAAACAAAGGCTTTGTGGTCTTGATGTTTATACATGCAATATCATTTAGTCCAATTTCTTTGCTTTCATAATTTTTTTCAAGACTGTTTATATCCATCTTGTAATCAATTTCCCTGATTACACATCTTACATCACGGGTAGTGTGCTTAACGGCATATTTACCATTGAGCTGCAAGGGCTTTCGGGTAAGCCAGCAGATCATCAACCGGATATCCTGACCGGCACGCGGACCGTTCTTACCACTGGTAAGCATATCACCGCGGCTTATATCCAGATCATCTTCCAGGGTAATGGATACCGATTGGGGAGCAATGGCAAAATCAAGCTGACTATTAAATGTGTCAATACTTTTAATTTTGGAAACCAAACCGGAAGGCAAAACTTTCACGTCGTCTCCTACTTTCATTATGCCACCCGCAAGCCGGCCTGCATAACCCCGGTAATCGGGAAATTCTTCAGATTGGGATCTAATCACATACTGAACAGGAAATCTTACATCCACATGATTCTGATCACCGGCTATATGAATATTCTCAAGCAGGTACATCAGGGTGGGGCCTTCATACCAGGCAGTATGGACAGAACGTTCAACAACGTTGTCACCTAACTTGGCACTGATCGGAACAAACCTTACATCCTTGATGTCCAGTTTTCCGGCAAACGTAAGAAACTGGCTTCTGATTCTTTCAAAAACTTCATGACTGAACCCAACCAGGTCCATCTTATTGACGCAAATAACTACGTGAGGAATTTGCAAAAGTGAAGCAATATAGGCATGCCTCAGCGTCTGTTCAATAACTCCATGTCTGGCATCGACAAGAATCAGGGCAAGGTTAGCAGATGAGGCTCCGGTGACCATGTTGCGGGTATACTGTATATGTCCGGGAGTATCAGCAATTATGAATTTACGCTTTGGTGTGGCAAAATATCTGTAGGCAACATCAATAGTTATGCCCTGTTCTCTTTCAGCGCGCAATCCGTCGGTAAGAAGGGCAAGATCAACCCCCTCATCTCCTTTCCTCAGGCTTGCAGAAGTAATTGCTTCCATCTGATCTTCAAAGATAGCCTTACTGTCGAACAATAGACGTCCAATAAGTGTACTTTTACCATCATCAACACTACCGGCAGTAGTGAAGCGTAAAAGTTCCATATCAAGATATCCCGGTGCGGGATCAGCTTTTAGGTTTTGCATTGTTACTTAACTTTTTTTTATAAACAGGAACCAAATTAAAAATACCCCTCCTTCTTTCTGTCTTCCATAGCAGCATCCGACCGCTTATCATCATATCTGCCCCCACGTTCAGTAACACGGGTGGCAGCAATCTCCATTATGATGTCCTCAAGAGCATTGGCTGTGGAAAGAGTAACCCCGGTACATGTAATATCACCAATGGTGCGGCACCGGACATCTTTTTCAACGACGGTTTCATTATCTTTTAGTTTAATGTAAGGCGCCCAGGCAAGCCACATCCCATCCCGGCAAAATACTTTACGTTTATGAGTATAATAGAGGGAGGGGATCTCTATCTCCTCCATGTAAATATATTGCCATACATCAAGTTCGGTCCAGTTGCTTATGGGAAATACCCTGAAATGCTCCCCCAATAATTTCCTTCCATTAAAAAGATTCCACAGTTCGGGCCTTTGGTTCTTGGGATCCCACTGCCCAAACTCATCCCTGTGTGAAAAAAATCTCTCTTTGGCCCGTGCTTTCTCCTCATCACGGCGGCCTCCCCCCATGGCACAATCAATCTTCAGGTCCTCGATGGCATCCAGCAAAGTGACAGTCTGCAATACATTCCTGCTTGCATTCACGCCTTTCTCTTCAACCACCCTGCCCTTATCAATAGAATCCTGCACCAGTCGAGCGATACAGGTCGCACCCGTTTTTTCCATTAAATAATCACGAAAATCAAGTGTCTCCTGGAAATTGTGCCCTGTATCAATATGAAGGAGGGGAAAGGGGACTTTAGCCGGCCAGAATGCCTTCCTTGCAAGATGAAACATCACAATAGAATCTTTTCCGCCTGAGAACAGAAGAGCAGGGCGTTCAAACTGCGCGGCAACCTCCCTTATAACGAAAATTGATTCTGCCTCCAGTTCACGCAGATGATTTATTTTTAAATCTTCCATATATAAAAAAAGTATTATGAAGATCAGATTATGCCAATATAAAAAAGTTACGGCAAACTCAAATTATTTAATATTAGAAAAAAATTAAAACTGTACTTTATTCGACATGTTATTAATTGTAAATTACAATGTTTTGAATATTTTGACCCGGAAATACTTAATTAAAAAAAACAGGGTTTGCCTCCTGAACTACCAGGTATTTAAAAAGTCACAAATATAACATATTTAGGCAGGTTAAGAAAAAAGGATTTTAAAAAAGAGCCTGTCTAAAAAAGTCTCTTTTCAGAAAATATTCACCTGGTGGGGGGAATATATGTTACTTTCAAGCTCTATAAAATCTCAGGAATTTATTTTGCTGTTAACTATCTGAATTATCTCTCTCTCGAAATCCATGGTCTTTTTTTCTATTTCTGCACCCTTTGCTTTAAGATTATCTGCAAATCCCCGGTCATCAATTCCGGCAGCATTTACACGCAGATTCATAAATGCCCCCATTATGGCGGAGCGCAATGCAAGTGCACCAACTCCGGCATCAGTAACTGAGTTGGGATTACCTTCTTCAGCCATAGCTTTAATTACTTCAAATGAATTAAATGCAGTTTCCATTACACGCAATGGCACTTCAGCCGCATACTTTGTAGCATCCTGTATTGCCTTGTTCCTCAGGGATTTTTCCTCATCAGTCTGTTTAGACATGGAAAAAGCAGCCATAATGGCATTAAAAGCCCTGGTATCTTCATCAATCAGGAAGACAAGTTCCTCGAGCAATCTGCGGCCTTTTTCAGCCCACGTGGAAAACTCCTCCCATCTTTCATCCCAGCCACGCTTGTGGGAGGAAAGATTAGCCACCATTGTACCGAGTGCAATTCCAAATGCACCCATGCATGCAGAAACCGAGCCTCCCCCCGGAGCAGGCGACTCGGATGAGGTTTCATCTGCAAAACCGGATAGAGTCAGGTCAGCAAGTCTTTTATTATTTTTGCCTTCCAGCACATATTCGATGATTTTCTCCTCAGGCCTGAAAGGATAAAGATCGTCAAGTCCCATGGATTTAACCGCGATCTTTATAAGCTCTTTTTCAGAAACACCTGTCGATCGCTGTTGCTTTTTCAGAAAATACCTGCCTGCATCCAGCATCGCCTTCAAAGGCACCAAACCGACAATCTCAGAGCCGGTAGCCCGCACACCCCTGGCCTCAGCTTTTTTGAAAACTTCATCATAAACGATATGGACCGGGGTAACGCTTATATTCGTGATATTAAGTGATACCTGGGCAACACCCAGCTCTTCAATAAACCAGCCTATACCCTTAACCGCCCTGAGTGAACCGGGAATCATTACGGGTTTATCATGTTCATCCTTTACTATTTTACCGGTAAGGGGATTTCCGTGCCGCTTAACCCTGCCCTTCTCCCGCACATCAAAAGCAATTGCATTGGCCCTGCGTGTGGAAGTGGTATTGAGATTCACATTATAGGCTACCAGAAAATCCCTGGCGCCAACAGCTGTGGCACCTGAACGCGGATTGAATTCAGCTTTCCCGAAATCAGGTTTCCACTCCTTTTGGCCAAGTTTATCGGGAAGCCCTTCATATTCACCTGACCTGCAATTTGCAAGGTTTTTACGCCTTTCATTAAACGCAGCGTTTTCATAACAATAAACCGGAATCTCAAGCTCCTCTCCTATTCTTTTGGCAAGTTCACGGGCATACTTTACGGTTTCCTCCATATTGATATTTGAAACAGGCACCAGAGGACAAACATCAGTGGCACCAAATCTGGGATGGGCTCCTTTATGTTTTCGCATATCAATAAGCTCAGAAGCTTTTTTCACGGCTCTAAAAGCTGCTTCAACCACTTTGGAGGGAGCGCCGACAAAGGTCACAACAGTACGGTTGGTAGCCTTTCCCGGATCAACATCGAGAAGGCGCACACCCTCAACAGATTCGATCTCACTGGTTATCTGATCAATAATACCCTGGTCATTACCTTCGCTAAAGTTGGGGACACATTCAATTAATTGCTGCTGCATAATTATTTGCTTTTAATAATTTGACCGCCAAGGATGACAGTCTCTATCAGATTACTTCCAAAAGCATAGGGAATATATTCATATCCGGGGATTTTTGCTGTAATGTATACATTTGCAGTTTTCCCCCTGGCGATCGTACCCGTTTCCTTTTCGACTCCCATGGCATAGGCACCGTTTATTGTTGTGGCATTAATAACCTCCTCCGGCACCATTTTCAGTTTTATGCAGCCAAGCGACATAATAAATTTCATATTCCCGGATGGAGAGGAGCCGGGATTATAATCCGAGGCCAATGCAACGGGAAGCCCTGCTTCGATGATCCTTCTGGCAGGCGGATATTCCATACCGAGGAAGAATGCTGCCCCCGGCAACAGTGAAGGCATCGTATCACTAGTTTTAAGGGCTTCTATTTCCTCTTCCCCGGTAAATTCAAGATGATCGACGGAGAGTGCTTTAAATTTAACCCCCGCCTGGATACCTCCTGAATAACCCAGTTCATTGGCATGTATCTTGCCTCTCAGTCCGCACCTGGCACCTGCTTTAAGTATACGTTCAGTATCTTCAACAGAGAAAAAACCGTGATCACAAAATACATCTATATAATCAGCAAGTTTTTCATCTGCAACCATGGGAATCATTTTATTCACTACAAGATCTACATATTCTCTCCTCCGGCCTTTGTATTTAGCGGGCAGGGCATGCGCCCCGAGAAAACTGGAACGGACAACAAGTGGAGTTGACTCCTTAAGTCTCCTGATAACCCTCAGCATCTTCATCTCATCCTCTGGAGTCAGTCCGTATCCACTCTTGATCTCTACAGCACCGGTACCCATCATAATTATCTCCCTGGCCCTTTCAAGGGATTGCTCATATAGATCATCTTCCGAGGTTTTCTGAAGCAGCATCGCAGAATTTAATATTCCTCCTCCCCTTTTTGCTATCTCCTGGTAGGATAATCCCTTTATCTTATCAATATATTCAATCTCACGGCTGCCGGCATAAACGAGATGAGTGTGAGAATCGCAAAATGAGGGTAGCACAAGTCTTCCGCTAGCATCAATATGCTCTATACCTGCACCGGGGTCAATTAACCTGTCAGGTCTAACAGTAAAATCCTGTGAATGCGGATCGTGATTTACACTGAAGGGATTACCATCAAAAACAGTTTCAATATCCTCCATCTTTCCAAAATCCTCAATCAGGCCGTCCTTAATAAAAAGCCAGGCGTTTTCCAGGACGGGAAGCCGCCCCATTTCAGCTCCCGCAACGTTAGCCCTCTTTTTATCCTCAACCTGGACCAGTTTTTTTATGTTCGTTATCAATAACATAATTATAACCGGTTAAATTTCCCTGTTGTCATATATTAATAATATAATTCCCGAAGAAACTGCAAGAACTACGAAGTTAATAAATATCCCGATGCAAAACATATATAAATAATCACATCGGGTGAAACATTAAACCGGAATTGGTCAAATAAATTACAGGTTATCAAAGTCCTCTTAAAAAAAGCGCAATCATAACACCAAGATAATTGCCCACTGCGTAGCCAATAATACCAACGGTAAGCCCGGAAACAATTACTTCCTTGTTCCTTAGAGCGCCGGCAACAACAGGCACAAAGGGAGGAGAACATATAAATGCCGTGGATGTTATCATAAGCGTGTCGGCATCAACCTTGAAGATACGGGAAAGTGTAACCTGGATTAGAAGTGAACCAAAAACGGCCAGAGTTACATAGAGAAGGATCGAGGGACTGGCTGCTATGAACCTGTTAATATCGGCCATGGATGATACGACAATACTAAAGATCAATATAAAATACATGCCAAGCTCAAAGCTCTTTTCTGTCCGGTTTATGGAAGGAATAAGGGAAGCAGCTATGCCAAATGTAGTTATAAGTAATATCACAACTGCCATCTGTGCACTCTGCGGCAGTAAAAGACTCACAACACCAGCAACGGCGAAGATCAGAACAGACAGTCCAAGTGCCCTGAGCAGAGGCAGAAAAATTTTCTTTTTAAAAATCCCCCAATAAGGATCTTCACCGTCAAAATCACCATTAGCAGCGGATTTGGGGTCGGCATGCTTATAGGCAGGCAAAAATTTTAAAAAGAAACGCTGTCCGATTGAAAGCATAAAAAGCAGATAGACAACTCCAATTAAAAGATCATAGGTATGTGTTACAATGTATATTGTCTCATCAATATTCAGGGCAAGCTTAATTGATGCAAGGTTTGGTGTACCACCGGTATAGACGCCTATCAGCATGCCCGACACCTTCCAGATATCAACTATCCCGTATCCCCTGAATAAAAAGAAACCCAGAAAAACCATGGATAGTACTCCGGTCAGTGCAAAAACCATGGATAACATGGCGGTACCGGCAACGCTAAACCACTTTTTTATATCAACAGAAAAAAGCATCAGGGGTATAGCCAGCGGGATAGTAATTGTGGTCATCATGTCCTGAACCGATGCACTGGATTCAATATGGTTAAGAACACCGGCATTACCGAGTATCAATCCGATAATATATGCAATAACAACCGCCCCTAGCTTGTTTACCCATCTGTACCGGTGACAAACATGGAGAATAATAACCGGGGTGAAAACATAAAATGATACGAGAAAAAATACTGCCATTAGATTATGATTGTCCTGAAATAACAGAGGCAAAGAACAAAATAAAAGCAGAAAAAAGCAAGCAAAATATTGCTGACGCCTCTGCTACAAGCCTTTAATCACAGGGCCTGAAACTCTTATCATACTGATGCATGGCTTTAATGCTCATACCCATGCTGGAGAACCCTCCGTCATGAAAGAGGTTCTGCATGGTAACTTTCCGGGTAAGATCGGAGAAAAGGGTGATGCAGTAGTCGGCACACTCTTCGGCAGTAGCATTCCCAAGGGGTGACATTCGCTCTGTAAAGTCCACCAGCGAATCAAAGCCCTTGACACCAAGCCCCGCAGTAGTCATTGTCGGAGATTGTGAAATGGTGTTCACCCTGATCTTTTTATCACGACCGTAAATATATCCAAAACTCCTTGCAATTGATTCAAGCAAAGCCTTGGCATCTGCCATATCATTATAGCCGTAAAGGGTTCGCTGGGCAGCAACATAGCTAAGTGCAACTACTGACCCCCAGTCATTTATGGCATCCATTTGTCTGGCAACCTGGAGGATCTTGTGGAATGACATCGCCGAGATGTCAAGTGTCTTATGGTAAAAATCGTAGTTTATCTTATCGTATGAAATACTTTTTCTAACATTGGGTGACATTCCTATGGAATGCAGTATAAAATCGATCTTGCCTTCATACACTTCCATAGCTGCCGAAAACACTTTTTCAAGATCTTTGACATCAGTGGCATCAGCTGCGATCACCCGGGAGTTACACTTTTTGGCAAGTTTATCAATTTCACCGAAACGAATTGCCGCCGGGGCATTTGTCAGGATAAACCGGGCACCCTGGTCATATGCCTTCTCAGCAACCTTCCATGCAATGGATTTTTCGTTTAGGGCGCCAAATATGATGCCTTTTTTACCTTCAAGTAAATTACAAACCATGATTTTTGATTTTGATAAAACGAATGCAAAATAAAAAACTGAATAACTTAATCCTGCAGGTTATAACAAACCAACAATACAGGAATGCAAATATACAATTTGATGGTTAATATAAGAAAAAAGATTGGCTTTATTTAGTCTTAATTTAAACCATTCAGGAATTACAACTTCAATTAAAGCCGGTAATCTTAAAACAGGTAATTAAGTCCCACATATAAGCCCCCGCTGCCATCGCGTTTATCCAGGGGGTGCCCGTAATCAAGGGCCAGAATAAAATTCTCGTTCATGGCAATCCTGAACCCCCCGCCCATGGTAAGGTGCAGGGAGTCTTCACCTTCATTGTAAAAGGCATGAAATTCAGCGTTATCGGGAACATCAATTCTCTTTTTACTTACAACCTGGCCCGCATCGATGAAACTGTTTAAAGCCAGGTATATATTCTGGTTAAAAAGGACAAGTCGGTAGAACTTCCATCGCAGCTCGAAATTTCCAAAGGCAGTAGCATCACCGACAACCCTGTTCCGCAGTACTCCCCTGATGGTTTTTGAACCACCAAGTCCGTCAGTATTGGCATCAGGGGAAAAAGAACTGATCATGTAAGGAAGCATGAAAAATGGCACATCACCCCAAAGTGTACCCTGGTATTTAAGCCTGTAGGCAAATGAAAGATCATTTTCAATAATAGTGAAATACTGCCTGTGGGTAAGCGCTATCCTGGAGAAAGAAAAATTCCCGTTACCCATGAAACCTGGAGCGGTAAATATGACAGCTTCGGACCACATACCTGACATTGGGTTTGGCTCATTGTCACGTGTGTCATACACGAGGCCAGCCTTAAAATGATTTGCACTGCCGCCATCCTTCTCCTCAGAGGATATAATTCCCCAGTTCACATACCTGTCATATAATCCCATAACCTCATCATGGCCGGGAAGCTGGTCTTCTTCATCCTCTCCCTTGTTCAATGCATCTATATCGACCGGCCCGATACTATTTTTAAGAAGACCTATGCCACCTACCCAGCGAAGTTCTCTTCCCGAAATCTGACCCTGAAAATCAAGAGTCATCCTCAACATATTCCTCTCATGCCTGTAAAACATTCTGCTCCTGTAATCATCATGAGAGTCATCTTCCCAGTTTTCAAAATATATGGAATTATAGCCGTTAAACCCATAAAAATCGAGTGCCTTATCCGTAAAATAACCAAAATCTGCAGTAACACGAATATTGGGAATAAGGTATTCACTATCATAAAAAAGCCTGTTTATTCCGCTGCCTTTTGTGTACCTCGAAAATTCCGCATATATCGAATGCATATATCCTGGATAAGAAGAACCGTCTCCGAAATAATAGAGATTAACAAGTCCTCCATACTGAAACCCAAGATCACTATTATAGGATATTGCAGGAAGGGCTCCGAAAGTCCATCCGGTCTGTCCCGGAACATCTTCTGGTATATTTGCAAAACTGCCGGAGGCACCGGTCCACAACTGAAATAAAGAAAACGAACAAAACAGTGCTAAATGTTTGAATCTGTTCATGATGATCGCTGATTAAATAGATTTTTACAACAATATAAAGAAAGGTAAAAAAAATAAAAGATTACCAAAAAATATATCAGGCCATTTTTTTTCGATTTAAGGGATATTTGAATTATATTTGAATATGAAGTGATTTTTATTAAAGTCCTGCAACTATATTTCACTCATAGCAATCCGGATAAAAAGTCAATATCTGAACCTGAACTTTGGCTTTAAACTCCGAAAGCTTATAAGGTGTAGTGTATTTCAGGACCCAAACTATATCCCTGCCAAATGCAATTACTTAAAAAAATACTCAGAATAACAGGAGTTGTTTTACTGATTCTGCTTATTGCAGGCCTCTTGTTTGTCCGCAACATTGCCAGAAAAGCCCTGCCGGATTACAACCAGGATGTTTACATTGAAGGTCTTACAGCAGAGGTAACCGTTATCAGGGATTCATATGCTGTTCCTGTGATATATGCTGAAAATGAAGGAGACCTGTACCGTGCAGTTGGTTTTGTGATGGCACAGGACAGGCTATGGCAGATGGACCTTCTCAGAAGAGCAACTACCGGGCGCCTTTCGGAAATATTCGGCGAAGATCTTGTTGAAACCGATCATCTTATGCGTGCACTCAGGATTCCTGAAAAATCAGCAATGGTTCTTCAGCAGACTGAGCCCGATGTACTAAATGCTCTCGAAGCTTTTGCAGACGGAGTTAACCAGTTTATTGACCAGACCCAAAACAAGTTGCCCCCCGAATTTTCCGTACTGGGATACACGCCTGAAAAATGGGAACCGGAGCACTCTGTCAACCTCACTGGTTACATGGCATGGGATCTGAACATGGGATGGTCCACTGAAATAATACTGCACAAGTTACGGGAGAAAGTTGATCAGGATAAATTCAGGGAACTGATACCGGACCTGGATCTTCAGACCAGCTATGTTTACCCGGAGCATGTGCTTGCAGAAGCAGAGTTTCGCTCTGAACTGCTTGAGCAGTCAGCCAGGCTCAAAGAGCTTGGTCTCGAGGTTTTTAGTGGCAGTAATAACTGGGCCGTTTCCGGGGAGAAAAGTACTACAGGCAAGCCCGTTTTTGCCAATGATATGCACCTGGGACTCTTTGCTCCGGGAATATGGTATCAGATGCATCATGTCATAGAAGGCAAACTGAATGTGACAGGAGTGGTCCTTCCCGGACAACCCTTTGTGATCTCAGGCCATAACGAAAGAATTGCCTGGGGATTAACCAACGTGATGCTGGATGACGTGGATTTCTTCCTGGAAACCATAAACCCGGCCAATCCCCACCAGTATAAATTTATGGGAGAGTGGAAAGATATGGATGTACGTACTGAAATAATCAAAACCGTCAATGATGAAGCGGTAGAAAAGGAAATTCTTTTTACCCACCGGGGGCCTGTTATCTCAGATCTTAAAGATCTGGATGACCAGGTTATTTCAATGAAATGGACCGGAAACCAATACAGCAATGAGGTACGAAGTGTCTATCTTCTGAACAGGGCAGGCAACTGGGACGAGTTCAGGGATGCAGTAACCACTTTCCTTTCAGTAAGCCAGAATATTAACTATGCTGACGTCGACGGTAATATAGGATTGCAAACTGCTGCCGGCATTCCCATCAGGGAAGGCAGGGGAATTTTTGTCGTATCGGGCGAAGATGATACATACGACTGGCAGGGAATGGTTCCTTTTGAAGAATTGCCATACACCTATAACCCTCCCACCGGGTTTGTTTTATCAGCAAACAACCGGACAGTACCTGATAACTATCCATACTATATCAGTCACTGGTTTGACCTGCCCTACAGATATGACAGGATAAAGGAGATGCTGACGGAAAAAGAACACCTGTCGGTCGACGATTTTAAAGCCATACTGGGTGACAAAAAATCAAAGCTCAGTGAACAGATGCTCCCTGATCTGTTAATGGAGATGGAGAAATTGCCCCAGCCCACTGTCAATGAACGTACAGCTATAGAGATGCTGACCGGATGGGATAATGTCTACGATTCTCAAAGCCCCGCACCGCTGATATTTGAAAAATTTTACCTTACATTTATTGAGAATCTTTTGCTTGAAGATATGGGTGAAGAGCTCTACCAGGAATTTATCTCAAGCAAAGTACTGGTACGTAATATAATTGATCGTGTATGGCATAACAAGGAGTCAGCCTGGTTCACAAATTCCGGGGATCAACCCGGAAATGCCTCATTTACCGGCATGGTTCACAAAGCCTTCAGCAAAAGCATTGAATGGCTGGAGCATAACCGTGGTCCGAACCCGAATGGATGGGCCTGGGGCGATGAACACAGCCTGACCCTGGCTCACCCAATGGGAGATGTAAAAATTCTGGACATCGTTTTTAATATAAACAGGGGACCATACAAGCCCGGCGGAAGCTTCCATACAGTCAGTCCCTATTCGTATAATTACACCAACCCCTTTGTGGTCAATCATGGTGCATCTCAACGGCACATCTATTCAACGGCAAACTGGGATAACTCCTTCTCGGTGATCCCTACTGGAACATCAGGAATTCCTGCCAGCGATTATTACTGTGACCAGACAAGTCTTTATATAAATAACAGTTTCCGACCTGATGCTTTCTCAAGGGCTGGAGTTGAAAATGCCGGAATATACCAGATGAAAATGATACCGGCAGAAAACAGAAATTGAATGACCATCCTGCTGTCCCGGGCTACCTTGTAACCCAGGGATAAAGGTTATCCACTTATTCCATTAATTCCCTTGCATTCACAATAGCAGCCTCAGTCAGTCCGTCGCTGCTAAGCATTCTTGCTATCTCCCTAACCCTTTCATCCCTGTCAAGAAGGCGAATGCGCGTGTATGTTGCATTATCAATGTCTTCCTTGTAAACCAGGAATTGCTGGTCTCCCTTACCTGCAATTTGGGGCAGATGGGAAATATTGATAACCTGCATATGACCGGACATATTTTTCATTATGTTCCCCATCTTACCGGCAACCTCGCCGGATACACCGGAGTCAATCTCGTCAAAAATTATGGTTGGAAGGGATTTAGTCTTTGCAATCAGTGACTTAAGGCTAAGCATAACCCTAGACATTTCGCCCCCTGAAGCAACCCGGCCAAGTTCCATGGGAGGTGACTGACGATTAGCCGAAAATAAAAAAACAATCTTGTCAGTTCCATCCCTGGTGAAATCATCAAGTCTTTGATGCCTGGCCTCAAAGCGGGCATTGGGAATTCCAAGTTGCCTGAGCAGGCTCACCATATGCTCCTCCAGCAAGGGTATAGCTTTAATTCTGGATTCAGAAAGTGTCTGTGAAACCAAAGTAAGGTTATGGGTACACTCTTCAAGTTTTTTAACCGCCTGCTCAATACTGGACTCGTAGTTATTGATCTCCTCCACTTTTCCCTGCAGGTCATCACGAATAGCAAGAAGTTCCTCCACACAGGAAACATGGTGTTTTTGCTGCAGACTGTAAATAAGATCAAGACGTTCATTGACATGATCAATCCTGCCGTTATCAAACTCAGTGGAGGAATCCAATCCTGCAAGCTCATCTGAAATATCCTTGAGCTCAATCACAGAGCTCTGCAGTCGTTGATGGAGATCGTTGATTTTGGGAAAGAAAGGCTCAATCCTCCCCAGTCCCTGTTGAATATCCCTGAGGAGACTGAGCAATGAGTTTTCATCCCCGTTAAAAACCATAGATGAATGATTGAGTGTCTCCTTAATCTCTCCTGCATGGGTCAGCAACTGCAGCTCATCCTCAAGCTCCTTCTGTTCTCCGGCAACAAGTCTGGCTGCGTTGAGCTGATCAAGCTGGAACCGGTAATAGTCGAGGTCAGCTCCTGCCTTTTCTGCCTTTGCACAAAGCACCCTGTAATGATCCATAACTGATGCATATTCCCGGTAATGACGGTAATAAGATTCGAGCACCTTCCTGTTTCCGGCTATCACATCCATCACATCAAGTTGAAACCTGTTCTCTGAAAGAATAAGATTATTATGCTGGGAGTGAATATCAACAAGTTTCATCCCAAGATCTTTCAAAACATTCAGATTAACTGGAGTGTCGTTGATAAAGGCGCGTGATTTTCCTGATTCATTGATCTCACGTCGTATAATAGATATATCATCGTAATCAAGCTGATTTTCTTCAAAAAAAGGATTCAGGGCATACCCTGATATCTCAAATTCGCCTTCAACAATGCATTTCCTGGTTTTATCCTGGAGAACCGACGTATCAGCACGCTGACCCAGGATAAGGGACATGGCACCCAGCAGTATAGATTTCCCCGAACCTGTTTCACCCGTAATAATGGAAAGACCGGAAGAAAAATCTATATCGAGTTCATCAATAAGCGCATAATTATTTACAGATAATTTCCGGAGCATAAAATAATATCAGTTTTTTGTCCATCTAAATTAAACAAATTTATCTTCAAAATAACAATCCGTGAATTTTAAAAACAGATAGCCGGTTTTGAAAAAGCAGGTAATGGCTATTGCAGTATTCGCTGATATTTTGGTGTATTTGAGGGGTCTACTTCCCGGAGTACTGTGGTTGCACGTTGTGCTTCATCCGGGGTACTTTCAGAAAAAATATTGATAATCTCATCAGACTTGGCATCAAAAACAACTTGCAGGAGATGCATAAAATTATCAGGTTTTTCACGGTGTACTTTCTGAAGCAGGAACAGGCTCTCTACAATATCTCCACGGGCAGCTGCAGGACGATCACTCATACGATCGAGCCCGAGCCTGTGATAGCGGTAATTAAACTCCCTGACCGGTGCATACTTGGAGTCTCTTAAATTGGAAACAAGCCAGTACCTGTTGCGGTTGGTTTCAAATGATTTCCATCCCCGCTCACTGGCATTTTGAGCATTGCTTACAATGGTCTCAGCTTTCTGAAAATACTCAGTTCCGCCATTAAGTGAAAATGAATCATAATCCAGTCCTATAATTATATAGGCATAAAAGGCCAATATTGAAGTCAGGTTGGAAAGATGCTGTGTTTCACTGAACTCAAGAGTCTCGTGCTCGGTATACCTGAAGTGAAGGTTATTGTCCATATAATTGAAAAGCACGGTTCTGTAAGATGAGTTATAAACGGGCCTTCTTGATTGTATCTGGATAGAACCCCTGAATTCATCGGAGGAGATCTCTTCAGTAAGGTTTATCATGATATTGGCTTCAAT
>SLPB01000159.1 GCA_007132225.1 Bacteroidales bacterium | reverse complement strand
TTAAAGCTTTTGAAACCTCTTAAATTATTGAGTATAGCTCTTACGGGAATATTAATTACTTATTATCCATGTAAGGGTTTAATGAACTTGCGGCGCCAGTAAATATAAGAACCTTTATCAATAATTTGGATTTTGTACCGGCATTTGCGCGTCTACCTCACCGCGCCACCTGTCCAGCTCACCTGAGAGTTTTTTGACAATATCATTTTCTCTGCCGGCCAGGTTTACCGATTCACCAATATCATTTTCAAGGTCATACAATTCATAAGCTGATTCACCATTATTCAGGATGCTTTTCTCATACCACTCGATAAGCTTCCATTTCCCGCTTCTGATTGCAGCTCCGGGCAGCATACCTGATTGATTATGATAGTGCGGATAGTGCCAGTAATGGTTTCTTTCCGGAAGAGGGTCTCCGGTTTTAAGATGAGCAAGGAAACTGATCCCATCAACATCGGCTTCCGGTTCTGTTCCCAACAGATCGCAAAAGGTGGGCATAAAATCGTAAGACGATACTACTTCATTGCTTACCGAACCCTTCTCTATAAGACCCGGCCATCTTATTACAAGAGGTACACGGATGCCACCTTCATACAGCCAGCCTTTTCCTTTTCTCAGGGGCGTTTGTTTTGCAATCTCCATTTCTTCACCTTCCGGATAATAATCCCGATAATAAACATTATTGTTTTCCGCCAGTCCACCGTTATCGGAATAGAAAACAACAATTGTGTTTTCAGCCAGCCTCAATTCATCAATCACATCCAGCACCTTACCAACATTTCTGTCGAGTCTTGACAGAATAGCAGCAATAATTGGATTATTCTCCGGCTTCTTACTTCCCGGATGGTTTCTCCACATGGCAATTGAATCTGCTTTTTCAACCAGTGGGTCATGGATGGCACTGAAACTCATGAAAAGAAAGAAAGGATCATCAGCGTTTTCCCTTATAAATTCCACCGAGGTATCACCAATACGACCGGACTTATGAGGATCAAACTCAGGCTGAGTGTTTCCGCAGGGCTTGTCAATAACAAAATAATCGGTGAAGCCCTGCTTGTCCGGGTAAAATGGAAGGCTTTCCGGCCCGAATTTCACGGGACTAAGGTGCCACTTGCCAAAAAATGCAGTATGATAGCCCTGGTCACTGAACAGGTTACCAAGAGTAACCTCCTCAAGTGGCAGGAATTGTTGCATTGCAGGTTGCCTCAGGGGGTAAATATCACGCCTGTTACCGGGTATGAAATCTGTTATGTTCAGCCGGGCAGGATATTTCCCACTCATCATAGATGCACGTGTAGGTGAACAGATTGCTGCTGCCGTATATGCATCAGTGAAACGTATACCTTCAGATGCGAGGCGGTCTAAATTTGGTGTGTGATAATAATCACTGCCATAGGCACCCGACTGGGGCCAGCCAAGGTCATCGGCAAAGAATATAACAACATTGGGTAGCGGACCTTCTGCATTGTTGCAACTGCTGCTGATCATGGCTGAAACTCCAAGTGCAAGCAACGGAAATTTAAATTTGGTTTGCATGAGGGATTATTTTTTTTAAAGTCAATATTATATTTGAAATAATTTTAGCAGGGGTTAATTAAGAATTTACGGGTTGTTTTTTGCTCTATGAAATGAGTTCAGTTTGTGCTTATGTTATTCTTATATGCGTTTAACTCCTCGAGCAAATCACGGGCTTTCCCCGGCTTATCATAATACAGGTTGTTTTGCTCGGAAACATCATCTTTCAAATTATACAATTCCCCCGGAATGTCCTTGTCTAATAATGAACTGTCGTTCACCCACCTCCTGCTTACGCGTCCTTCTCCACTTCCATCGATAAATTTCCACTCTCCTTTTCTTATTGCATTATCATATATTATAACTTTTTCCCTTATTGGTTTTTCAATCGCCTCATTTAGCAAAACAGGTAACATATTGTAACTGTCAAGTTTATTTCTTTCAGGCAGATTATCACCCGTAACAGCTGCCAGTGTAGACAGAAGATCCTCGAAGCTGACAATGTCATCACGGACAATGTTAGCAGGGATATTGCCCGGCCATTGAGCTACAAACGGGATCCTGTGTCCTCCTTCCCATACATCATTCTTCATTCCCCGAAGCCTGCCTGCTGCCCTGTGATCGTATTTTTTTATATCGTCAATATACCATAGCGGACCGTTATCACTGGTAAAAATAAGCAGGGTTTCATCCTCCAGTCCCGACTGCTTTAATATGCCCATCACCTTTCCAACAGTATTATCAACCTGCATAACAAAGTCCCCGTAAGAGCCGGCGCCACTTTTTCCTTCGAACTCCGATGTTGGCAGCCAGGGGGTATGAGGTGATGCCAGTGAGAGAAAAAGAAAGAAAGGCTGATTTTTTCCGCTCTTATTATAATCATTTATAAATTCAACTGCCTTCCCTGCAAATGCTGGGTCCACCTCTTTATGTTTAAACCCGGGTGCTGTTTTTCCTGCCCTCCAGAATTCTCCTGATGTTGGCCTGGTAGCATCGGGGCTCCGACTTGCATTTATATAACTGACCGGTGGAACAACAGCCCTGTCATTTTCAATATAAAAGTAAGGAGGTATATCCAGTGAGGCATGTATGCCGAAAAAATAGTCAAAGCCATGATCCACCGGCCCTCCTCTTAGCGATTTAGCAGGTTCTACATTATCCCAGTTTACGGAATCAAAGCCCAAATGCCATTTACCAACCATTGCCGTATAATAGTTATTTCGCCTAAGAAGTGAAGCTATCGTAATTTGACCGGGACCTATCAGGCTTCTATCCCTCCAGTTTAGCTGACTATTAAGAGGATGTCTGCCTGTAATCATCCCATACCGGGAGGGAACACACCACGGATGAGCATAGGCGTCAGTTAAACGGATACCTTGTTGAGCTATACGATCTATATTAGGTGTAGGGATTTCTGATTCGGGATTATAGCATGTCGGATCACCATATCCCATATCATCGGCCAGTATGATAATGATGTTAGGGTTTTTAACGGGTGAAGGTTTATCCTCAGAAGTACCTGAACAGGAAAGAAAGGAAAACAAGCCTGTTGTTATTGCCAGAGGACTGAAGATGATCCGTTGCGTCATTATAAAAGGAGGTTTTTGAAATTACATGATAATGCTGATATAAATAATTACCCTGACTTTGTTTTACATCAAATTTCCGATAGAATAAGATCTTCTTACCTGGGCTCTCATTCGCGCTGCCTGTCATCTTTTTTAAACATTTCCAGTAAATCCAGCATTTGACCTAATTTTTCCGGATTTGCATCCTTTAAATTTCTGGTTTCACGGAAATCGTTTTCCAGATCATACAATTCTATATCATTATTGTTGTGCACCAGCAGTTTCCAGTTTCCATCCCTTACTGCATAGCTCCGGCCCGTCTTCCAGTAAAGTTGTCTTGAGCCCGCAAACTTAAGTTCACCGGTCAGCTCATGCCAGATATTCCGGCCATCCAGATCCGGTCTAAGATCCTGTTCAATACCCGTTAAATAGCTAATCGTTGGCAGCCAGTCCGCTATATGAACCGGGAAATCAATTACTCCCGGTTCCAGCTGTCCGGGCCAGTTTATAAAGGCAGGTACGCGTATGCCTCCCTCGTACAACTCGTGTTTCCATCCCCGTAAAGGGAAATTATTTCCCAGTACCTCATGTGGTTTATCTGCATACTTGCCCCGGTAAGTAGTTTCATTATGCCATCTCTTTGTGCCGCCATTATCGCTCATGAATATTATAAGCGTATTTTCACGTTGCCCGGTCCTCTCCAGTGCATCAATGATCTTCCCAATGCCATCATCCATGTGGGTGATGCTTGCAGCAAACAACTTTCGGGAGGGGTTCATAAGATAATCATCATAAACCGACATCCACTCTTCGGGTTCATCAAGAGGGGAATGCGGTACATGGTGAGCCACATACAAAAAAAACGGTTCTTCCCTTTCCTCTTCAATGATCCGGACAGCTTCAGCTGTTATAAGATCGGTAACATGGGTTCCGCTCTCATCAAGGTACTCATCGTTGCGGTGCCATGATCTCCGGTCGGTAAATTCAGCATCCCTCGCATATTCATGGGTATAGGGGTCAATCTGACCATCAAAATAACCGTAGGAAGAATCAAATCCATATTTTAAAGGAGTATATGGAGGAGAGCCCATATGCCACTTACCATCAATAGCAGTGAAATAGCCATTATTTCGGAGAAGTGAAGGCAAAGTGGGGTCACCCAGGTCAATTACCTCACCGTAGGCGGGCCCGACTACCCCATACCTGCTTGCATAAAGGCCGGTCATAAGGCTTACCCTGCTGGGAGTGCAGGTTGGCATTGTATAATGTTGATTCAGCATTATACCTGATCTTGCCAGGTTATCAATATTGGGTGTTTTGATATCCGAACCATGGTAGCCGATATCCGACCATCCCAGGTCATCAGGCAGGATTATCAAGATGTTGGGTTTGTCGGGGATGCTTATTGAGTCTGGACTTTTTTCGCTGCAGGCAAATGGAATTGCCATTAATCCTGCCATGGAAAGACCCAGTAATTTCGGATTATATTGTTTCATTTCTTTGTTTTTAAAGGCTGCAAATTTGATGTGATGAGTTATTTATAGTCCGGATTGGGAACAGGCATTTGTGCGTTAACTTCTTTTCTCCATCTTCGAAGTTCCTCTGCCAGCTCCATTGTCAATTCCGTTTTGCTGTCAGCCAGGTTTAACGATTCACCAATATCATTCTCAAGATCATATAATTCGTATGCCGGTTCATCACTTTCCAGGATGCTGTTTTCATACCACTCAATAAGCTTCCATTTTCCGCTTCTAATAGCACCGGCAGGTACCATGCCCGACCCAAAATGGTAATGCGGATAGTGCCAGTAATGGTTTCTTTCAGGCAGCGCCTCTCCTGATTTAACATGCTGCAGCAAGCTTACTCCATCAACATCAGGTTCCGGTTCTCTGCCAAGAAGCTCGGAAAAAGTTGGCATGAAATCGTTTGATGAAACTATTTCATTGCTTACCAGTCCATTATCTATTACCCCGGGCCATTTTATCACCAGTGGCACACGGATACCTCCTTCATAAAGCCACCCTTTTCCCATTCTTAAAGGAGTCTGCCATGCTCTTCCACGTTCTTCGTTATGAACCACGATCCTGTCGTGCCTGCCACCGTTATCCGAGTAAAAAACAACCAGAGTTTCCTGGGTAAGATTCAATTTTTCGACCTCATCAAGTACCTTGCCGATATTCCGGTCCAGCCTTGCCAGCATGACAGCAATAATAGCGTTATTTTCCGGCTCTTCAGTGGCCGGCAGACTTCTCCATTTGGCAATTGAATCTGCACTTTCCATTAGCGGATCATGTATGGCACTAAAACTCATTACCAGGAAAAAGGGGTTGGTAGCATTTTCGCGGATAAACTTGACCGATGTATTACCAATTGAATCTGAACTGTGCGGATCATGCTCGGGGTCAAAAGTGCTGTCTGGCTTATCAATTATGAAATGCTGGTCAAAGCCCTGCTTGTCGGGATTGTGGGACAGACTTTCAGGTCCGAACTTAGCTTTGCTGATATGCCATTTGCCGAAAAAGGCTGTCCTGTAGCCCTTCTCACTGAATAAATTCCCAAGTGTAACCTCATCAAGAGGTAAATATTTTTGCCAGTCAGGCTCAGATAACGGATAATGATCATTCTGGTTACCCGGAATAAAGTCAGTCAGATGAAGGCGTGCCGGGTACTTGCCTGTCATTATTGATCCGCGGGTAGGGGAGCACATGGCGGCAGCTGAATAGGCATTGGTAAACTTTATACCTTCTTCAGCCAGACGGTCAATGTTTGGGGTATGATAGTATTCACTTCCATAAGCACCTGACTGTGCCCATCCCAGGTCATCGGCAATTATGAAAATAACGTTGGGATTCTGATTATTTTCCTTGCTGCATCCACTGCCGATCATTACTGAAACACCAAGTGCAAGAAGAGGAAAGCTGAGTTTATTATCCATAATGATTATATCGGTTAATGTTTTTCAATCTGTTTAATAGCAAAAATATCTTTTTTTATGAATTTACCATCTTTATGTTTTTGTAATTGGCAGATTGACGGTTTTTATAATTTCAATTTTACCGGCCGGGTTCAGTGAAATTATTTTTTTTGTAATAAAGGAAACCATCTTCTGCACCAATAAGAAATTCAGGAACCCCGTCACCATCAAGATCTATTACTGTTGGACTGGGTGTATGGCCCCCGAGCGTCAACTCGTCAACGGGGCCTTTGTCACGAAACACAGTAATCCCGTTAACCTCGCCAAGATTACGAAAATACGAACTGTTCTGGCCGGTTTGCAGCAGCAGGTCCAAACGGCCGTCACCATCAATGTCAGCAATGGCCAATTTCCGGCGACCACTTCCGCCGGCTTTTCGGGCGGAGAGTCTCAGAGGCTCATCACTCAGATGCTTCCAGTCAATTTGAAATACCCGCTCACCTGGTAACAAGATAAGCTTACCATCACGCATTTCACGGCGAAACAGAGCCAGATAACCTTCATGATCCAGCATAACAAGGTCAGTTAATCCGTTACCTGTCCAGTCCACCGCCACCGGGGTTGTACGCCACTGAGTAACCAATTCGTTGCCTTGCGGATCCCACCAGTTCCATGCCGGTTTGGGTGCCTCTCCTTCCCATTCTACATCTATCGGCCTGGCAGCTGCCAGTTCAGGTTTTGTGCGGGTACCGATGTTTTCGTACCATATGATTTTACCCCATATCGAATTGACAATAATATCGGGCAGGCCGTTATTGTTCCAGTCCGCAACAGTTGGTGTAGTATAACCCCATTTCGATTCGGCAGGTCCCTGGATTGATCCGTTAGCCCCTGCTATTATCTGAATTATTTCACCCCCGGCTTCCAGCAATTTTGGCGCGTCCCATTTGACAGGGTTACCTCCAAGATTTTCTATAAATCCAATCTGGCCTGCGGTGTTACCTGCTATTATATCATCACGGCCATTACCATTCCAGTCAATCCCCACCGGCGTTACACAAACTCCAAACTTAACCTCGTCTGCCTGCTGGCGGAAATAACGTGGAGGAAGAAACAACGGCATTCCATCAACCATTTTCCCCGTATGTTCAACTAATGCTACCCTGCCGTCTTCATCTCCGACTACCAGGTCAGGCCAGCCATTACCTGTAAAATCATATGCTACGGGGGTGATCATGCAAAGATCCATCCGGATATGTTTATCCCCGTTTATAAGTGGCCGACCCGGAGCAAAAAGCGGTTTGTTTCTTGTTCCGACATTTTCGAAAAAGGTAAACCCGTCGCGAAACTCACCGCAAATTAAGTCCGGTTTCCCGTTACCGGTAAAGTCAGCAAAATTAGGTAATGGGCGACCAAAAACATCAATAGGTTTACCATCGGTGTCCATTAGCCGCACTGGATCTTCATAAAAGGTATTCTCATTAGTCCCGTTATTCAATAGTAAAAAAACGTGGCCATGCAGTGGACCCCTTGTCCATTGTCCCTTATCGTTATATGCATTATCCCAGCCATATTTACCCCAGTACCCGATACCGACCAGCAAATCCATTATACCATTACCGTTATAATCAAAGTATCTCCAGTGATTTCCACGGAAACTGCCACCTTCAGGGTAAAAATCCCTTGACACTGGTGCCGGAATGCTGTCCGGATTTTCAAATACTGTATTTTTAAAGTCCGGATAAACATACCCGGGTGTTGTAATAACGGGTTTTTCATCAATATAGGAGATGGCCGGATTACGAACAGCCTTGCCAAGGCGCCTGGCTGCTTTGAAAACTGGCAGATTGGTTAGAGTATCAGTAATGCCGGTATTTTCAAAGAGGTAAACCCCGTTATAAATTCCATTAGCTGTACTTGCTACAACAAGATCGGTCAATCCGTTATTATTATAATCCATTGGAAGCGGCCATCCCCACAGGCCCACACCCAGATCGACCAGTAAATCAGGGTTATTATATGATAACCGCTCAAGGTTCTGATTGTGTCCAATGGCGAGAGATGCTATCAGGCAGAAAGCAAGACTTAGCAGGAATTTGTTCAGCATGATCTAAATTATTT